>CANJOS010000077.1 GCA_947476015.1 Comamonadaceae bacterium | reverse complement strand
TGCATTGGCTGCATTGGCTTTGGTTGGCGCAGCATCTGCACAAACGACGGACGGCAAGCCTGGTTTCCAGATCACTGGTAACCTGAATGCTGGTTATGTTTCCAACAACTACGGTGGCAACAAAGCCACTGGCTGGGAACAAAACGGTATGGGCACATCCAACATTTACATGCGCGGTCTGGAAGACTTGGGCGGTGGCTTGAAGGCTCACTTCATGCACGGCAGCGACATCCAGTTCATGACTACCTTTGGCGACCAAGGTGTTTTGCCTACTTTTGCTGGCTCAGGCGCACCCACTGCAGCAACTTTGACCAACGCAGGCGCACAGGGAACATTTGGTAACGACCAAAAGATGGTTGGTATCTCTGGTGGTTTTGGTACTGTTAATTTTGGTACCATCAATAACCAAAGCTTGTACGGTGGTGTTGTTTTGTTCAATCCCACAGTTGGCACATCTTACGGTGGTGGCTACGGTTCTGTAATCTGCGCTTCATTGGCTTGCGCAGGTAACTATGGTGTTCGTGCTGACAACACCATGGAGTACAAGTCACCCGTGATGTCTGGCTTCCAAGTGTTCTATCAAAACGCCACTAAGCAGAAGAACAACAACCAATCTACAACAGTTGCTAACTTTACAACTGCATTGGGCCTCCAAAATCAAGCAGGTTGGACTGAAGTTTCTGCCAAATACAGCAATGGTCCTATTGTTGCTCAGGTGACTCGCTTGGACACTGACGCCACAGGTGTTGCTGCTATTGCTGCAGCCTCACAAGTCAAGAGCCATTTGGACACAATGGTTGCTGCTTATGATTTGGGCAACGGTTTGCGCATTGGTGCTATTCGTCAAGCTTACTTGAAGAACAGCACAACTGCTGCTTCTGTGTCTGATCGTACAACAACCGGTTTCAACGCCATCTACACCATGGGCGCCAACACCTTCATGTTGACATCAGCACAAGCCAAAGAAAACAACACTCTGCGCGCTACATACGGTGGCAAAACTTCCAAGTTCACTGGCGCTCAATACCGTTATGATTTGAGCAAAATGACCTCGTTGCAAGCTCGTTGGGAAAAAGTTGATGACTTGGCAGGTACTTTCACAGCCAATACACAAGCCACTTGGGCTGACCGTGTTCGCACACGCTCAACATTGGGCTTAAACGTTAACTTCTAATCCTTCCGCTGGCATCCGCCAGTTGAATGTCTAGAAAATAAAAACCCACCGTGGCAACATGGTGGGTTTTTTATTGGGTAGAAGACTTGCATCGACCGAAAACTATGAAACGTTTTATCTTCAAGATGGCCACCTTGTTGACTTTCATTTGGAGTCTTCAGGCTTGCTCTATCTTCAAAATGAGCACGCCTTCAAGCACAGCAGCGCAAGGCAATTTAGCTGCCACGCACATTTCTTTACCCCACACCTGGCTACCAGAAGATCAAATCAAATGGGAAGCCTTGAAGCTGCCCGGGAAAATCACCACACAATATTCTTTGGTGAAAGTCAAAGCACAACAAACCGTCATGGCCAACGCGCAGTCTTCTGCCAGCATGCTGCGCCTAGACCTGAATGTGCCCCCTGAAAATTTCAATCGGCTGGCCTTTGCTTGGCAAGTGCAAAACCTCATTGAGGCTGCCGACATGGGACAGCGTGAGCACGATGATTCGCCTGTGCGCTTGGTCTTGGCCTTTGCGGGCGATCAAAGAAACTTCAGTCCTCAAAACGCCATGCTGAGCGAGCTCACACATGCCATCACGGGCAGACCTATGCCTTACGCCACACTCATGTATGTGTGGTGCAACAAGCGCTCGCTCAATTCTGT
Source organism: Comamonadaceae bacterium (assembly GCA_947476015.1). GTDB lineage: Bacteria > Pseudomonadota > Gammaproteobacteria > Burkholderiales > Burkholderiaceae_C > Limnohabitans_A. The sequence continues at coordinate 10,223 of CANJOS010000077.1, read as the reverse complement.
GATTCTCAACCCTCGAACCGATCGAATTCGCAAAGTGGTGGTGGAGTCTGGCAAGGGTCGCCTTGACCAGTGGCTGACTTATGAGCGTGACATCAAAGCCGATTTTGAGAAGGCCTTTGGAGAAGCGCCTGGCGCGCTCATTGGCATTGGACTGATGACTGATACCGACAACACACGCAGCAACGCCAAAGCTTGGTATGGCCCCATTCAGCTCAGATAGTTTGAAATAGTTTCAACGTGGGGGTTTCCCTCTCGCCAAAGCGGGCCTGCTTGTTGCATAGTTCAAGTCTCATTTCTCGGGAAAGCGAATGCTGGCTTTTGTGTTGCAGCGCCTGATTCAGGCGGTTTTGGTCATGTTCTCGGTCGCGTTCATCGCGTTTCTCTTGTTTCAATACGTGGGCGACCCTGTGCTCTTCATGTTGGGACAAGATGCCACAGCGGATCAAATCACGCGGCTGCGCAAAGATTTGGGGCTGGACCAACCCTTTTTTGTGCAGTTTGCGCACTTTTTATGGAATGCCGCACATGGTGAGTTTGGCATCAGCTTGCGCCAAGGGGCCAAGGTGTCGCAGCTCATTGCCGATCGGTTTCCTGCCACGTTAGAGTTAGCGCTGATAGCGGCTGGAATGGCCTTGCTTTTGGGCATCCCTATGGGTGTTTATGCCGCTCTCAGGCGGGGCACTTGGGGCAGTCAGTTGCTCATGACCTTGTCGTTGTTGGGCGTGTCATTGCCCACCTTCCTCATTGGCATCTTGCTGATTTTGTTTTTTGCCGTCTTGTTGGGCTGGTTCCCCAGTTTTGGCCGAGGTGATGTGGTCAAAATTGGCGGATGGAGCACGGGCTTGCTGACTGCCAAAGGCTGGCATCACATTGTGTTGCCGGCGCTCACACTCACAGTGTTTCAACTCACACTCATCATGCGTTTGGTGCGCGCTGAAATGTTGGAAGTGCTGCGCACCGATTACATCAAGTTTGCACGTGCGCGCGGCCTGTCCAACAACGTGATTCATTTTGGCCATGCGCTGAAAAATACACTCGTTCCGGTGATGACCATCACGGGTTTGCAACTCGGCGGCCTGATTGCTTTTGCCATCATCACCGAGACGGTGTTTCAGTGGCCGGGCATGGGTTTCCTCTTCATTCAAGCAGTGACCTTTGCCGACATTCCTGTCATGGCCGCTTATTTGTGCCTCATTGCACTCATTTTTGTGATCATCAATTTGATCGTTGACTTGCTTTATTTTGCGGTTGATCCGCGTTTGCGTGTAGAGAAACCGGGAGGACATTGAGCATGGTTTTGAATCAGCCTTCGGGCATGACGCACAAAGAAGCCTTGACACAAGGGGCTTCGCTCCAAAGTGCTTTGGCACAAGGGCGTGTGTTTGCGCGCATTGCAGCGTTTCACCCTGAGCTCACTGCGTTTCGCCGTGACTTGCACGCCAACCCTGAGTTGGGGTTTGAAGAAATTTACACCTCGGCCCGAGTGGTCGAAGCGCTCAAAGTTTGCGGTGTCGATGCTGTGCATGCGGGCATTGGCAAAACAGGTGTGGTGGCTTTGGTCCACGGCCAAGGCCGATCAGCGCAAAACCCAGGGCGAATGTTGGGTCTGCGTGCCGACATGGATGCGTTGCCTTTGCCAGAGCACAATGACAGCCTTTGGAAATCCAAAACCGCTGGCTTGATGCATGCCTGTGGGCATGATGGCCACACGGCCATGCTCTTGGGTGCTGCGCGTTATTTGGCAGAAACACGCCAGTTTGATGGCACTGCAGTGCTGATTTTTCAGCCGGGTGAAGAAGGCTACGCAGGGGCTCGCGCCATGATGGAAGACGGTTTGTTTGATCGCTTCCCATGTGAGCAGGTGTATGCGCAACACAACTCGCCAGAAACCCCACTGGGTGTGATTGGTGTGACGCCAGGGCCGATGCAAGCTGCAGCAGACATCATTCGCATTCAAATTGCAGGCAAAGGTGGACATGGTGCCAGACCCCACCAGGCGGTCGACCCTGTGTTGGTGGCAGCGCACATCATCACGGCGGCGCAGAGCGTGGTGTCGCGCAATGTGTCGGCATTTGATCAAGCGGTGGTGAGTATTTGCGCCATGCAGGCAGGCAACCCTGTGGCTTTCAGCGTCATTCCAGGGGTGGCCACGTTGGTGGGCACGGTGCGCACCTACAACGAAACCATTCAGCAAGACATTGAAGACAAGTTGCGTCGTTTGTGCGAGTCCATTGCTCAAGGCTTTGGCGCGACGGCTGAGCTCATTTACGAGCGTGGCTATCCTGCCACTGTGAACACAGTGCAAGAAGCAAATTTTGCAGCCGATGTGGCCACCACCTTGGTCGGCGCAGAGCGCGTGTGGCGCAACATGACGCCCAGCATGGGGTCAGAGGATTTTTCTTTCATGTTGCAAGCCAAGCCCGGCGCGTATTTGCGCATTGGACAAGGTGCGGTCAATGGCCCCGGCCCCTACCCCTTGCACAACAGTCGATACGATTTCAACGATGCCATCTTGCCTTTGGGTGCAGCTTTGCATGCCAGTTTGGTGGAGCATGCTTTGCCCCTTGCGCAGAAAGATTAAGTGAGCATGGCAAATCCTATTTCTCGATGGCTGAACACGGATGTGGGCTACAGCTTTCAGCAATCTAAAACTGCGATGGCTGCTGCGTTGATTGCGTTTGTGTTTATTTTTTGCGCAGTGTTCGCCCAGTGGATTGCACCCTACGACCCATTCGATGCGGCCAGTTTGGAATTGACAGACTCACGCTTGCCACCTGCTTGGGCCGAAGAAGGAAGTCTCAAATACTTGCTGGGTACGGATGATCAGGGGCGCGATATTTTGTCGGCCTTGATGTATGGCACGCGCATCTCTTTGGTGGTGGGTTTGGCTTCTGTGTTGCTGTCTATTTTGGTGGGTGTGGGCTTGGGTTTGGTGGCTGGCTTTCGGGGCGGGTGGTTGGATGCAGTTTTGATGCGTTTGTGCGATGTCATGCTGTCATTTCCTGCCATCTTGGTGGCGCTGCTGATTGCCGGTGTAGGCCGAGCTTTGTTTCCTCAAGCAGATGATTCCTTGGCCTTTGGCGTGCTCATCATTTCTATCTCGCTCACCGGATGGGTGCAATATGCACGGACGGTACGCGGTACGACCTTGGTGGAGCGTCAGAAAGAGTATGTGCAAGCGGCACGCGTGACAGGTGTGGCACCAATGCGCATCATGTTTCGGCATGTGTTGCCCAATGTGCTGGGACCCGTCTTGGTGCTGGCCACCATTCAGGTGGCCACGGCCATCATCACGGAGGCCACCTTGTCGTTTTTGGGGGTGGGGGTGCCGCCCACGTCACCTTCGCTTGGAACGCTCATTCGAATTGGCAATGACTTTTTGTTTTCAGGTGAGTGGTGGATCACCATTTTTCCGGGCGTCACCTTGGTGCTGATTGCCCTGTCTGTTAATTTATTAGGCGACTGGTTGCGTGATGCCTTGAACCCGCGTTTGCGTTGAACCTTTTTTTGATCACTTCATGAGCCTTTTACAAGTTAAAAATTTGGTGGTGGAATTTTCCAGCAGGCATGGCGTCTTGCGAGCGTTGGATGGTATTTCCTTTGACATTGCCCCTGGCGAAATTTTGGGTGTGGTGGGCGAATCGGGTGCGGGCAAATCACTCACCGGTGCTTCCATCATTGGTTTGCTTGAGCCCCCTGGCCGCATTGCCAGTGGTGAAATTTTGTTGCAGGGGCAACGCATCGATCAACTGAACAACGATCAAATGCGCAGCATTCGCGGCCGGAAAATTGGCGCAATTTTTCAAGACCCGCTGACTTCCTTGAACCCGCTTTACTCAGTGGGCAAGCAGTTGGTGGAAACCATTCAAGCGCATTTGCCTCTGTCCGATGCAGAAGCGCGACAACGTGCCATTGGCTTGCTAGAAGACACGGGCATTCCTGCTGCTGCAGAGCGCATTGATCATTTTCCGCATCAGTTCTCGGGCGGCATGCGTCAGCGCGTGGTGATTGCATTGGCCTTGGCAGCAGAGCCACAACTCATCGTGGCCGATGAGCCCACCACCGCATTGGACGTGTCCATTCAAGCGCAAATCATCAGCTTGTTGAAAAACATTTGCAAGCAGCGTGGCGCGGCCGTGATGTTGATCACGCACGACATGGGCGTCATTGCTGAAACCTGCGACCGAGTGGCTGTGATGTATGCAGGCCGCATCGTGGAGGTGGGGCCTGTCCAACAAGTGATACACAAGCCTGCTCATCCCTATACCGCAGGTTTGATGGCCTCTATTCCCGACATGGCGGTGGACCGTGAACGCTTGAATCAAATTGACGGCGCCATGCCGCGCTTGAATGCGATACCCAAGGGGTGTGCATTCAATCCCCGGTGTCCTCAAGTGTTGGAGCGATGCCGACACGAACGACCTGAATTGATCCAAGGCGTACAGTTGCAAAACCAGTTACCAACGCAGGTTGCCTGCTGGCTCACATCCACACCCCAGACGGAGGGTCGGTTATGAGTGCAGAAAAAAAATCGCCAGCATCAACTGTAGATCAACCCTTGGTAGTGGCGCATGATTTGGCAAAAACTTTTGACGTGTCGGCGACTTGGTTAAGCCGCGTCATTGAGGGCAAACCGCGTCAACTGCTCAAGGCGGTAGATGGTGTGAGTTTTGAAATTGAGCGCGGCAAAACACTGGCCTTGGTGGGCGAGTCGGGTTGCGGCAAAAGCACGGTGGCGCGCTTGTTGGTGGGTTTGTATGAGCCAACGCGTGGTGGCTTCCAATTTGATGGAAAAGATGCCTACGCAGCTTTTAAATCGAATGATGCAAAGGCCATGCGCAAGCGCATTCAAATGATTTTTCAAGACCCTTATGCCAGCTTGAACCCAAGATGGACCGTGGAAGCCATTGTGGGAGAGCCCTTGCATGAGCATGGCTTGATTCAAAACGAACAAGCCTTGAAAGAACGTGTGGCTGAGTTGTTGCAATCAGTGGGCTTGTCTGCCCTAGACATGGTGAAGTTTCCACATCAGTTTTCTGGCGGACAGCGACAGCGTATTTCCATTGCGCGCGCGTTGGCGTCAGCGCCTGAATTTTTAGTTTGTGATGAGCCTACTTCTGCGTTGGATGTGAGTGTTCAGGCACAAGTGCTGAATATCATGAAAGACTTGCAACGCGAGCGCGGCCTCACTTATCTTTTCATTTCACACAACTTGGCGGTGGTGCGGCATGTGAGCGACAACGTGGGGGTGATGTACTTGGGTCAGTTGGTAGAGTTAGCGGACAAACACAGTTTGTTCCGAAATCCACAGCATCCTTACACCCGCATGTTGCTGGATGCCATCCCCAAAATGAAAGACACAGGCCGTGCGCGCACACCTGTGCAAGGCGAAGTGCCCAATCCCTTGAATCCACCCACAGGTTGTAGCTTTCACCCGCGCTGCCCCTTGGCGAACGAACGATGCAAAACGGAACGACCCGTCCTCAAGAGTTTGCACGGCATCAAGGTGGCTTGCCATGCGTCGGAGGAGGGCCGGCATGAATGAATCGATTACTTCACAGTAACGTAATACATTTTGGGTGCGTCATTGGAGTTGTGCGACATGGTGATATTCTTCTTCATAGCCCATGGCCGCATTTGATGGTGCAAGGGGATGTAGAGCACTTCATCACGGGTAATGGTGAGCGCAGTTTTGATCATGGCTGCACGCTTTTTCACGTTGAGTTCAGTTTTCATAGACTCAACCAATGCATCGACCTTGGCATTGCTTACTTTTGAATAGTTAAAGTTGCCATCGGGTCCTTGGGTACGCGTCATGACCAATGATTGCAATGAATACTGTGCGTCATAAGTGGCGACACCCCAGCCCAGTAAATAGGCGCTTGTGTCAAAATTCTGAACTTTGGCAATGAAGGGTGCAAAGTTCACTGCATTGAGTTTGGCTTTGACGCCAATCTTTGCCCACATGTTGACTACGGCCTGGCAGACTTCTTCGTCATTCACATAGCGATTGTTAGGGCAATCTAAGGTGAACTCGACACCATTGGGGTAACCGGCATCGGCCAGTAATTTTTTAGCCCCTTTCAGATCGGGTGCCGCGACCTTGTCCAATTCTGTGGCGTAGCCATTGACGCCAGGCGCAATGATGAGACTTGCAGGAATAGACAGATCGCGCATGATGCTTTTCTGAATGGCTTTGCGGTCAATGGCCATACTCAAAGCTTTTCGGACGCGGACATCCTTGAAAAAGTTTTTACCTTTTTGACCATATTTGAGTTCATCGCTGCCCATATCGAGGCCCAAGAAAATAGTTCGAACTTCTGGACCATCGAGTACCGACAAATTCGGTGTTGAACGAAGGCGAGCCACATCTTGCGTCGGTAAATCTGTCACAGCATCGACGTTTCCAGCCAGCAAGGCGGCAATGCGAGTGGGGTCAGATTTGATGGGTGTGTAAGTAATGTCTGTGACGTTGCCTTTTAACTTGTCCCACCATGCAGTGTTGGCAGCCATCAGCAGTCGTTGTTCCGGCGCCCATTCTTTGATGAGGTAAGGTCCAGTGCCGTTTGAATTGGTAGAAGCGTAGGTAATTTCCTTGGCTTTGTAGTCTTGTATATTTTCTGCTTTGTTAGCAACAGCCCATGTCTTGCTCATGATCAAGAAGGTAGTGAGGCTGTTGAGCAAAGTGGGGTTGGGTTTCTCCAAGATCATGTCAATCGTGAATTCATCCACTTTTTTCATCTCTTTGATGCCAGCCACATAAATTTGCATCGTTCCTTGAGGTTGTTTGATTCGATCAAATGAAAATAAAACATCATCTGCACTGAATGATGAACCATCATGGAATTTGACATTTTTACGCAGGTTGAATCTAACGGTTGTGGGGTTGATGATCTTCCACGTTGTAGCCAAAGCGGGCTCTACTTTGTAACTCTTGTCATAGCGAACAAGAGGCTCATAAGTGTGACCCAAGATGTTGTTGGTGGTTGCGTGATTTTGCGAATGGGGGTCGAGCGTCAAGATATCGTTTTGAGCAGCCCATTTGAATTCGACGGCTTGCGCGCCAGTGGCACCCAGCAGGGCTGCCGAAACTCCGAAAGCCAGCGCCAGGCGGCGCGATTGCGTGAGGAAGCGGTGGTACATGCTAAATCCTGTCAAAGTTAAGTAACCGATTCATTCTAGGGGGGGTGGTGACGGACCGCAAGTTGAATCAGGGTTTCTGCCAACCCTTATTTGAAACCCTGTGAAGCCGAGGTCAAAAGACCTTAGAAAGACTGGCTTTGAATCGTCAGGTGTACCGCTTGTTGCGTAAATTGTTTTTCATCTCCCGAAGCGCGGGCTGCAATGACTCGCCAATGCGCAAGGCCACGGTGGTGGCCAAGATGTCAATGATCAGCAAGTGCAAGAGCCGAGAGACCATGGGGCTGTAGCGGTCGTAGCTTTCAGGGTGATCGGCGGTGAGGTGAATATGGCCTGCCGTGGCCAGGGGTGAGCCGCTGGCTGTGATCACAATGGTGGTGGCGCCGCGTTTTTTTGCAATGTCGCAGGCGTCCATCAAATCGCGCGTGCGGCCTGAGTTGGAAATAACCACCACACAGTCGCCCTTGCTCAGCAGGGAGGCGCTCATGACCTGCATGTGGCCATCGCTGTAGGCGATGGTGTTCATGCCCAAGCGGAAAAATTTATGCTGCGCATCTTGCGCCACGATGCCCGAGTTGCCCACACCGAAAAACTCGATGCGCTTGCCGGAAGCGTGTGTTCCGGCAAGTGCTTGTGCCGCTTGGTCTAAAGCATAAGAGGAGGCATCGTTGCGGTATTTCAAAAACGCCGCCACGGTGTTGTCAATCACTTTGACGGTCACGTCGCTGGTTTTGTCATCGGCGTCAACGCTTCTGTGAATGAAGGGCACCCCTTCGCTCACATTGCCTGCCAGTTTCAGTTTGAAATCGGTCAGACCGTCATAGCCCACGCTTCTGCAAAATCGCACCACTGTGGGCTTGCTCACGTGCGCACGTTCGGCCAACTCAGTCACTGGCAAATTGGCAAATGCGCGGGGATCGAGTAAAACCAATTTGCCCACCCGCTGTTCGGCAGGGGCCAAGGAAGGAAGTGAGGCCTTGATGCGGTCAAGCATGGTTTAAATCTCTTCCGACCAGCAAAAGCCGTCGCGTGCAATCATGGCGCTAGAAGCACTGGGGCCCCAAGTGCCAGCGGCGTAGTGACGGGGCCCCTGGGTGTCTTCAGACCAGTGCTGCAAAATCGGTTCGACCCAGCGCCAAGCTTCTTCTTGCTCATCACTGCGCACAAATAAATTCAGGCGCCCCTCTAAAACATCCAAGAGCAAGCGCTCGTAGGCGCCCACGCGCTCACTGCCAAAGCGTTTGTCGAAGTCAAGGTCGAGTTGAACTGAGCTTAAATTGGCCGATCCTTGATTGCCCAGCTTGATTCGTTTTTGTTGGCCTTCTGCAAACAGGTGCAATGCCAAGCCATCCTTAGGCTGCAAGTGAATGATGAGCTTGTTCACGCCGCCAGCAGGCGCCTGAAAAATGGCGTGCGGTGTAGGGCGGAAATTGATTTCAATGTAACCCTCGCGCGACGCCAATCGTTTCCCCGTTCGAATATAAAAAGGCACACCCGCCCAACGCCAGTTGGTGATTTCCGTTCTAAGCGCCACAAAGGTTTCGGTGTTGCTGTTGGGGTTCACGCCGGTTTCTTCCAAGTAACCTGGTACGGCTTGACCCTGCACATTGCCTGGGCTGTATTGACCGCGCACGACATGTTGGTTCAAGCTTTCAGGGGTCCATGGTTTGAGGGAGCGCAAAACTTTGAGCTTCTCATCGCGAATCGCATCAGCATGCGCATTGATGGGCGGCTCCATGGCAATCGCGCACAACAATTGCAAGGCATGGTTCTGCACCATGTCGCGCAGCGCACCTGTGTTCTCATAAAACGCGCCACGCTTTTCAACGCCCAGTTCTTCTGCGATGGTGATTTGAATGTTGGCAATGTGTTCACGGCGCCACAGGGGTTCAAACAAGGCATTGCCAAAGCGCATGGCAAACAGGTTTTGCACGGAAGGTTTGCCAAGGTAATGGTCAATGCGAAAAATTTGCTGCTCCGCAAACACTTTGCGCACGCTTTGGTTGATGGCGCGATTTGATTGGAGGTCATGGCCGAGTGGCTTTTCCAAAACAATGCGGGTTTTGGCCGTGTTCAGTTTGGCTGCGCCCAATTGCTCGCAGACCGTGTTGAACAAGCTGGGTGCCGTGGCCAAATACATCACAACGTGATCCGTTTCGCGTTCTGCCAGTCGGGTGGCCAATTTGGCGTAATCAGCCGCATTGGACAAGTCCACGCGTTCGTAATGGAGCATGGCCTTGAACAGGGCAAATTCTTCGTCATTGGGGCGTTTGGCGCCTTCCACCTGCTCAAAACGAGACTGGATGAGAGTTCTGTATTGCTCATCCGACATGCTGTCGCGAGCAACCCCAATGATTCGACCGCCCTCAGGCAGGGTGCCATGGCGAAAAGCTTGGAAAAGAGCGGGCATCAATTTGCGCCAAACCAGGTCGCCCGTGCCGCCAAAAAAGACCAAATCGAAGGACATGTTGATTGGTTACATAAAAATGACTTGGTAATGTAACTTTGTTTCATCGATAATTCAAGCTTAGCCACAATTTTTTGCCATGAACCAACTCGACGCCCTCAAGACACACACCACCGTGGTTGCTGACACCGGTGATTTCAAACAACTGGCCCAGTTCCAACCGCAAGATGCAACCACCAACCCGTCGCTGATCTTGAAGGCTGTGCAAAAGCCCGAATATGCGCCCCTGCTTTCTGAGTCTGTGGCCGCACACAAAGGGCAGCCGTTGGATGTGGTGATGGACCATTTGTTGGTGCGCTTTGGTTGTGAAATTCTGAAGACCATTCCGGGTCGTGTGTCTACGGAAGTCGATGCGCGTTTGAGTTTTGACACAGCGGCCACCTTGGCGCGTGCGCGCCGTTTGATGAGCCTCTATGAAGCACAAGGTATTTCGCGCCAACGCGTGTTGATCAAAATTGCAGCCACCTGGGAGGGCATCCAAGCGGCGGCTGAATTAGAGCGCGAAGGCATTCACACCAACCTCACCTTGTTGTTCTCTTTTGCACAGGCGGTAGCTTGCGGTCAAGCCAAGGTGCAGCTCATTTCGCCGTTTGTGGGGCGCATTTATGACTGGTAT
>CANJOS010000076.1 GCA_947476015.1 Comamonadaceae bacterium | reverse complement strand
TCGGGGTCGCGAATGATGCTCATGAAAGGTGCCAGGCCCGTTCCTGTGCCAATGAGGTACAAGCGCTTGGCAGGCGTGAGGTAGTCAATGAGCAACGTGCCTGTGGGTTTGCGCCCCACCACAATGGTGTCACCCACTTGAATATGTTGTAACTTGGAAGTCAGCGGTCCGTCTTGCACCTTGATGCTCAAAAACTCAAGGTGCTCTTCATAATTGGCGCTGGCAATGCTATAGGCCCGCAACAGCGGCTTGCCATTGTCGCCCCGCAAGCCAATCATGGTGAAATGGCCATTGGAAAAGCGCAAGCTTTGATCGCGCGTGGTTGTGAAACTGAACAAACGGTCGGTCCAGTGGTGAACACTCAGGACCTTCTCTTCTAAAAATGCACTCATAAAGCCTAGGGGAATGTAAACTAAACAAGCTATTTTCAAGCCTATTTGGTTCTATTGGAAATACAATAATTTTATATCCGTAGAGACAAGCAATCTTAAGCAACATCAAGGAATACCATGGCTCGCACTGTGAAATGCATCAAATTGGAAACTGAAGCCGAGGGTTTGGACTTCGCGCCCTACCCAGGAGAGCTGGGTAAACGCATTTGGGAAAACGTGAGCAAAGAGGCTTGGGCTGCATGGCTCAAGCACCAAACCATGTTGGTCAATGAGAACCGATTGAACCTGGCTGATGCACGTGCACGCCAATATTTGGCTCGCCAAATGGAAAACCATTTCTTTGGCGATGGTGCCGATGCAGCCCAAGGCTATGTCCCTCCCCCCAGCGCCTAACTTTCACGCCACCCACTGGAAACATCGAGCGCCGTGGCAACTCAGTTGGCACGCTTTAGACACAGCGTTTGGAACAGGTGACGCATTTCTCAACACCTTGAACGCTTGGCGATCTGACTCCCATCGTCCTGCGAAACTTTTCGTCACCAGCTTTGCGAGTGAAGCACCTGGTGCGCTCCATGCGGAGCTCAAATCAACCTGTTATGGCTTGCTGCCAGGTGTTCACCGCATTCTGTTTGACGCAGCTTGCGTTCAACTCACCTTGTATATCGGCGCCCCGACCCTGATGGCGCGCGAACTGGACATCTGCGCCAACAGCATTTGCGTTCAGACCTTCCACGACTGGCCGATCAAAACCATCGTGCGCTTGTGCCAAAGGGGCACCGCTGTGCATTGGAAAGAAAGCACGTCAGAACGCCTACTCGAACTGCAAAGTGGGGGCATTCAACTCAGCAGTTCAAACGATTTAGGGCAATACCAGCCCGCTTGGACCCCCCAAACATCGATGCGATCCAGTGCCAGTGCCAGTGACAAGGCGCATCAGCAAAGGCAAGTGGTCGTGGTGGGTGCTGGCTTGGCGGGCTCTGCTGTGGCTTACAGCCTTGCGCAACGAGGCTGGCAGGTCAAAGTCTTAGACCGAGGCCCTGGCTTGGGAGCCGGTGCATCTGGCTTGCCTGCCGGTATTTTTGCCACCCACGTTTCGCCTGACAACAATGTGCTTTCACGCATCACACGGGATGGGGTTAGAGCCACTGTGCAGCGAGCTGCAGCGCTTTTACAAAAGGGACTTGACTGGGATATTTCTCATTTGATGGAACACAGATATGCTGGAAAGCGTCAGCTACCCACGGGCAACTTATGGCCCAAAGCAGGTCATGAATGGAGCACGCATGCAAGTGCACATCAGCAAAAAGCCAGTGGACTTCTTGTAGAAAACCCAGCCTTGTGGCATCCCTTGGCAGGATGGATTCAAACCCAAGCTTTGGCGAAAGCGCAGTTGGGTTGGCATGGCATTGAGGTCATGTACAACGCGTGCATTGACCGATTGGTTCGCCAAAACGACGCATGGCATTTGATGGATTCAAAGGGCCACACCTTGGCACAAGCCTCACACGTGGTGCTGGCCAACGCACACGACTGCGAAAGTTTGTTGCAAAGCATGGAGACCACCTTGCCAGAGGAACGCCACCCTCGCCCTCACCTGCCAGCCACGGCCCTTCGAGGCCAAGTGACCTTTGGCCCCATGTCATTGCTCAGCCATGCCTTGCGTCAGAAATTACCCAGCTTTCCAGTCAATGGTCATGGCAGTTTCATTGGACATTTAAAGGATTTTGAAAAGCCTGATTCAGAAGCTTTTTGGATCGTGGGCTCGAGTTTTCAGCGCAACGATATCGATACGCTAACTCGCCAAGAGGATCAAGTGAGCAATTTGATTCAATGGGCAGAATTGATGCCCGCTTTGAGAGATGAAATTTTGTCGGGCGTGCAACTGTCTCAAGCAAGTTCTTGGTCTGCCATTCGCAGCGCCTTACCCGATCGCGTGCCTGCAGTGGGGGGGTTTCAACACCCTGAATTTGAAGGCATCAGCGTTTGCACCGGAATGGGCGCGAGGGGTTTAAGCTGGTCGGTGTTATGTGGCGAACTGTTGGCCGCGCAACTCAACCAAGAACCTTTGCCCATGGCAACATCACTGGCCAAACGCATGGCAGCCTCAAGATTCGGATAGAACAGTGCGGTCAATGCGCACTGAGGAAGAGCAAATCAAGCGCTTACTGCTGAGCCGCTGCCGGCCGGCGTGATTTCACATAGGCGTCGGTCGGTTGATAATTTTTGCCATCGGCATAGCGCCATTGCGTCATCGTCCCTTGGTTGCCACGCAGGTCGAGCTTGCCCACATAAGCACCCATGGTCGATTGCTGGTCGATGGCTCTGAATTCGGCGGGGCCAAACGGTGTGCTGAACTTCAAGCCACGCATGGACAACACCAATTTTTCGTTGTCGGTACTGCCAGCTTTTTTAATGGCTGCAAAAATAGCTTGCATGGTGGCATAACCCACCACCGACCCCACTTTGGGGTTCTCGTTGAATTTTTTGTAATAGTTGGCAGCAAACGAAGCATGCTCTTTGGTGTCAATTTGATCCCAAGGATAGCCCGTCACAATCCAGCCTTTGGGCGTTTCGTCTTTCAAAACTTCCAGATACTCGGGCTCACCTGAGAGCATAGACACCACAGGCACTTTGGGGAAGATGCTGCGCTGATTGCCTTCACGAACCAGCTTGGCCAAGTCAGCACCAAAGGTGACGTTGAAAATAGCATCGGGCTTGCTTTGCATGAGCGCACTCAAGCTGCTGCCTGCATCTATTTTTCCAAGCGCTGGCCATTGTTCGCCCACGAACTCCACATCGGGTCTCTTGGCTTTCAATAATTCCTTGAAACTCGCCACAGCGCTTTGTCCATATTCATAATTTGGCGCCAATGTAGCCCAACGTTTGGCAGGCATCTTGGCCGCTTCTTCCACCAACATGGCCGCTTGCATGTAAGTGCTGGGACGCAAACGGAAGGTATATCGGTTTCCCTTGTCCCAAACCATGGCATCGGTCAGGGGCTCACTGGCCACAAACAGCCGCTTGTTTTTGACCGCATGATCAGCCAAAGCCAAGCCTACATTGGATAAAAATCCACCCGCCAAAACGTCTACTTTTTCTTGACTTGTCAGTTCAATGGCATGCCTCAAAGCGTCTTCAGGTTTACCAGCATCGTCTCGCGCAATGACTTCCACCTTGCGGCCGAGCAAGCCACCCGCCGCATTGATCTCTTCAATGGCCAGCTGCCATCCCTGCTTGTAGGGCTGGGTAAATTGAGGCATGGCAGAGTAAGAGTTGATCTCACCAATGCGAATAGGCGTCTGAGCGTGCAAAGAAATGACTGGCAGAAAAAGCCATAAAACCCTGATCAACCACGTCTTCATTTCAAGCTCCTCAAAAGAGAAACTGTATCAGCATGGGAATTCCAAGACACCTTGGGGACAATTCAGAGGCTTGGTTGCGAATCACTTATGATCAAAAAGCATATATGTAAAACGAATAAGTCGTTTGTTTTGGCATAAAGAACAGATAAAGTTCGATCCTTGAACGGCCAAGTCCGAGACCTCCATCCCTAATATCAGATGTACCAATACACAGATTTCGACCGTCAGTTTGTCAAACTTCGTGCAGCTCAACACAGAGATCAGCTCGAGCGCTGGCAAAAAGGCCAACTCGCCGACGAAGAGTTTCGCCCCCTTCGCCTTCAAAACGGCTGGTACGTTCAGCGCTACGCCCCCATGCTTCGGGTGGCCGTGCCTTATGGCGAAATTTCCAGCAAACAGCTCAGTGTGTTGGCGAAAATCGCCAAAGACTATGACCAGCCAGAAGCCGAACTCTTTGCCAATGCGCAATCTCAGCAAGACTTGTTACCAGGCAAGTCGCCCCGCCTCATCAAAGGCTACGGTCACTTCACAACCCGCCAAAACGTGCAATTCAACTGGATCCCATTGGACAAATCGGCCGATGTGATGGACCTCTTGGCTTCGGTAGACATGCATGGCATTCAAACCAGCGGCAATTGCATTCGCAACATCACCACAGACGAATTGGCTGGCGTGGCGGTGGACGAAGTAGTCGATCCAAGACCTTATGCGGAAATTTTGCGCCAATGGAGCACGCTGCACCCTGAGTTTTCATTTCTGCCACGCAAGTTCAAGATTGCGATCACTGGCGCCACAGAAGACCGGGCCGCTATTGGCTGGCACGACGTCGGTTTGCAATTGGTAAAAAATACACAAGGCGAAGTGGGCTTCAAAGTTTGGGTGGGTGGTGGCATGGGCCGAACGCCCATCATTGGCACCTTGGTGCGTGAATTCTTGCCCTGGCAACACATCATGAATTACCTCGAGGCAGTGGTTCGCGTTTACAACCAATGGGGTCGCCGCGACAACATCTACAAAGCCCGTATCAAAATTTTGGTGAAGGCTGAAGGTCAACGCTACATCGATGAAGTTGAAACAGAGTACCAAGAAATCATCACCCTCGATGGCGCTCCGCACACCATTACCCAAGCAGAATTCGACCGGATTTCGTCCTGCTTTGTAGAACCCAAATCGCCGGCCGAAGTTCAGACCCATGATCATGCCAACCTGTCCGATCCTGCTTTTGATCGCTGGGTTCAACAAAACGTCGCACTGCACAAAAATCCAAAGTTGCGCGCTGTTAGTTTGTCCTTCAAGCGTTTGGGTCTGGCCCCAGGTGATGCCACAGCAGAGCAACTCGAAGCCTCCGCAGCATTGGTTGCAAAGTACTCACGCAATGAAGCACGCGTGACGCACTCACAAAACTTGGTTTTGCCTTGGGTGCCCGAAAGCCAATTGTTTGCCTTGTGGCAAGAAGCCAAAGCCTTGGGACTTGCCAGCCCCAACATCGGCTTGCTCAACGACATGATCGCGTGCCCCGGTGGCGACTACTGCGCTTTGGCCAATGCTCGCGCCATTCCTGTGGCTGCTGCCATTTCAGAGCGTTATCAAGACTTGGACGAACTCGATGACTTGGGCCCCATTGACTTGCACATCAGTGGCTGCATCAATTCGTGCGGTCACCATCACAGTGGCCACATTGGCATTTTGGGTGTCGATAAAGACGGCAAAGAGTGGTACCAAGTGACCTTGGGCGGGTCAGATGGCTCTGCGCTGTCTGGCAATGCTGGCGCCGGCAAAGTGGTCGGCCCTTCCTTTTCTTCAGCAGAGGTGCCTGAAGTGATTGAAGCTGTGATCAACAAGTATCTTGAACTTCGTCAGCCCGGAGCCAACAGCCAGAATGGCCGAACCGAATATTTCATTGAAACTTTGCGCCGTGTAGGTCAGGAGCCCTTCAAGTTGGCGGCTAATTCAGCTCGCCACTCCGAATCAGCGCTCGCTTGAAAATCAGCCGACATCTCAGTTCCATCATCACCTAGATTCTCATGAAAATTCTTTCATTCAACGAGCATAGCGCGTCAACTGAAGATGCCAGCAGCATCCGAATTGAAAATGATACTGACCCCCGCGAAGTTACTTTGGATGGCGTGAAACGGATCGACTTGCATTTCCCAAAATTCACCGATGGCCGCGCTTACAGCCAAGCCTTCTTGCTTCGCCGTCGCTTGGGATTCAAGGGTGAGATTCGTGCCACAGGCGACGTTCTCATTGATCAACTGGTGTCCATGGCTCGAACAGGTTTTGATGTGGCTGTATTGCGCGAGGGACTAGACGCCAGCGCTGTACAACGGCAATTCGACCGTTTCCCTAGCTTCTACCAAGGCTCGGCCGTGGACACTCAGCCCTTGTTTGCCAAGTCAACAGCATGAAACAGTTTTCTGTCGAGTTACGTGACGATTTCCAGAAAAATAACCAAAATGCGATCGCGCTGTATGCAAAGCCAAGCGCTAACTTTGTCCTTAAATTAGCAGAAACTTTGGCCTTGCTAAAACAAGCCGTTTCTGAATTCAGCCCCGTCACGCAGGCGTCTAGCTTGGGCGCTGAAGATGTGGTTATCACACACCTTATTCACCACAATGCCTTGAACATTCCCGTGTTCGTTCTGGAAACGGGTGCGCTACACCGCGAAACCTTGGCACTTTTGGAACGTACGCAAGCGTCTTCTTTCACGCCTGTTAAGGTCTATCGACCTTCCAACGAAAAAGTCATCGCTTTCGTCAAAACGCATGGACAAGACGCCATGTATGAAAGCCTTGAGCTGCGCAAAGCTTGCTGCCAAGTTCGCAAGCTCGAGCCTTTGGCAGAAGCTTTGAAGGGTCAACGGGCCTGGGTCACTGGATTGCGCCGCGAACAGTCCAGTAACCGCGCCGAAGTGCCTTTGATCGACCGTTCCGAAGAAGCCGTCAAAGGCCAAATCAAACTCAACCCCTTGGCCAACTGGACATGGGGTGATGTGTGGCACTACATCTCAGAAAACCAAGTTGACTACAACCCCTTGCACGACGCGTTTTTTCCAAGCATTGGTTGCGCGCCTTGCACGCGCGCCATCAGCCTAGGCGAGGAGTTTCGCGCCGGCCGCTGGTGGTGGGAAGACGAAGATGCCAAAGAGTGTGGCTTGCACGGACAGAAATAAAGACACTTCGAAAAACATCATCGATCAACACCATGAACGCACGCACTGAACCTGAACTGCACCATCATCTGAGCAACGCCCACCTTGATGCCCTCGAACAAGAAACCATCTTTATTCTGCGGGAAGTAGCTGCCGCGTTTGAGCGCCCCACCCTCCTTTTCTCTGGCGGCAAAGACTCATTGGTGATGCTTAAGTGTGCAGAAAAAGCATTTGTTGACAAACAAAAAGGCGGGCGCATTCCTTACCCCTTGCTCATGATTGACACCGGCCACAATTTCAAAGAAGTGACCGACTTTCGCGACTTTCGCGCCAACGAATTGGGCGCAGAACTTATTGTGCGAAGTGTTGAAGATTCCATGAAACGCGGCACGGTGCGTTTGGCGCATTCTGGCGAATCACGCAATGTGCATCAGTCCGTCACCTTGCTTGAAGCCATTGAGGAATTCAAGTTCGACGCCCTGATTGGCGGAGCACGTCGTGACGAAGAAAAAGCCCGGGCCAAGGAACGCATCTTTAGCCACCGAGACAGTTTTGGTCAATGGCAGCCCAAGTCACAAAGACCCGAGCTGTGGTCTTTGTTTAACACCAAATTGCAACCAGGCGAACATTTTCGTGTGTTCCCCATTTCCAATTGGACCGAGCTCGATGTGTGGCAATACATTGCGCGCGAAAACATTTCACTGCCTTCTCTTTACTACACGCACAAACGGGAAGTGGTTGATCGCCGAGGTTTACTGGTGCCCGTAACAGGACTTACGCCGCCCAAAGATGGCGAGACCATTCAAATACGCGACGTGCGTTTTCGCACTGTGGGCGACATCACTTGCACATGCCCCGTAGAAAGTACTGCGGCCACCCCTGAAGAAATTGTGATTGAAACATTGGCCACCAATGTGAGCGAACGCGGCGCCACGCGCATGGACGACAAGACCTCTGAGGCTTCCATGGAAAAACGCAAAAAAGACGGGTATTTCTAATGACCAGCGCCCTCAAATTCATCACCTGCGGCTCGGTTGACGATGGCAAGAGCACGCTCATTGGCCGCTTGTTGGTGGACACCAAAGCCGTGTTGCAAGATCACTTGGCGGGTGTGCAGCGTCAAGGCGAAACTGATTTGGCATTGCTGACGGACGGCCTGTCAGCTGAACGCGAACAAGGCATCACCATCGATGTGGCCTTCCGCTACTTCAACACAGAAGCACGCAAGTTCATCATTGGCGATACGCCCGGCCACGAACAATACACCCGCAACATGGTGACGGCAGCTTCCAATGCCGATGCCGCAGTGGTCCTGGTTGATGCCACTAAACTTGATTGGCAAGATCCACACCTGCACCTGCTGCCTCAAACACGCCGCCACAGCTTGTTGTTGAAATTGTTGCGCGTGCCATCTGTGGTGTTTGCCATCAACAAACTAGACGCGGTTCAAAACGCTCAAGTTGCCTTTCAAAACATTCAGGCAGCCTTGGCCAAATTTGCACAGGAAGCAGGCATCAGCGTTCAAGCTTGGGTTCCCCTTTCCGCCCTGAAAGGATGGAACGTGGTTGAAAGCCAAGCCAACTGGTGCGGTTACAACGGCCCAAGCCTGTTGCAAATTTTGGAAAATTTGCCCAGCACACCCGCAGACTCCAACTTAGACATGAGTTTCCCCGTGCAATGGGTAGAAAAATTCCACGAAACCAATGTCACGCACCGAGGGCGTCGGGTGTTCTGGGGTCGCGTGGCTACAGGAACCTTGAGGGTGGGCCAAAGTGTGAAAGTTTTTCCAAGCGGTCAAATTGCCCTGGTCGCTCAGGTTTTATCAGACACACGCCAAGAAAAAACCAACATCACGGGTCAAAGCGCAGGCTTGGTGCTTGACCGAGAAGTTGATGTGTCTCGGGGTGATTGGATCTTGGCGGCCGACTCAGACATGGAAGGCCAGCGTCAAATTGATGCCACAGTGGCTTGGATGGACGAGGCGCCCTTGTTAGCCGGCCGCCTTTACTGGGCCTTGCATGGCCACCGCTGGGTGAAGGCCAAAGTGCAGCGCATTGTGCACAGGTTGAACATCAACACCCTGGTCGAGGAAGAAGCCACGGAACTGCCCGCCAATTCTGTCGGTCAGATCACTTTGACCTTCCAAGAGCCCCTGATTGCCTTGCCTTTTGCCAAATCTAGGGTCTTGGGCGCCCTGATTTTGGTCGACACGGCCAGCCATAAGACCTCAGGCGCAGTGTTGGTGAATTAAATCCCAGCCCGTAACTGCTTTAAAATGCCAACCTTTCGGGCAATTCCGCCCGTTCAACGCTTTAGCCTTAGCAAACTGTCATGACCCACGTTGTTTCCGAATCCTGTATCCGCTGCAAATACACCGACTGTGTGGATGTCTGCCCCGTAGACTGCTTCCGCGAAGGCCCCAACTTCCTCACCATTGACCCCGATGAGTGCATCGACTGTGCTGTTTGCATTCCCGAGTGTCCCGTCAATGCCATCTATGCAGAAGAAGACCTGCCAGCAGACCAAGTTCACATGACCAAGCTGAACGCAGAATTGGCTTTGCTTCCCACTTGGAAAAGTATTACCAAGCGCAAAACACCCATGCCAGATGCCGACGACTGGAAAGACAAGACGGACAAACTGAGCGAGTTGATCCGTTGATTCAAACAGAGGCCTTGATCATTGGGGCGGGTCCTGTGGGCCTGTTCCAAGCGTTTCAACTGGGGCTTCAAGACATTCGTTGCCACGTGGTTGATGCCTTGCCACAAATAGGCGGTCAATGCGTTGAGCTTTATGCCGACAAACCCATTTATGATATTCCCGGCATTCCGCTTTGCACGGGTCAACAACTCATTGACCAATTGCTATTGCAATCAAAACCCTTCGAACCAAAGTTTCACCTTCAAGAACTGGTGAGCGAACTCAAAGCCACTGAGGATGGTCAGTGGCATGTGCAAACTGACAAGGGGACTCAATTCAAATCGGCCACGGTGTTCATAGCTGCCGGTGTGGGCGCTTTCGTTGAGCGAGGCCTCAGCTTGCCAGGCTTTGAGGCACTGCTGGGCAAGGACATATTTCACAAGGCACCCAACGCGACAAGCTTCAAAGGAAAACATCTTGTGGTGCTGGGAGACAATGATGCTGCGCTAGAAGCTTGTGCCGAATGGCGCCAGGGACCCAAAGCAGCCGCCACCTTGACCTTGCTTCATCGGCGCGATCAGTTTCAAGCAACGCCTCAAGCCATTGAACAAATGAGGGAAGCATGCAGGGCCCAATCGATGCGCTTTGTGGCAGGTCAGCCTACTGGATTGGTTCAAGGGACTTTGGGCCAACTCAGTGGCTTAGAAATTCTCAACGCCCAAGGCGTCACAGAAGTTTTAAACGCTGATGCGCTGCTCTTGTGTTTGGGCATTTCACCCAAGTTGGGTCCCCTGAGTCATTGGGGTTTGGCCATGGCGCGTAAGCAGTTGGTGGTGAACACAGAAACCTTTGCCACGGAGGCCCCAGGTATTTTTGCTGTCGGCGACATCAACACCTACCCTGGGAAAAAGAAACTCATTTTGTGCGGCTTTCACGAAGCCACCTTGGCCGCTTTTGGTGCGTCTGCCCTGCTCTACCCCGAGCAAAAAACCCTACTCCAATACACCACCACGTCTACACACCTGCACAAACTCTTGGGTCTGACGTAGAATCCAACGCGTGATTGCAAATTTTTTTGCAAGCGCATTCGCTAGGGGTGTTTTAGCTGAAAGGCTAAGACTGAGAAAGTCCCTTTGAACCTGATTGAGGTAATCCTCGCGCAGGGAAGCTTGTCTAAGCAACGTGGCAAACACTCATTTGCCGTCATCCGTTGAATGATCCAGCCGACCTGTCATTACGTTGAAGGAAAACGCAATGGCACTCTATTTGCCAAACCTATCATGCCAAGCGCTGTTGCTTGTCAGCGTTTCTGCGCTAGCACAAAACAATACCGTCTTGGTCACCAGTCCCGCCCCACAACAGGTGAGCGGCTTTGACAACCTCAGCCTGCGCGAAGTACCGTTCAGCGCTACCAACATAGACAACGCCACGCTCAGAGACTTAGGCGCTCAAAGAATTTCAGAGGCCTTGCGTTTAGATTCATCTGTCACCGACAGCTACAACTCACCCGCCTATTGGGACATGCTAAGCGTGCGCGGCTTTACGCTGGACAATCGATACAACTATCGGCGTGAAGGCTTGCCCATCAATGCCGAAACCATGATTGCCATGGACAACAAGGAACGCATTGAACTCTTCAAAGGTACCAGCGGCATCCAAGCCGGAACCAGTGCACCTGGGGGCTTGGCCAACTACGTCGTGAAGCGTCCGCCCAACTCAGCCGAAAACAATCTTCGCAGCCTAAGCCTCAGTTATGGCAATGGCAACAACAGCTCAGTGGCCTTGGATTTAGGCGGACGCTACGGCGAAAACAATGCCCTAGGCTACCGTCTGAATGTAGCCTCCGAAGACCTCAACCCCACCCTTCAAAATGCCAAGGGTCACCGCCAATTGTTGGCATTGGCCATGGACTGGCGTATCAATTCAAACACGCGTTTGGAGTGGGAAATAGAAAGCAGCTCGCGCCAACAAATGGGCGTGAATGCAGCCAGCCTCATCGGCAACACGTTGCCCTCGCCCCTTTTCGCCCGAAAAAACTTCAGCAAACAAACTTGGTCTGTGCCCGAAGTGTTTGAGGGCCTGACTGGCACCTTGCGGCTCAAGCAACGTTTAGAAAACGGCTGGTTGTGGACCACCCAATATGGCGCACAACGCCTCAAAACAGATGACCGACTCAGTTACGCCTTTGGCTGCTATGCTGAAGGCAACTACGACCGATTTTGCAGCGACAAAACATTTGACCTCTACGACTACCGCAGCGAAAACGAACGACGCTTAAGTGATGCGCTGCAAACCGAAATCAGTGGTCAAGTTCAATTGGCAGGGCTGCAACACGACGTGAGTTTTACTTGGTTAAGGCATCGCCAAATTGACAAGCTGTCGGCCATGCAGGCCTACAACTACGCAGGCACGGGCAGCTTAAGTGGCGTGAGCGACAGCGCTGCCAATCCAACGCCTTACGACCTCAATACCAACCGACAAGAACATGCCACCGAAGTCAGCGTGAAAGATCGCATTCGGCTGAATCGTTTTGCAGACCTGTGGTTGGGCTTGCGCTCCAGTCATATTCAGCGCGACAGCCAACGCACAGATGGCAGTAACGCAAC
>CANJOS010000075.1 GCA_947476015.1 Comamonadaceae bacterium | reverse complement strand
CGAATCACCTCCGGCAATCCACGTCGCCACATCAGAACACCCAAGATTCCCCAAGAATTAAATAAGAACAACCAGAGGGTGTAAGACAATGCATTGTTAGAAAGGCGAACCCCAGTGCCATCAAGCAGGGTGTAGACCGCAATGATGGCGGCATTCAACAAAGAAAAATACAGGCCTTTGCGGTTTTTCCAAGGTTTGCCAATCCATGCGGGTAACACAATACCAATGCCAATCAACACAATGCCCATGATTTGCAAAGGCGCCATCCACTCCCCAGTCCCTGCTGCGAAAACAAGCACCCAGAGCGGCGCCATCCCCCGCATGAGCGGATAGGCCAGTGACAAATCTGAATATTTGTAGGTCTCTGACAAAGTCAGAAAGTAGGCTACATGCACCACCAAGCTGGCCATTAACCAAGGATAGCAACTCGCGTCTGGCAAGCTTGTGAATGGCAGCAAAAAAGCCGCAATCACGCTGCAACCCATGGCAAAAAGAGCGGTGTCGAGTTGTCCGTCTTGCCCACGCTTCACCAAAAAATTCCACCCCGCATGCAACAGAGCAGAAAACAAAACCAAGACAATCACCCACCCAGACATTAAACAGGCCAGGGCAAAGAGTAGGTTTTGACGTTGGTGAAACTTTTCATGGCTTCAAGTACACCTTCTTTGTAGCCAAGTCCTGAGTCTTTGATGCCGCCAAATGGCGTGAGTTCCAGCCTGTAGCCAGGAACTTCTCGGACATTGAGGCTGCCGACATGCAGTTCATTGATCAATCGAGTGATCACATCCAAGCGATTGGTACACACCGAGGATGACAAGCCATAGGCCGTTCCGTTAACCACGCGGATGGCCTCTTCAAGGTCACTGAAGCGGATCACGGGCGATACAGGGCCAAAGGTCTCTTCTCTAACCAGGGCCATGTCGGGCGTGACATGGTCCAGCAATGTGGGTGAGTACAACGCGCCTTGGCGATGATTGCCCACTAAAAGTTGGGCACCATGCGCTACAGCCTCATTGACACGTGATTCAAATAAACTGGCCGCTTGTTGATCAATGACGGTGCCCATGTCTACTTGAAGATCAGACGGGTTACCATACTGCCATGCC
Source organism: Comamonadaceae bacterium (assembly GCA_947476015.1). Lineage (GTDB taxonomy): Bacteria > Pseudomonadota > Gammaproteobacteria > Burkholderiales > Burkholderiaceae_C > Limnohabitans_A. The sequence goes on along the minus strand of CANJOS010000075.1, from coordinate 11,074 downwards.
TGAGTTCTGCGCTTTAATTTTTCTACAAACTCGTCGGCAACAGAAGAATGAACCAAGATTCGCTTGACAGCGGTACAGCGCTGTCCTGAATTTTTGTAAGACCCAGAAATTGCCAAGCCTGCAGCCTCATCGAGGTCGGCATCGTCCATCACAATGATGGGGTCGTTACCACCCAACTCCAGCACCATGCGTCGATAACCGACGCTGCGAGCAATGTGTTTGCCGATGGCAACTCCTCCCGTGAAAGTGACCAAATCAATGTTGTCATTGGTGAGCAGTTCATTGGCAATTTCAGCAGGGTCGCCAGTGATCACTTGGAACATTTCAGGCGGTAGGCCCGCCTCGTACAAAATATCTGCCAATAACAATGCAGAAAGAGGGACCTTTTCGGAAGGCTTGAGCACCATGCGGTTGTTGGTGGCAATAGCAGGCACCACTTTGTGAGCCACTTGATTCATGGGGTGATTGAAAGGTGTGATGGCACTGATAACCCCGAGCAAGGGGTCGCGTTGGGTGTAGACCCTGCGCTGACGGCCATGGGGTGTGATGTCACAAGAAAAAATTTGTCCGTCATCTTGCAAGGTCGCATTGGCCCCAAAAACCAACACATCACGAACGCGGCCGGCCTCATAAAGACTGTCTTTTTTGCACAAGCCAGATTCCAGTGTGATCAAGTCACTGATCCGCTCGGTTTGGGCCATCACCAGATCAGCCGCTTTGTACAAAATATTAGCGCGCTCGAACCGACTCAACATAGGACGGTATGCTTTTGCCACTTCAAACGCTTGACGGACATCGCTGACTGTGGCTTTGGGCACGCTGCCGATGGTCTCACCGGTATAGGGATTTTGAATTTCAATGACACGTTCACGCTGGATTTTCTTGCCACCAATGCGCATACTTTCAGAATGGAAGTTCATCATTTAAGTGACCATTGAATTGGAAAGAATTTTTTTCAAGCGCTTGCGACTTTCTTCTACATGTCGCTTGAGGACCTGAAGCGCAGTGCGCTTGTCACCTCTTACCAGCGAGTCAAACAGATTTTGGTGGTCGGCTACCGATTGGCGCAGTGTCGAGGCGTCGATATGGCTTGCGTGGGCTTGGTGACGAAACAATGACAACTCATTGACAAGCCTGCGGTAGGTATGGAGCAAGGTGATATTGCCTGCCAGCTCTGCCAGCCTCTCATGAAACTCAATGTTCAAGGCGTGACAAGCGGCAAAATCTGCTTTGGAAGCCAACTTTTTGGCTTTGATCAATAGGGCAGGCAGATCAGAATGCAGCAAGCAGCTGGGTGATTTGACCAAGCGAGAAACGATGAGTGTTTCAAGCGCTGTTCGCACTTCAAAAATATCATCAGCTTCCTGGGGGCTGATGACACGAACAAATACGCCTCGATTCTTTTCAACTTTGACAAGACCTTTCTCTTCCAGTGAGCGAAAGGCTTCCCGGATGGGTCCACGCGATACGCCGAGTTGGGTTGCCAGCGTGGCCTCACGCAGCGCATCGCCCGGTGAAAAAGCGCCCTTGCGAAGCATGGCTTCAAGTTCATCTTGAACCAAGGAAGGCAAGGATTGACTTTTAAGGAGTCCCAGAGAATGCGCAAATGTCATGAATTCTTCATTTTTCGTTGAGCGATTTGCTAATTTTGCACCAAATCGTAGATTGTCAACAATCTGACACATAGAAATTCTAAGCTCGCTTCATTGCAATTCAATGACACTGGACTTCCTTCAATGGCCTTCGCTGTAGTGACACGTGAACTTAGTAAATCCTTCGCTCATTGCCAAGCGCTGGACAAGGTGTCGATTCAAATTGAAGAAGGTGAAATGGTTGCCTTATTGGGCGCGTCGGGGTCTGGCAAGTCCACTCTTTTGCGGCACTTGCCTGGTTTTGTCACTTCCAGTAGCGGTGAAATTGATGTCTTGGGCCAAACCGTTCAGGCCAAGGGCAAGCTGATGCCTCAGTTCAAGCAAGTTCGAAGTCGCGTGGGTTTTGTTTTTCAACAATTCAATTTGGTCAATCGCCTGCCCGTGATTACCAATGTGCTCATCGGTCAACTTTACGAAACCCCTTGGTGGCGCAGCCTGTTCATGCGCTTTACGGTGGAACAACGGCAAAAAGCGCTGGAAGCTTTGGCGTCAGTAGGCATTGAGCAAGCAGCCTGGCAACGTGCCTCGTCGCTCTCAGGCGGTCAACAACAACGTGCCGCCTTGGCGCGTTGCTTGGTGCAAAAAGCAAAGATCATCTTGGCAGACGAACCTATCGCATCGCTCGATCCTGAAGCCTCGCGCAAAGTCATGGTTTTACTCCAACAGTTGAACCAAGAACACAAGTGCACAGTGTTGGTCTCACTTCACCAAGTTGAGTTTGCCATCAGGTACTGCGCGCGCACTATTGCGCTCAATGCGGGCCGCGTTGTCTACGACGGCCCCTCTTCAGACCTGACACCTGACTTGCTTGCAGAACTTTATGGCAGCAGTGCCCACGAGTTGTTCAACTCACACGCTCAGCCCGAATCTCCCAGCGCTACACACTCGCAGTCCCGGGCGTGCTAGCTTTTTTTTACTTTCTCTTTCCTCAACACTTTCTCAACCTTTTAAGGAATTCACATGCTTAGAAAAATGAAGACTCTCCTCACGGCCATGGCACTGACAGCGGCCACAGTCGCTGGCGCTGCTGACATCAAAGAACTCAACTTCGGCATCATTGCTACTGAAAAAGCAGGCGCCATGAAGCAAATGTGGGAGCCCTTCTTGGAAGACATGACCAAGTCGATTGGCATCAAGGTCAATGGTTTTTATGCCACCGACTATGCTGGTGTGATCGAAGCCCAACGTTTCAACAAAGTACAAGTTGCGTGGTACGGCAACAAAGCCGCCATTGACGCTGTTGACCGCTCACAGGGAGAAGTTTTTGCCCAATTTGTCGATCTGGATGGCACACCTGGGTACTACTCTTACCTGATCACACACAAAGACTCCCCCATTAAAAACCTTGATCAAGTGTTGAAAAATGGCAAAGAGTACACCTTTGGCATTGGCGATCCATCGTCCACTTCCGGTACGCTGGTTCCCACCTACTACGTTTTCTCCTTGAACAAGCTGGACCCAAAAACTCACTTCAAAGTCACACGCTCCTCTAACCACGAAGGTAACTTCTTGGCAGTTTTGAACAAGCAAGTGGATGTGGCCACAAGCAACAGCGAGATGACAGAAAAAGTCAAAGAAAAAACACCTGAGAAGATGGAGCAAATCCGGATTTTATGGACTTCGCCTTTGATCCCCCGTGACCCCTTGGTTTGGCGCAAAGACTTGCCATCTGATGTGAAGAAAAAAGTCCAAGATTTCGTCACAGGCTACGGCAAAAATGAACGCGAAAAAGAGATCCTGAAAAATATGTACCGCTTGGCTGGCTTCAAAGCATCGACAGATGCTCAGTTGATTCCTATTCGTCAACTCGAACTCTTCAAAGATCGTATGAAGTTTGAAGGCGATGTCAACATGGCTGCATCTGAAAAGCAAGCCAAGCTGGCTGACATTGACGCCAAGCTTGCCATACTGGCAAAGTCAAAGTAAGGCCTTAACCAAGTCAATACCTTGTCATGACCTCCAAACCAAGTATCAAAGACATTCCCCTAGCGCCGCCGGCCACCAGCTTGGGCACACAATTGGCTTGGGGCTTCTTGCTGATGCTGCTCATTTGGTCATGGCAAGGTGCTGACATGCGCCCGTATGATTTGATCAAGGATTCGGCCAACATGGCCGTCTTTAGCAAGGAATTTTTCCCCCCTAATTTTCATGACTGGCGAACTTATGTTGGTGAGATGGTGATCACCATCCACATTGCCATTTGGGGCACTGTGTTGGCCATTGTTTGTGCCATCCCCCTTGGGCTGCTGTGTGCTGAAAACATTGCGCCCTCTTGGATCTATCAACCGGTGCGCCGCTTGATGGACGCCTTCCGGGCCATCAATGAAATGGTATTCGCCATGTTGTTCATTGTGGCGGTGGGATTAGGGCCCTTTGCAGGTGTGATGGCACTCTTCATACACACCACCGGTGTTTTAGCCAAACTGTTTGCTGAAGCGGTTGAAGCAATCGACCCCCGCCCTGTTGAAGGCGTGCGCGCCACAGGCGCCAATGCCTTAGAGGAAGTGTTGTACGGTGTCATTCCCCAAGTCTTGCCACTCTGGATTTCCTATTCACTTTATCGTTTTGAATCCAACGTTCGATCTGCCTCCGTAGTGGGCATGGTGGGTGCGGGCGGCATTGGCGTGGTGTTGCATGACTCCATTCGAGGTTTTGACTATGCAGAGACTGCCGCCATTCTGATTATCATCATTGTTTCCGTAACCCTGATCGACGTGATATCGGCCCGAGTACGCCGTTGGAGCTTCTGATCTTTTTGACCTCTTTTGAATGAACACCCTAGAACTTAACGGCGTTAGTTACAACTGGCCCCAGCATCCCGTTGTCGTGGTCTGTATCGATGGTGGCGATCCAGCCTATCTCGAACAAGGTCTCAAGGACGGCATAATTCCCAATATAGCGCGATTCATGCGAGAAGGTTTTTCAGGTCTGGCCAACGGCACTGTGCCCAGCTTTACGTGCCCGAACAACATGTCGCTTATCACGGGCGCGCCCCCTTCAGTGCATGGTATTTCAGGCAATTACTATTTGAATGAGAATGGGGAAGCTGTGGTCATGACGGGCCCAGAGTTGTTGCGCAGCCCCACCATATTGGCCACCTTTGCCAATGCCGGTGCCAAGGTGGTGTCGATTACCGCCAAAGACAAACTTCGCAAACAACTTGGCAAAGGCCTGGACCTCACACGGGGCAATGTGAGCTTCTCTTCAGAGTTTGCGAGCCAGTGCAGCTTAGAGGAAAATGGCATTGAAAATGTGCTCGAGCTGGTTGGTATGCCACAGCCGGACATGTACTCGATGGACCTCTCCTTGTTTGTACTCGAGGCAGGCATCAAACTGCTAGAGCGCGACCGACCACATCTCCTGTTCTTGTCTTTGACAGACTACATTCAGCACAAATACGCGCCGGGCGATGCCGTTTCCAACATTTTCTACCAACGATTGGATGACGCGTTTGGCCGGCTGGCTGCGCTAGGTGCAACCGTCGCACTCACGGCAGATCACGGTATGAATGACAAATCCAATGCGGACGGCACCCCCAAGGTGATTTATTTACAAGACCGCCTTGATCAGCAATTTGGCGCAGGCACCACCAAGGTCATCTGCCCTATCACCGATGCATTTGTCAGGCACCATGGCGCTTTGGGCGGTTTTGTAAGGGTTTGGATTCGCGACCCACTGATCACGCCAGAGGCCATCATTACAGCCTCTCAGGCTATCCCAGGTGTAGCTTTGGCCATGAACCGTGAAGAAGTCTGCAGACAATTTGAATTGCCAGCCGATCGCGAAGGCGACGTTGCCGTCATTGGCGACGCAGGCACGGTGATTGGCGCCAGCCAATCTGATCACGATTTGTCCAACCTGACGGATGCGCGGTTGAGAAGCCATGGCGCTGTGGCAGAAGCCCGTGTGCCCTTCATTCTGAATCGTTCTCTGAATGCCACTTATGCGCAGCGGGCAGCCCAAAGCACGTTGAAGAGCCACCACATTTTTGACTATGCCATCAACGGCATAGAAATCACGGCATGACACTCCCTGCAACGGGTCGGATGGCGGTTTACTCTGCGCCCAATGAACCTTTTCAGGTGGTCGAGTACCCCATTCGGGCGCCGTATGCGATGGAGGCCCTGGTCAAAATTGGCATGTCCACCATTTGCCGATCTGACATTCACTCCTACCAAGGCCATCGGCCCAATCCCTGCCCGGGCTTGCTAGGTCATGAAATTGTGGGTCGCATTGTTGCACTGGGGGACGGTCTCACACACGACATGCGCGGCGACCTATTGGGCATAGGCGATCGCATCACTTGGAGTGAATTTTTTATTCCCGGCGATGGCTACTTTGCAGACGTCCTCGATCTGCCACAAAAATCTCTAGGCGTTGAAAAATACGGCCATTTGGCAGCGACTACCGCACCGCATCACCATGGCGGATTTGCCGAGTACTGCTACGTGTTGCCCAAATCTTGGATTTTGCGACTCCCCGAAGAAATCAGCGATGCTGAGGCCACGCCCCTCAATTGTGGCGTTGCCACCATGGTGGCTGTCACCGAGGCTGCCAATATTCGGCTCGGCAGCAGCGTGGTCATTCAAGGTTTAGGCTTGTTGGGGCTCTACGGTGCCGCTTTGGCCAAATCTCGCGGCGCACGCTGTGTCATTGGGCTGGATGTCAACCCCGATCGACGTCTGGCGTCTTTGCGTTTTGGCGTTGACATGACGTTTGACCCCACACAGTCACCCGATGAAGTTTTGAAGGCCATCAGATCCCATTGCAAACCGGAGGGGCCCGATTCAGTCATTGAAGTGTGCGGCGTGGCAGATGTGATTCCGTTTGGCTTAGACATGATTCGCGTGGGTGGCACTTATGTGATTGCGGGATTGGTCAGTCCTGGCGCCAATGTGACGCTGGATGCCAACCGCTTTGTGAAAAAAATGATCAGCTTGCGCGGCATTCATAACTACCACCCGAGGCACCTCATCGAAGCCCTCGAATTTGTCATGAAGCACAAACAACAGTACCCTTTTTCAGAATTGGTCGACGCGGTTTATGCACTCGACGAAGTGAATCAAGCCATGGCCGATGCCTCTGCACAGCGTGTCCTTCGTGCCGCCATTGTGCCTTGATAACGTCATTGAAAAGAAATCACAAATGAGCACTCCCATTCTCCTCACGCCCGGTCCTTTGACCACCAGTGTAAAAACCAAAGAAGCCATGCTGATCGACTGGGGCTCTTGGGATCAATCATTTAACCAACTGACCGCCTCTGTTTGCGAAGACATCGTGCAGATTGTGAATGGTCACCCATCCCATGTGTGCATTCCTTTGCAAGGCAGCGGGACTTTTGCCGTCGAAGGCGCCTTGGGTACTTTGGTACCCCGTGATGGCAAGGTCTTGGTTCCTCACAACGGCGCTTACTGTCAACGCATTGTGCGCATTTTGGGCTACTTAGGACGAGAGGCAGTGGTACTCATTCATGGTGAAGACGAACCCGCCAACCCTGAGCGCATTCAGAAGGCCTTGCTGGCAGACCCGCAAATTTCGCATGTTGCACTGGTTCACTGCGAAACAAGTGCCGGGATTCAAAACCCATTGCACAACATTGCGCAAGTGGTCGCGAAAGAAAATCGCAGTCTCATCGTTGACGCCATGAGCTCGTTTGCAGCGCTGCCTATTGACCTTTCGACGACCCCCATCGACGCCCTCATTGCAGCCTCTGGCAAATGTTTGGAAGGCGTGCCTGGCATGGGTTTTGTCATTGCCCGAAAAGACAAAATGCAAGCCGCGCAAGGCAACGCACATTCTCTGGCGCTCGACCTCCATGACCAATGGGTTTACATGCAAAAAACAGGGCAATGGCGTTTTACACCGCCTACCCACGTGGTGGCCGCCTTGCGCTCAGCGCTTGATCAATTTCACGCCGAGGGTGGGCAAGCCGCGCGAGGCGCGCGCTATCAAGAAAACTGCAAGACCTTGGTAGCAGCTATGCGAACACTGGGTTTACGCACATTTCTAAGTGATGATGTGCAAGCACCGATCATCGTGACCTTCCATGCGCCAGATCATCCCAACTACGACTTCAGTGAACTTTACCTCGGGGTGCGCGAGCAAGGCTTTGTTCTTTATCCTGGCAAACTCACCCAAATTGAGACCTTTCGTGTGGGATGCATCGGTGCCATTGACTCAAAAGATCTCTTCAATGCGGTACAAGCCATTGGAAAGACCCTGCGCGCACTTGGCGTAAGCGCCTGAGAACCCCTCCTAATTATGACTGCGATGACGAAAGCTCAAGCCCTCCACGATCTCAGTTCAATTTATGCAAGCAGGGCCACGGGCTTGTATGGCTTGACACTCATTAACCAACTTGCCCATGCTGTGCAATCTGGCCACCATGCCCGCGCGCAGGGATTGCCTTCATCCTTGGTAGTTGCTGCGTTGCTGCATGACATCGGTCACATGGTGCACGACCTGGGCGAACACCCCGCCAATTTTGGGATGGATGACCAGCACGAGGAAATAGGAGCCAGGTGGTTGAAAAGCTATTTTGGCCCCAATGTCACAGAACCCATACGCTTGCATGTGCCCGCTAAACGCTATCTTTGCACAGTAGAAACTGACTATTTTGACAAGCTGTCAAAGGACTCAGTTGAGAGTTTAGCCCTGCAAGGTGGGCCAATGTCCGAGAGGGAGGTTTTGAACTTTCAAAAGGCGATTCATTGGCAAGATGCTGTAGCTTTGCGACGGATTGATGAATTGGCCAAAGACCCCAAGGGGCCCATGCCGAAATTTGAAGAATTTTCAGACGATATTTTGAGTTGTATCTTGGCATAGCATTTCACAACTCTTAAGGAAATTTGAAATAAGTCGGATCGCGCAGACCCTAGTGATGGGGGCGAGTGCATCACTCATGACTCGTCCTTCAATACTTCCAAAACATCTGACTTGAACTCGCGGCCATAAAGAATCAAGACCACCAAGGCAGTGGCGACGACGAGTGCAACGGGCGAAAAAAACCAAGCCATGGCTGCAAATGAAAAGTAATAGGCGCGCAAGCCATCATTGAATGCTTCAGCGGCAGCACTCACCAAAGTGCCCGCACGTTTGGCAAACTTGGTCCGATCGAGGCGACCCTCTGAAAATTCTTGCGGCGGTGGCATCGCACCAATGACCAGCGCCACAAAAGTATATTGACGCATAGACCAAGAAAATCGAAAAAATGCATAAACAAAAATACCGACCAACACCAACACTTTGAGTTCAAAAACCAACAACGGTGTTTGTACAGCAAATGGAATTTCACGCACCAATTCTGCGGCCTTGTCTGTGGTTCCAAGCAAGGCAAACAAACCGCCGATGATGATGATGGAAGTTGACGAAAAAAATGCAGGCGTTTGCGACAAAGTTTGGGTGATTAACCCGTCCAACATGCGCGGGTCGCGCGAGATGGCCTGCAACATCCACAATTGACGGTAGTGATTGGTTGTAGCCAGCAGCGTCATGTTGCGTGTGCCGTTGACACGGGCAAACCACGCGTAACCAAGCCAAAGTCCAAAAAACAGGCTCATGGCCAACCAATCAACCCAAGGCAAAAGCGACAGTATTTTCATGTTCCTATCCTAATCGGAATCTGGCGCAACAGTCGCCCGAAGATGCATAGAATGTCGGACTATTGAAACCTCTTCGGGCCATTAAAGCCAGAACAGAAAAATGACAAGCTATTGGGTCATTGGCTATTTAGTGCTGTTGCTGCTCACCTTGATCTTCAAAACACCCGTTGTGAGAGGACCCTGGCTGTTCCTGCTTCGTTCATTCTTCCCAAACTGGAAGTTTTTCCACGCTGTAGGCTATGTGCCCTACCTCTACGCGCGAGCCAGTTCCTTAAGTTCTACAGGCAAGTTGGTTTGGCATGAATGGCAAAGCTTTTACCCCCGAACCCCTCAAAACATTTGGCAACTCTTTCACAACCCAGTGACCAACTTGGGTTTGGCGCAACAAAACTTGATTGATCACTTTTGGGCAGACCTGCATGACGCACCTGAAGGTTTTGATCCTAGAAATTTGGTCACTTATAAAATGCTGGCCCATTTTGTAGAAGTCACGTTGCGTGAGCAATACCCGCAGGCCTCTCATCTTCAATTTGAATTGAGAATGCTGCTAGACAACACCTCTGGCACAGTTCATACCCATGTCATGATGACTTCTCCAGTGATTGCCTTCTCATGAACTGGGACATGAGCGTTCCTTATGTGCTTAGCACGGTCGATGCGATCCACGCATTGGAGTTGTTGTTTGCTTTGAGCGCAGGCATTCAAACTTTAGAATATTGGCGAATGCGGCCGGCCCTTCAAAGTCGCGGCTTATGGACTTGGCAAATACAAGGTCAAGACATTCCACATGCTGTTGCCCGAAAGTTTTTTGATTTTCTTTTTACCAACACGGCGCTCAGCGTGCTGTTGGTCGCGCGTTTTATCAGCCTCATCGCACTCGCCCTGCAGGGCGCTAATTTGCCCAATGTGTCATTTCTTTTTCTAAGCAATATCGCTGTGCTCATTCGATGGCGGGGCGCCTTCAATGGTGGCAGCGATTTCATGACCTTGGTGGTATTAACGGGTCTCATGATCTCCCAATGGGTGGGATACTTTGGCTATTCCGAACTGGGATGGCAGGCCTGCTTCTGGTACATCACCATTCAGTCGATCACTTCCTACTTTGTTTCTGGCGCCGTCAAATTGCTTCGGCCCGAATGGCGCAATGGGAGTGCAATGACCATCTTTCTCAATGCAGCCATTCATGGGCCTCTTAGCAAAACACACCCCCTGCACACCCCTTGGTTGGCCGCTTTAGGCTCTTGGACATTCATCTTGTGGGAATGTGCTTCACCTCTGGCGCTGCTGGATGGGCGCTTGGCATTGATCTTCTGCGCCATCGCAGCCTTCTTTCACTTTTTGGTTTTTTGGTTTTTTGGATTGAATCGATTTTTCTGGGCCTGGGCAGCTAGCTTTCCAGCCATTGTGTGGTGTGCGGGGCAACTCTAAAGCCGCTTCAAGGACAGTCTAAGTTTTCAATGCATTCAAACCAAAAAAACCAGTGGCCTCAGACACGTTCCCACCTTTTAGAAGCTTGACTGCGCAGTACTTGAATTCTGGAATTTTTCCGAATGGATCCAGCGCTGCATTGGTCATGAGATTGGCGGCGGCTTCGTAATAAGCAAACGGCACGAAGACAGCGCCTTTCGGTGTCCCGTCATCGCGCCGGACATACATGCTCACTTCCCCGCGTCGAGAGGCAATGGTCATCACATCACCCGCATTGACATTCAATGCCAACATGTCTTCACCGCAAACAGAAGCCATGGCCACGGGCTCAATGGCATCTAAAACTGTGGCACGGCGCGTCATGCTGCCCGTGTGCCAATGTTCAAGTTGCCT
>CANJOS010000074.1 GCA_947476015.1 Comamonadaceae bacterium | reverse complement strand
GACCAATTCAAAACTGTGACCAGCATCGACAAAGCCGCATGGCAACAAGAGCTGCAACTGCACAACACACACTTTGAGCAGTTGGCTTACCACATGCCCAAAGCCTTGCTCGACACCAAAGCGGCGTTGGAACAACGCTTAGCGGCAGTCTGACACACGCGGACTCGCGCCAAAGGTTGGCGCAAGCATTGCTGTGGTTGACGCCGGCCATGTGGTCGGTGAACTACGCCGTGGCTAAGCTTGCGCCGGGTATTCTCAGTCCGCACGTTTTGGCTTTGGGGCGTTGGTTTTTAGCTGGCGTGATCGTTGCCTTCATTGCACGCGGCGAGCTCTGGCGAGAAAGACAAAGCACCCTCAAAGCATGGCGCCAATATTTGGTATTGGGTACTTTGGGCATGCTCTTTTGCGGCGCATGGGTCTATTGGGCGGCAGAAACAACCACCGCCGTCAACATTGCTTTGATCTATGCCGCGTCCCCTGTGTTGATCACCTTGGGTGCTGTCATTGGCCTGAAAGAGGCGTTTTCATTGAAGCAATGTACGGGCGTCTTCCTTGCGTTGTTGGGCGTGCTTCACGTGGTGGTTAAAGGACAATGGGCTGCCTTGTCTGAGGTCGTCTGGGTGTTGGGGGATGGCATCATTGTGATTGCCATGATCTCTTGGGCGGGCTATGCATTGCTCTTGAAAAAATGGGCCAGCCCCCTCAGCTCAACCGCACGCTTGGCCGCCACCTGCATGGGCGGTAGCGTGGTGTTGCTTCCCTTCGCTGCCTCAGAATGGTTCTACGCCACTCATTCTGAATGGTCAAACGCCGCCACAGTATTGGTCTTATTGGCGGCTGTTTTTCCGGGCGTGGGCGCCTACTTGGCCTATAGTTTTTGTCAAAAAACCTTAGGGGCCAGTCGCGTTGCGACCAGTCTTTACCTTGGGCCTTTGTACGGCAGTCTGGTGGGGTGGTCTTTGTTGGGTGAGCCTTTGGGATGGCACCATGCCATTGGTGCTGCCTTGATCTTACCGGGCATTTATTTGGCCTGCCAGAAGGCGTGATACGCGGCGTTGTGCAGGGCTTTCAAATGAACCGGCTTCTTCTTGGCCACGTGCAATGGCTGTTTGCAAGTCAGACATCAAGCGAGGATCTGTTTGTGCAATGGCCCAAAGGCGCTCGTCAGATCGGCGTTGAGCAAGGCGAGCAGCCCAAGCGTCAAGGCCACGCTTCATTTGAATTGCCCAGGATTTAGAGGCGCCAGCAAACAAGCCCACGGCAGCAAATGCAACAGCCCAAAGTGTGACCCACGCGGCCAACAAGTGGCCGTCCGCCCAGGTGTCCATCATTTGGTCTGCGACGACGACAAAAGCAGCCACCACAGCGGCCAACAGCATGGCGGCCAATGTGCGGGTTGGGCTGAATGATTTGCCCAAGCGATGAAGATTAGCGACCGCTTTCTCTGCGCGTTCGACACCAGGATGCGTTCTTGGGTAATCTAGGTGGACAAAATTTCGGTTCATGTTGATTTCCTTATCAAGAGATTGACTGCATTGGGGGCCAAGCTTTGGGTAAAACTCACTTTTTGCTTGACGATGAACCCATCATAGGGTTTACTCTAGTGTTGTTCAACTTTATCTTCATGATGCCTATCATTCACAATTGAAATGATTGATGCCGTTCAAACCAATTTCCGAACCCTTGACCTGAACTTGCTTCGGGTCTTTGATGAGGTCATGGCCGAAAAGAGCCTGACCAAGGCTGCCCGCAACTTGTCCATCACCCAGCCCGCGGTCAGCAACGCTCTGCGACGTTTGCGAGAAACGCTTGGCGATGAATTGGTTCGGCGCGAGGGGCACGGCATTGCCCCAACGCCGTTTGCATTGATGCTTTGGCCCAATGTGCGGGCTGCGCTAGACCAGCTTCAGTCGGCTTTGGTCCCCCAACACTTTGTGCCCAACGAAGCGCGCAACTCTTTTGTGCTGGCCATGGCGGATGCCACGGCAGCTGAATTGATGGGTCACTTGGGACAGACATTAGAGTACCAGGCCCCCAGCGTTTCAATTCGTGTACTGCCTCTGACCACGCGCGATCCACGAAAAATGCTGGAAGACGGCGTGGCCGATATTGCTTTAGGCTACTTTCCAGCTGTCTTGGCAGATCTGACCGCAAAAGCACAATCTGGAGATGCCGTGGCGTTCGAGCACCACCGCCTTTATGGCGGCGAGTATGTTTGCGTGATGCGGCGGGCGCACCCACTGTCCCAAAAAAACATCAGCCTTGATGATTTTTGCAACGCTCGCCATTTGCTCGTGAGTTTTTCAGGACGCCCTTATGGTTTTATTGATGAGTCCTTGGCTTCGATTGGCAGACAACGCCGCGTTGTGATGACGGTCAATCAGTTTTTCACCGCAGGGCGTGTGGTGGAGACCTCTGATTTGTTGACCGTTTTGCCAAGACACTTTGTACCCACAACAGGCATTGCCGATCAATTGTTCATCTGTGATCTTCCCTTTCAAGTCCCCGCTTTGCATGTAGATGCTTTATGGCATCGCAGGAAGCACGCACAAAGCGATCATGTGTGGCTCAGAGAAGTGCTGATCAACACCGCGCACGAAGTTTTCAAAAAGAATGATCGGCAATGAACATCCAGCTTCTTTCCGATGTGCATTTAGAGACGCATCCAAATTTTCTACCCACATGCAGCGCTGATGCCGATGTCTTGGTCCTGGCTGGCGACATCGGCTCTTATCAAACAGGCTCTATGTTGTTTGATAAAAACGATGCTGATTTTGGTCTGGCCAGATTTTCACCTCGCAAAGACTTGGCCGCTTGGCCGGTGCCTGTTTTCTTTGTGCCAGGCAATCACGAATACGATGGCATGCCCTTTGAAGATGCACATGCTCGGCTCCAAGAAACTTGTGCAAGACTGCACATCACTTGGCTGCACCAACGCGTTGAAATTCTCAACGGCGTGCGTTTTGTGGGCTGTACTTTATGGAGTGATTTCGAAGCCTTGGTGCCACCCAAAGCGGCACTGTCTGTGCAGATGAAAGCACGAGAAAAGGCTGAGCGTGCTGCTGATTTTTACTTGCGCAAAACAGGCACCTTTTGGAAGGGTGACGCTTTTTTATCTGGGGCTGTCAGAACACAGGCGCAAGCCGATCAGGCTTGGCTCACAGACGCCTTGCGTGCGCCTTTTGATGGCCCCACGGTGGTCATCACGCACTTCGCACCCAGCTTGAAAAGTGCGGATCCTCGCTACGGACTCACACCCGGTACCGCTGGTTTCTGCAATGCACTCGACCACCTGTTGCCGCAGGCTTCTCTTTGGCTCCACGGCCATATCCACTGCGCTCATGATTATGTTCATGAGGGCTGCAGAGTGGTGGCCAATCCCTATGGCTACGCTCGGAAAAACGAACAGCAGGCTTTTGATCCGCAAAAAATTGTTCGGGTCCCGCACTAAACAGGGCGAGCGTTGAGGCCGGCAAAACAAGTGGTCATGACTATGTCAATGATTTCCTCGTCACTGTGCTGTTCGCTCATTTTCAAAAACTCAAGAACCGGGTCGCAAGCGCGAGCATACAAGGTGTAAAGCACTGCGATGGGTGGCAGTCCGGGATTGAGAAAGCCTTCTTTTTGCGCTTGCAAAATCCACTCACCCAAAATATCAGCAACCCTCATCAGACCATCCATATAGGGTCGACTGGCCATGAGCGTTGCTCGCAAAGTGGAGTTGTGACTGGGCAAGGTGGGCATCTGGCCCATCAGTTTCAATTGCAAAGTCCAACGCGTGCTGGCCATGAGTTTGTTCAAGGCATTAAGGCCCATCGATTGGGCTTGGGATGCTTCGGACTGACCGCTCGCTGTGCCTTTTTTAAGGCCCTCTAAAAACTCTTGCGCCTTTTGCATGGCTTGAACCATGGCGGCACAAGCCAAGGCCTCCTTGCTGCTGAAGTGCTTGTACAAGCTGGCCTTGGCAATGCCCACTTCAGCCGCCACTTCATCGACCGTCATGGCATCAAAGCCTTTTTCAGACAGCAAGCGATTGACTGAGTCTGTGATGGCCTGCTCTCTGGCCACCAACATTTGTGCCTTGAAAGATTTTTTATGGGTCGCTGTCTCAGTGTTCATCGCAAGATTTTAGCCACCCAAGCTGAAAAATGAACGCCTCAGTCATAAAATATCCACGCCGTATGAGCCACGCGTCTGTAAGGGTACAAGTGCCATACTTCACGGGATTGACTTTCATTTCAAAGCCTCATCACTGACAGGAGCCGTTTTGGACCGCCGACAATTTTTACAAAGCAGCGCTTGTGCCTCACTTTTCGCCGGGCTCGCGGCATGTGTCTCCTCCTCAGAAATCAGGCCATCAGGCAAACCCATGGGCCTCATGGGTGAGGGACCGTCACCCGCTTGGCCTACTCAGCTGAAGAAGATCGCATTTGGTTCTTGCATTGACCAAAACAAAGCTCAGCCCATTTGGCAACCCATCTTGGCGGAGAAACCCGACCTCTTCATTTTTGGTGGCGACAATGTTTATGCAAGCACCCAACCCTGGCAACTCAGTCGGTTGGAAAAAGCTTACGCCACCCAAGCGGCTCAACCCGGTTTTGCGCAACTTCGCCGCACGGTGCCGCAGATGGCAATTTGGGATGACCATGACATGGGCCTGAATGACGGCGGCGTTGAGTTTCCTCACAAACAAACTGCTAAGAATGTCTTTGTCGATTTTTGGCGGCTCAGCCCCCAAGACCCACGCCGCACACGCGATGGTCTCTATCACGCTCAGGTCTTTGGCACACCCGGTCAGCGCGTGCAAATCATTTTGCTAGACACCCGTTGGTTTCGATCGAAGCCGCGGACAACAGACCAACGTGATGCGCCTGGCAAAGAGCGTTATGTGCCAGACACTGACCCGGAAAAAACCATGCTCGGTGAGGTCCAATGGCAATGGCTTGAGGCTCAATTGAAAGAGCCCGCCGAACTCCGTTTGATTGTGTCTGGCGTTCAAGTCATTGTCGAGGGCCACGGCTGGGAAGGCTGGAACAACTTTCCAATGGAACAAGAAAAGCTTCATCAGGTCATTCAGCGCACCGGTGCCAAAGGTGTTCTTTTCTTGTCGGGCGACAGGCACATTGGCGCCATTTACAAACAGGCTCGAGAGAAGGCCTACCCTTTGTACGAGCTCACCTCGAGCGGTATGACCCATGCATGGACCAGCGCCAAGGAAGCTGGCCCTAACCGACTGGGAGATTTGATCACCCAAAATCACTTTGCCTTGATTGAATTGGATTGGCAGCGCCAACAAATTTTGCTGGGTTTTAAAAATACGCAGGGCGAGTGGCTCAAACAGCAGGCCATTGCCATGTCTGAGTTACGCTAAGGACAAAGCCCTTACAAAGCCCGATAATCTCTTTTTCTTTTTTGACTTCACAACCATGCAAACCCCTTCCATGATTCAAAGCAGCGCCATGGCCTATGGCTTGGCAACCTTGGCCAAAGACGGCACCGTATTAGACACTTGGTATCCAGCGCCCCAGTTGGCGGAAGGCTTGAAAGACACCGGCAGCCAGGTATTGAGTGAAGCAGACTCGCTCACGCACTTGGGCGCGTCATTCATCAAAGCAACGGGGCCTTGTGAGTTGCGCGGCGTGACGGTGGTGGCTGTTAAAACAAGCATTGCCAATTTGGCCGAGCCCCCCAAGGACACACACGATGTGTTTTTGCGTTTGCACCTGCTCAGCCACCGCTTGGTCAAGCCCCATCAAGCCAATTTAACGGGAATCTTTGGCATGTTGGCCAATTTAGCCTGGACTTCGATGGGCCCCTGCCCCTTAGACCAATTGCAAGATGCGCGCTTGCGCGCACGGGCGGCACGTGTGGTGTTCGATGTCAAAGCGGTCGACAAATTTCCTTACATGACAGACTATGTGCTTCCCTCTGGTGTTCGCATTGCCAACGTAGACCGCGTTCGCTTGGGTGCTCATTTGGCATCTGGGACCACTGTCATGCACGAAGGATTCTGCAACTTCAATGCAGGCACTTTGGGCGCCTCCATGGTGGAAGGTCGCATCAGTGCGGGGGTCCTGGTGGACGATCAAAGCGATGTAGGCGGCGGCGCCTCCATCATGGGCACGTTGTCGGGTGGCGGCAAAGAAGTGATCTCTATCGGAAAGCGTTGCTTGCTCGGCGCTAACTCAGGCATTGGCATCTCATTGGGTGATGACTGCGTGGTCGAAGCAGGTTGCTACGTCACCGGTGGAACACGCGTGAAAATGCCTGACGGCAGTGTGGTGAAGGCGCGCGATTTGTCAGGTCGCAATGGCATCTTGTTCCGCCGTGACTCACAATCAGGTGCCGTCCAGGCCATTCCGCGTACCGAAAGCTGGGGTAGCCTGAACGCCGACTTGCACAAAAACTAAATGCTGCGCGCGCGGCACGCGCATGGCCATTTGCCAGTGTGCTGCCACACTGGCTTTTTTCATGCCGTTTTCGCCAAATGCTTTTGCGCCATGGTCAGATACCAATCCAAGCAAGCTGGATTGGCCATGGCGTCTTTGTTGACCACTTTTTCAAGCGGCTGTCCGAGCATCAATTTCTTGATGGGCAACTCTTGTTTCTTACCCGACAAGGTGCGGGGAATTTCAGTCACTTGAAAAATTTCGTTCGGCACAAAGCGCGGACTCAACGCTGTTTTGATGGCGTTGTTCAAAATGTTTTTAACTGCGTCGTTCAGGACCAGGCCTGGTCTCAAAACCACAAACAGTGGCATGTAACTTTCTCGCCCCAAATATTCCAAATCAACCACCATGCTGTCCATGACTTCGGGCAAGGCCTCCACGGCGCTGTAAAGTTCACTGGTCCCCATGCGCAAACCATGCCGGTTGATGGTGGCATCACTGCGGCCAAAAATCACACAGCCCTCACCGCCCTGCTTGCCTTGATCGGCCGCACCAATGCGCAGCCAATCACCATGGCGCCACACACCACCAAACGCTGCACTGGCATTGCCACCGCCAGGTTTGCGACCATGGCCTGCTGGGTACATTTCAAAATAGCTTGCCAAGTAACGCGCATTGTTGGCATCATTCCAGAAGTACAAGGGCATTGAAGGAATTGGCTGCGCGCAAACCAACTCTCCCACCTCCCCATGCACAGGCTCACCTGCTTCGTTCCACGATTCCACCGCACAGCCAAGAAGTCGACACTGCATGACGCCCGCCTCTTGCGGTAACTCTCTATTTCCGCCAATGAAAGCGCCACAAAAATCTGTTCCGCCAGAAATATTGCACCACCAAATATCACCGTCTGTTTGGCGGTGAACATCCGGTGAACCGAGGTGCAGCGCTTGGATGCGCTTGAATTGTTCATTGCCCCATTTTTGGGTATCGGCAGACAGCGGTGACCCCGTGGTACCCAATGCGCGAACTCGCGACAGATCGCCGCAAAGTGTGAGGTCGATGTTTGCCTTGTGACAATTCGCAAAAAATGCAGCCCCTGCGCCGAAAAATGTCAGCTTATTTTCTGCGGCAAATCGCCACAGAGTGCCCCAATCCGGATGGTCTTTGCTGCCGCCAGGATTACCGTCATAAAGCACGCACGTGGTTCCGTTCAAAAGCCCACTTACTTGCGCGTTCCACATCACCCAACCCGTGGAGCTGTACCAATGAAAGCGTTCGCCCCAGCTGTTGGGGTGATAACTGCAGCCCACATCGTTGTGCAAAATTTTGAGTGCCAAAGCCACAATCAATGCGCCCCCATGGCCATGCACGATGGGCTTTGGAAGGCCGGTGGTGCCACTGGAATACACAATCCACAAAGGATGGTCAAAGGGCAAGTTCATCGGCACAAATGTGTTGACCTCTTCGCCTTGCTTTGACGTGGTTTGCGAAAACCGAACCGATGCTGCAACAGCATTGCTGGCCAAGTCTGCAACACCCAGATTCTCATGCACGATCACATGCTGAACCGAAGGCAGTGCATCTTTCAATTCTTGAATCACGCTCATGCGATCATAATCTTTGGCGCCATACGTCACACCATCGCATGCAATCAAAACCTTGGGTTCTATTTGCTTGAAGCGGTCCAGCACGGCCAAGGTGCCCATGTCCGGCGCACAAATGCTCCACACACCGCCCACACTGACGGTGGCCAAAAATGCCACGATGGCCTCTGGTGTATTGGGCAAATAGGCAGCCACTCGATCGCCAGGTTGAAGACCTTGGGCTTTCAAATGCAGCGCCATCGACGCAACCTGGCTTTTTAATTGTGGCCACGAAATTTCTTGGTGTTGCCCCTTTTCATTTTGCGAAATCAAGGCTGGAAAACCTGCGGCATGTGCAAGGTCTGTGTGACGAAGTACTTGACTTGCATAGTTCAATTGCGCGCCCGGAAACCACTCGGCGCCTGGCATGGCATTCTTCGCTAAGACATGCCGGTGCGGTGTTGGCGATTGCAAATCAAAGTAGTCCCAGATGCTTTGCCAAAAGGCACCCAAGTCTGTGATCGACCATTGCCATAAGTCTGTGTAATTTTCAAATGCAAGGCCTCGGTTTTTTTGAAGCCAGTCTTGGTAAATGCGAATTTGCGGCCGGTACGCATAAGGCGGTAAGGGCTGCTGGGTGGGCAAATCTGCGGCCCGCACAAGATAGGGTGAGTCGAAGGGAGATCTTTGAGGCTTGGCGTTCATGCTGACAAGCCTATCCTGACTCTTGGCGGCTGTCACCCTGAAAACCCCGAATGCTTGCGCTTATGTGACAACTGCCGGCTTTACTTTTTCATGCGTTCGCTTTGCCAATAAACGTCGGTGCCGCCATCCATTCGATTTAAAACGCGAGACAAAACAAACATCAGGTCTGAGAGGCGATTCAAATACTGGCGGGGCGCCTCGTTCAAGGCCTCCTCATTGCCCAAGGCGACAGTTGCGCGCTCCGCACGCCTGGCCACCGTTCGACAGACGTGGGCTTGAGAAGCGGCGCGGTTGCCTGCTGGCAAAATAAACTCTTTCAATTTGGGCAATTCTGAGTTGTATTTTTCCAGCGCCTGGTCCAAGGCCAAGACGGCCTCTGCCTTCAACAATTCAAAACCGGGGATAGACAGCTCGCCTCCCAAGTTGAACAGTTGGTGCTGCACTTCAACCAAAAGATGCCGAAGGTCTTCAGGCATGTTTTCACACAAGAGCACGCCAATGTTGGAGTTCAGCTCATCAACCTCTCCCATCGCATGCACGCGCAAACTGTTTTTGGACACGCGTTGGTTGTTCCCCAGGCCGGTGGTGCCTTGATCGCCCGTTCGAGTGGCAATTTGTGAAAGTCGGTTACCCATGGTGTTTCCCCTGTGCTTGGAAGACAGCAAAAATTGATGTCTCAGCGTAAACTCTGATTTTGACCGAGTTTGAGTAAATTTGACCGAACATGGTCAATGACGGCTTGTCTGATTCTTTTTTGCCCCTTTTATTTGGAGCTTCACCATGAATGCACCCGCCCAAGCGGCCCATCTGGCCCCCAAAATTCAAGCTCGACCTGTGACCCAGGCTTTTCTAGACAAATTAAAATCGCGATTTGGTGATAACTGCTCAATGGCGCTGGTCGTTCGTGAGCAGCATGGCCGTGATGAATCGGCTTTTGCGCCGGTTCCGCCGCCCAGCGCGGTCATTTTCGCAGAGAGCACCCAGGATGTGGCCGATGCTGTGACATTGGCCAATGAATACAAAGTACCGGTCATTCCTTTCGGCGTAGGCTCTTCCTTAGAAGGCCATTTGTTGGCGGTCCAAGGCGGCATCAGCGTTGACCTCACCCGAATGAACAAGGTCTTGTCCATCAACGCCGAAGATCTCACCGTGACGGTTCAACCTGGTGTGACGCGCAAACAGTTGAACGAAGAAATCAAATCGACGGGCCTGTTCTTCCCGATTGATCCTGGCGCAGATGCCACCCTCGGCGGCATGAGCGCCACGCGTGCCAGTGGCACCAATGCCGTGCGCTATGGCACCATGCGTGAGAATGTGTTGGCACTTGAAGTGGTTACCGCCTCCGGCGAAATCATTCGCACCGGAACCCGCGCCAAAAAATCAAGCGCCGGTTATGACTTAACACGCTTGTTTGTGGGCAGTGAAGGCACCTTGGGTGTGATCACCGAAGTGACCGTTCGCCTGTACCCTTTGCCCGAGGCCATTTCTGCGGCCATCTGTTCTTTTCCCAGCATCGCCTCAGCGGTGCAAACGGTCATTCAAATTATTCAACTTGGCGTGCCCATCGCCCGCGTGGAGCTGATTGACCACAACGCCGTTCGCATGGTCAATGCTTATGCCAAATTAAGCTTGCGCGAGGAACCCCTTTTGCTCATGGAGTTTCATGGCTCACCGACTGGCGTGAAGGAGCAAGCAGAAACCGTTCAAGAGATTGCCAGCGATCATGGTGGCAACGCTTTTGAATGGGCCACCACACCAGAGGAGCGAACTCGCCTGTGGACAGCGCGTCACAACGCTTACTTTGCGGCACTGCAAAGCAAGCCGGGTTGCCGTGCTATCAGCACGGACACCTGCGTGCCCATCAGCAAGCTGTCCGATTGTTTGCTGGACTCTATCAGCGAGACCGATGCCAGTGGGCTGCCTTATTTCTTGGTGGGGCACGTGGGCGACGGTAATTTCCACTTCGGTTATTTGATCGATCCTGAAATTCCACGCGAAAGAGAAATTGCGGAAGCGCTTAATCACAAGCTTGTGAGCCGCGCCTTAAGATTGGGCGGCACTTGCACAGGTGAGCACGGTATTGGCTTGCACAAAATAGACTTCTTGGTCACAGAAGCAGGCGCCGGTGCCGTCAACATGATGAGAACCCTCAAGCAAGCGCTTGATCCTCACAACATCATGAATCCAGGCAAAATTTTCACCTAGCCACGCAATCGTTCAATCAAACCATTGAGCTCATCAAGCGATCCAAATTGGATCGAGAGTTCTCCCATCTCCTCAAACCGGCCATGCCGCTTAACGCGTTTTTTAATGCGCACTTCAACTTCAGCCATCAGCAAATCAGAAAGCTCTTCTTCAACGCGCTTGATATCTCGTGACTTTTCTTTTTTAGGTTTTTGCTGAACCAAAGAAAATTCTGCGCTGAGTTTTTTAACCAAACTTTCGGCTTCACGAACCGACATTTTTTTGGCACTGATTTGATTGGCCGCTGTAATTTGCGCCGCCTTGTCCAGCCCCAATAAGGCTCGCGCATGGCCCATGTCAATGTCCCCCGCCATCAGCATGGTCTGAACAGGTTCGGCCAAGTTCAACAAGCGAAGTAAATTGCTGGCCGCACTGCGTGAACGGCCCACCGCTTGCGCCGCAGTTTCATGGGTCAGTCCAAATTCTTTGATGAGGCGTTGCAAGCCTAGCGCTTCTTCCAAGGGATTTAAGTCCTCCCTTTGAATGTTTTCAATCAGCGCCATGGCCGCAGCAGACTCATTGGGCACATCGCGAACCAAAACGGGGACTTCATTCAGCCCCGCCAAACGGGAAGCACGGAAGCGTCTTTCGCCTGCAATGATTTCGTATTTGCCCGTGTTGGGACCCTCGTTCAGCTTTCGAACCAAGATGGGCTGCATGATGCCCTGCGCCTTGATGGACTCGGCCAACTCGTACAGTGCCCCCTCGTCCATGTGGGTTCGAGGCTGATACATGCCTGGGACCAGTTCACTCAAGGCCAGGCTTGAAGGTGTGCGATTGGCAGCAGCCTCTACGTCTTGAGGAGAGCTAGGCTCATCCTTGACTTTAGGACCCAAGAGTGCTTCCAACCCTCGGCCAAGACCCTTTGGTTTTTTAGTGACCATTTTGATTTTCTTTCATCATCTCTTTGAACAAGGCATGGCCCCATGACCATTCGCCGACATTTGATTCCGCACTCACTTGATCGATCATGGCCGCCTCATTCGAAGCGGAACCCCAAGCATCAGCAAATGCTTTTGCTCTTTCAGGACTGCAATCAGGATCGTTTGGGGCGCCAATCAAGACTGACCTGAAAGGTAAAACTTTCATTTCAACAGGCCGCCAACTTGACAAAGCATGCGCCCAGTGAGGCGCCTCTACATCGACGGGTGCAACCAAGAAAGCGCCTTTGACTTTTGCGGCGTGAGCAGAAAAAACAGCCCATGCAGCAACTTGAATACAAGCCAAACCTTGTGCCACCAGGTAGGTCGGTTCCGTCAAATGACTGATCACATCCTCTAAGCGAACCAACCAATCACCTCGCAGCGGCCGGGTCCAGTCGTGTTGTTCAAGTACTTGATAAGCATGCTTGTCAGCCCAAATAGACTGCCATTGTGAGTGCCTACTTCCTTGTAAACCAGGCAGGATAAGGACTTTGTCTTTCGCCATCAAACTGCTCTTCGGGTCTTAGAGACTTGGTATGCGTT
>CANJOS010000073.1 GCA_947476015.1 Comamonadaceae bacterium | reverse complement strand
TTGCCCAACTTGTTAATTTGGTAGGCCAACTGGCGGCGACCCCAGTCTTCGACGCGGTGGATTTTGCCACCGCCGGCAACGATCATGCCTTTGTAACGCTCCAGCATGGCTGGAACTTGTTCGCTCTGATCTGGGTGAATCAGCAAAATGATTTCGTAATGACGCATTGAAACTCCTTTTGGGTTAATCACTGCACGGCCCACAGACTAACCATGAACGAGATGCAGTTTTTGGTAAAAAGCTACCCCCAGCGTCGGACGGGGTGCAGCAAGGTTAGCCGAAGATTATAGCCCAGGAATTAGAGCCCTGGATAGGGGTTTTCGGGCTGCAAAGTAGACTCCCCGCGCGCCGGTGGGGCATCGGGCCACAACAGGCTGCCCATGAATATTGCCAAAAAGCCAACAGGCAAGCCCAAAATCCCTGCTGAGATGGGTTGAATTCCCCAGAATAAACCGCCCGTTGGCGACAAAGCCCAAGCGGCCCTCAGGGCCGGTGCATTCAAGATCATGTAGAAGAGGGTGACACCCAATCCCAACAGCATGCCCAAAACCACCCCCTTGCGGCTGGCACGCTTCCAAAATATACCCAAGACCATGCCAGGGAAAAATGCCGCGGCAGCCAATGAAAAGGACGCTGAAACCAAAGCCAAAATTTCAGCCGGTTTCCAAGCGGCCACCAATGCGGCTGACATGGCAATGGCCAGTAATGCAAATTTTGACAAGATCACCCTGCCCTCCTCTGTCGCCATCCCATTTCGATCGCCCAGCCTCATGTCATGGACAAAGGCATTGCTGATGGTCAGCAGCAAGCCATCCGCCGTGGACAAGGCTGCTGCAAATCCGCCTGCCGCAACCAACCCCGAAATCACATAAGGCAAGCCTGCCAATTCGGGACTGGCCAACATGATCATGTCGGCACCGAGTTTCAGTTCGCCAAATTGCAATACACCATCTAAGTTGATGTCCACCACTTCAACAAGTGAAGAATCCACCCTTGACCATTGAGCCAACCAATTGGGTAAATCAGAGAAACTGCTGCCCACCAAATTGTTCATGACTTCGAACTTGACGAGAACCGCAAGCGCGGGCGCACTCAAATACAAAATGGCAATGAAAAAGAGCGACCATGCAACAGACAAGCGGGCTTCAGATTCATTGGGGACTGTGTAAAAGCGTGTGAGCAAATGAGGGAGTCCCGCAGTGCCTGCCATCAGGCAAAAAATCAAGGCTACGAAGTTGATTCGAGAGTTGTCGAAGTCCTCCCGCTCTTGCGCCGTGCCGTTGGGATCGCCTTGAAAAGCATCGCCATGCAGTGGCATACCTCCCAAGGGTTTGGCGCGCTCAAAATTTTCATTCATGGCCTTTTGCCAAACTTCTCTGGCCATCGTGGCATCTTTAGGAAGCGCCAACAGATCGCGCCGAGCTTTCGCAATGACTGAAAATTCAGCATTTTGAAGCTTCAAATCTCGAACCTGCTGCTCAAGGATTTGCTTTTCATTTTGCAGCGCCACCTCGACATTGACCAGTTTGGCTTTGTAATTTTCTGCCCGCCTTAAGAACTCATGGCGCACCGCAATTTCTGCAGGGTCAGCGATGAGTTTTTGCTCTAAATTGGCAATTTTTGTAAGTTGTGAGCCATAGGCCATCGATGCCCAAGGCGTCCCCAACTGCTTGTACGCAAGCCACGAAACTGGGATCAAAAAGGCGATCAACAAAATGATGTACTGCGCAACCTGGGTCCACGTGATGGCGCGCATTCCCCCCAAGAAGGAGCACAACAAAACGCCACCCAAACCGAGCAAAATACCAATTTCAAACTGCACACCTGTCAATCTGGAAGCGATCAAACCAATGCCATAAATTTGAGCGACCACATAGGTAAAGGAGCACAGCACGGCAGCCCATGCAGCCAACAATCGGGGCCAACGCCCCCCGTAGCGATGACTGAAAAAATCAGGCAAGGTGTAAAGATTCAAGGCTCTGAGATGAGGCGCAATCAGCAATGCAACCAAACAAAAACCGCCCGTCCAGCCCATCACGTAGGCCAGACCGCCAGATTGCCCACCAGCACCAGAGAAGCCCTGTAAATAAAGGGCGCCAGCCAAGCTGATGAAGGAGGCCGCACTCATCCAATCGGCAGCTGTAGCCATGCCGTTGTAAAAGGCGGGAATTCGGCGGCCAGCAACGTAGTATTCATCGGCATTGGTGGTTCTGGCTGAGACACCAATGAAGGCATAAATCATGACCGTGGAGAACAAGAAAATGGGGCCAATCAAATTTCTTGAAAGCCCCTCATTTTCTGCCCAACCCATGACTCCCAACAAACACATCAACAACACCAGGTAAGTCAATACACTGCAATGCAGGCGCCACTTGTAAGCGGCGTACTGTTGATGGGAGCCAACTTTTGAAGTCAATCGACATTCCCTAATTGCGTCCAGGTTTCAACCACTGTGTCTGGATTGAGTGAAATAGAGCTGATGCCTTGGGCCATTAACCAACGGGCAAAGTCTGGATGATCGCTGGGCCCTTGGCCGCAAATTCCCACGTATTTGCCTTGGCTCAAACAAGCTTTGATGGCTTGTGATATCAAGGTTTGAACAGCCAAGTCTCGCTCATCAAAATCGACGGCCAGCTGCTCTAAGCCAGAGTCTCTGTCAAGGCCCAATGTGAGCTGGGTGAGGTCGTTAGAACCAATCGAGAACCCATCAAAATATTCCAAGAATTGTTCTGCCAAAATTGCGTTGCTAGGCACCTCGCACATCATGATGATCTTCAAATCATCTTGGCCACGCTTGAGCCCATGCCGGGCCAGCAACTGGGTCACTCGATCGGCTTGCTTCAAAGTTCGAACAAAGGGCACCATCACCTGCACGTTGCTCAATCCCATATCGCCTCGAACGCGCTTGATCGCTTCACATTCCATGGCGAAAGCTTCTCCAAAGTCTTCGCTGATGTAACGCGCTGCGCCCCTGAAGCCAAGCATTGGATTCTCTTCTTCTGGCTCGTAACGGCTCCCGCCAATGAGTTTGCGGTATTCATTGCTTTTGAAGTCCGACAGGCGAACGATGACAGGCTTGGGCCAAAAGGCCGCTGCAATGCTCGCCACACCTTCAGTGACCTTGTCAATGTAGAAAGCCTTGGGGGAAGCGTGCCCACGCGCGACAGATTCCACAGCTTTCTTTAAATCAGCATCAATGTTGGGGTAATCCAAAATGGCTTTGGGATGAACGCCAATGTTGTTGTTGATGATGAACTCCAAACGTGCCAAGCCCACGCCTTGGTTAGGCAATTGTGCAAAATCAAACGCCAACTGAGGGTTGCCCACATTCATCATGATCTTGGTGGCAATTTCGGGCATGCTCCCGCGTTGAACTTCCGTCACCTCAGTTTCCAACAAGCCGTCGTAAATACGGCCTGTATCGCCTTCCGCACAACTCACTGTGACCAATGTGCCATCTTTGAGAGTCTCAGTGGCATGGCCACAACCCACCACGGCGGGAATGCCCAGTTCGCGTGCAATGATGGCAGCGTGACAGGTACGGCCTCCCCGGTTGGTCACAATGGCACTGGCACGCTTCATCACGGGCTCCCAGTTGGGGTCGGTCATGTCGGTGACCAAGACATCACCCGCTTGCACCTGGTCCATTTCCGAAATGCTGTGAACCAAGCGCACAGGGCCGGTACCAATTTTCTGGCCAATGGCACGGCCCTCTGCCAAAACAACACCCTTGCCTTTGAGTTTGTAACGAAACTCTGCTGCTCCCTTGGACTGACTCTTCACTGTTTCAGGACGGGCTTGCAAAATGTAAAGCAAGCCGTCTGTGCCGTCTTTGCCCCATTCAATGTCCATCGGTCTGCCATAGTGTTTTTCAATCACCATGGCGTAATGGGCCAATTGGGTGATGTCTTCATCTGTCAGTGAATAACGATTGCGCAACTCCATGGCCACGTCGACTGTTTTCACCAATTGACCGGCGCTGGCTTTTTCTTCAGGACTAGAGAAGATCATTTGAATGAGCTTAGAACCTAAATTTCGGCGAATGATCGCCTTTTTGCCGGCTGCCAACATGGGCTTGTGGACGTAGAACTCGTCAGGATTCACCGCACCCTGAACCACCGTTTCACCCAAGCCGTAGCTAGAGGTGATGAAGACCACATCTTCAAAGCCTGTTTCCGTGTCAATGGTGAACATCACGCCGGCTGCACCCAGGTCAGACCGAACCATGCGCTGAACACCCGCAGAAAGCGCCACTTCTGAGTGGGAGAAACCTTTGTGAACCCGATAACTGATGGCTCGGTCGTTGTAAAGTGAAGCAAAGACTTCTTTCATCTTGTGGAGCACATCCTCAATCCCAACGACATTCAAAAACGTTTCTTGTTGGCCCGCAAAAGACGCATCCGGTAGATCCTCGGCAGTTGCTGAAGACCGGACGGCAAAAGAAGCCTGTGGATTGGCGCCAGTCAAGCTTGCAAATTGACCGCGAATGGCTTTTTCAAGGTCTGCAGGGAAGGGTTGCGCTTCGACCATGCGGCGAATTTCTGCCCCAACCAAAGCCAGTTTTCGGACGTCTTCTACGTCCAATTCATCCAGTTTTCGATTGATCCGATCGACCAGGCCATCGTGCTTTAAGAAGGCTCTGAAGGCGAAGGCTGTGGTGGCAAAACCCGTTGGCACACGGACACCGTTTGGCAACTGAGAAATCATCTCCCCCAAGCTTGCGTTTTTCCCGCCCACAGACTCTACATCGCTCATTCTCAAAAGCTCAAAAGGGACGGCCAAAGCGTCCTTTGCAAAAAGGTCAGACATAAAAACTCCAAAGTTAAAAACTGTCACTTGCAGCCCGAACCAACTCTCAGAATCTTGCGTGTTGTTAGATGTGATTCTGAAGCGCCAGCAGGCGGTAGATAATGGAAGTGATTTTAGGACGCATCCACCATTTCCTTCGTAAAATTTACACCGATGGCACACAGAACAGTCTTTTTCGTTTCAGACGGCACCGGAATCACGGCCGAAACCTTTGGCAACGCCATCCTGGCCCAGTTTGAGATGAAAACTCGGCATGTTCGGCTTCCTTTTGTCGACAGCGTTGACAAGGCCCATCAGGCCGTCCGGCAAATTAACCACACCGCTGAGCTTGAAAACCTCAAACCCATCGTCTTCACCACCCTGGTGAACATGGAAGTCTTGCAGGTCATTCAAGAGGGTTGCAAGGGCATGTTGCTAGACATGTTTGGCACGTTCGTGAACCCTTTGGAGGAAGAACTGGGCATCAAATCCCATCACCGGGTGGGCCGATTCTCTGATGTCAGCAGAAGCAAGGAATACCATGACCGAATCGAAGCCATTAACTTCTCTTTGGCCCATGACGACGGTCAGTCCAACCGTGACCTGGCCTCTGCTGAAGTCATTTTGGTGGGCGTGAGTCGAAGTGGCAAAACCCCCACCAGTCTCTATCTGGCCATGCAACACGGCCTTAAAGCTGCTAACTACCCCCTCATTCCAGAGGACTTCGAGCGCAAACAACTTCCACCGGCGCTTGTTCCACATCGTAAAAAAATATTTGGACTGTCAATTCACCCAGAACGACTTTCGGAGATACGCACAGAAAGACGGCCAAACTCCAAGTACGCCAGTCTTGAGAATTGCAGGCATGAAGTTGCAGAAGCGGAGTCAATGATGCGCAGATCGGATATTCGTTGGTTGTCCAGCACCAACAAGTCGATCGAAGAAATTGCAACCACCATTCTTCAAGAGATCAAACCCGAAAGGCTCAGTTACTAAGTCTGGGAAGCTGGCAAAATCAAAGGCTGCGCAGCAGACTTACCGAAGTGTGTCGGCCAGTTTTTCAGCACATCGCTGCGCCATTTCTAAGGCTTGGGCCTCAACCATCACGCGAACCAGAGGCTCGGTGCCACTGGCGCGAATTAAAACTCGCCCCTTGTTCATCAACTCCTCTTCAACTTCTTTCAAGCTTGCTGCAAGTTGCTGATTGTTTTTCCAGTTTTGATCTGGCTTCACACGAACGTTGACCAACACCTGAGGAAACAACACCACCTCGGAAAGTAATTGCGCCAGGCTTTGATGGTTGGCCACACAGGCTTGCAGCACCTGCAATGCACTGATCAAACCATCGCCCGTGGTGTGCTTGTCCAAAGCCAGCAAATGTCCGGAGCCCTCACCTCCCAGCAGCCAAGATTTTTCTTGCAGCGCTTCCAACACATACCGATCTCCAACCTGACTTCTGACAAATTGAATGTTTTTCTTTTGAAATGCCAACTCTACAGCCATGTTGGTCATGAGCGTTCCCACCACACCGGGCACCACCTCGTCACGTGCCAGTCGATCAGAAACCATCACATACAGGAGCTCGTCGCCGTTGTAGAGACGACCAGTGGCATCGACCACTTGAAGACGATCGGCATCCCCATCCAAGGCAATGCCGTAATCGGCACGGTGCAACTTGACAGCTTCGATCAAGGCTTCTGGATGCGTAGCGCCCACATCCTTGTTGATGTTGAGACCATCGGGGGCACAACCTATTGCAATGACATCGGCGCCCAATTCATGAAAGACCTTGGGCGCAATTTGATAGGCAGCGCCGTTGGCAGCGTCCACCACAATTTTCATGCCCTTGAGTGTGAAATCGGAGCTGAACGTGCTTTTACAAAATTCAATGTAGCGTCCAGCGGCATCATCGAGTCTTTTGGCTTTGCCTAAATCGGCAGATTTAGCCCAGACAGGCGGCTCATCGACCAATGCTTCCACCGATCTCTCCCAAACATCACCGAGCTTGGCGCCTTTGGCACTGAAAAATTTGATGCCATTGTCGTCAAAAGGATTGTGACTGGCACTGATGACGACACCCAAGGAAGCCCGTTGGGCGCGTGTCAGGTAAGCCACTGCTGGGGTTGGCACAGGGCCCAACAGAACCACATCAACACCTGCAGAATTAAACCCAGATTCAAGTGCGCTCTCTAACATATAGCCAGAAATACGGGTGTCTTTGCCGATCAGCACCACAGGGTGTTTTTCCGTTTGCTTCAGGACACGACCGACAGCATGCGCCAAACGCATCACGAAATCGGGGGTAATGGGGGCTTGTCCTACTGTGCCACGGATGCCATCTGTTCCAAAGTATTTTTTGGTCATTTTTCTTTGAGGCTTTTGTAAAAAATAGGGAGATGCAATGGCTCGTTCGATAGGCTCAATTTTAGGCCTTCACAGCCCGCCAAACACGCAAAGCCTGCACAGTTTCACGAACATCATGCACCCTAACCACTGAAGCTCCCATTTGGACGGCCATCAAGGCGGCGGCCACGCTCGCACCCAGCCTGTGTTTTGCGTCAGGCACCTCGTTTTGAATTCTGGACAAGTTTCCCAAGGTGCTTTTGCGAGACCAACCTGCAAGCAGTGGCTGTCCCAATGCCAGCAAACTCTTTTGATGACGCAGCAAGGTCAAATTTTGATCGTCTGTTTTCCCAAATCCGATGCCAGGGTCTAACACGATGCGATCAGACTGAACACCGCCATCTCTAAGGCGAACGATTTGTGCTGATAAAAAATCAGTGACTTCATTCAACACATCCCCCAGCATGGGTTGCTTCTGCATCGTCTGCGGGTCTCTGTGCATGTGCATGAGACAGACTCCACAACGGCCGTGGTCCCTGATCACTTCCAAGGCACCGGGCTGCCTCAAGGCCCCTATGTCATTGATAATATCCGCGCCAATTTCCAATGCAGCCTTCATGACTTCGGGCTTGCAGGTATCGACTGAAATCGGGACACCCCAAGTGATGGCTTCCTTTAAAAAAGGCAACACTCTGCCAAGCTCCTCTTCCAAACTGACAGGGGAAGCGCCAGGTCTTGAGGACTCGCCGCCCACGTCCAACATGTCTGCCCCATGTGCTAGCTGCAATTGGGCATATTGCAGAGCTTGCGACAGCGATCCATGGTCACCACTTTCTGAAAATGAATCAGGCGTGACATTGACAATGCCCATCACCTTAGGCTCTTGCAAATTGATCTTAAATCTTGAGGTCTGCCAGAACGAGCGTGTCATGACTTCAAAGAGGGAGTGAAAAAGACAACGGGGCCGAAGCCCCGTGTGGATGGCTACAGGTCAGGCCGCGTTAGGCTCTGGGTCGACCTTCACAGCAGGAGGGGCCCCAGCATCATCACTGCCAGAAGGCGGAATGCGCGGCGTCCAATCTTTGGGCGCCTTGGGTTCACGGCCGGCCATGATGTCATCAAGTTGGGTCACGTCAATGGTTTCCCACTCCAACAAGGCCTTGGCCATGGCGTGCATCTTGTCGCTGTTTTCTTCAATTAAGCTGCGCGCCAATTTGTACTGCTCATCAATGATACGGCGCACTTCTGCGTCAACCTTCTGCATGGTGGACTCGCTCATGTTGGTGGTCTTGGTGACAGAACGTCCCAAGAAAACTTCACCTTCATTTTCCGCATAAACCATGGGGCCTAAAGCAGCAGTCATGCCGTATCGCATCACCATGTCGCGCGCAATGTGCGTGGCACGCTCAAAGTCATTGCTAGCACCCGTGGTCATTTGCTTCATGAAAACTTCTTCTGCAATGCGACCACCGAACAACATGCTGATTTGATTCAGCATGTATTCGCTGTCGTAACTGTAACGATCGCGCTCGGGCAGGCTCATGGTGACACCCAATGCGCGTCCACGAGGAATGATGGTGACCTTGTGCACAGGATCACACTTGGGCAACAGCTTACCAATGAGCGCGTGACCCGACTCGTGATAAGCCGTGTTGCGACGCTCGTCTTCAGGCATGACCATGCTCTTGCGCTCAGGGCCCATGAGAATTTTGTCTTTGGCTTTTTCAAAGTCTTGCATTTCCACAACGCGGGCGTTGCGGCGAGCCGCCATGAGGGCCGCTTCGTTGCACAAGTTGGCCAAATCGGCACCACTCATGCCGGGTGTACCGCGGGCAATGACGCCAGGGTTCATGTCTTGGCCGATTGGGATTTTGCGCATGTGCACAGCCAAGATTTGTTCGCGGCCGCGAATATCGGGCAAGGTGACATACACCTGGCGGTCAAAACGACCGGGGCGCAAAAGCGCTGCATCCAAGATATCGGGGCGGTTGGTGGCAGCCACCACAATGACACCGAGGTTGGTTTCAAATCCGTCCATCTCGACCAACATTTGGTTGAGGGTTTGCTCGCGTTCGTCGTTGCCGCCGCCCAAGCCAGCACCGCGCTGGCGGCCCACGGCATCAATTTCATCAATGAAG
Source organism: Comamonadaceae bacterium (assembly GCA_947476015.1). Taxonomy (GTDB): domain Bacteria; phylum Pseudomonadota; class Gammaproteobacteria; order Burkholderiales; family Burkholderiaceae_C; genus Limnohabitans_A. Next base: position 3,696 of record CANJOS010000073.1, on the reverse strand, counting down.
ATAATGCAAGGCGCATTTTTCTTGGCGTTTTCGAACATGTCGCGAACCCGGGCTGCGCCCACACCCACAAACATTTCAACGAAGTCTGAACCGGAAATGCTGAAGAAAGGCACTTTGGCCTCGCCTGCAATGCTCTTGGCCAATAAGGTTTTACCGGTGCCGGGAGGGCCCACCAACAACAAGCCACGCGGAATTCGGCCACCGAGTTTTTGAAACCTGGCAGGGTCCTTTAAGAAGTCGACGACTTCTTTCACTTCTTCTTTGGCTTCGTCGCAACCTGCTACGTCGGCAAAAGTAACTTGGTTTGTGTTTTCATCGAGCATGCGGGCTTTGCTTTTGCCGAAGCTAAAAGCACCGCCTTTGCCTCCGCCCTGCATTTGGCGCATGAAATAAATCCAAACACCAATGAGCAACAGCATCGGGCCCCAACTCACCAGCAAACTCATGAGCAAGGAACCCTCTTCGCGAGGTTTCACATCGAACTTCACGCCATTGGCAATGAGGTCTCCCACCAAGCCGCGGTCTAAATAAGTGGCTGTGGTTTTGATTCGGCGGTCGTCGGTGGTCGTGGCCACAATTTCTGTGCCGCCCTGACCTTCTTGAATGGTGGCCGTTTTGATGCGGTTGCCTCGGACCTCTTCAAGGAATTCGGAGTACCCCAAATAGCCGGAAGCCGCACCCGTTCGGTTGTCGAATTGTTTGAATACGGTGAAAAGCACCATGCCAATCACCAGCCATACGGCAATCTTTGAAAACCAAGGGTTGTTCAAGAAGAGCTCCCATCAAAACGTCTAATTGGTCTTCATTCTAGACTTTTGAAAGGCCAGAAAGCGAAGTTTCGCTTGACTAAGCCTTAAAAGTCCAAGGAAATTTGATGCAAAGCGCCTTCCTTACAACACTCACTCAAGGGCCGGTCGCTTTTTAGGCTCGATGCCCACCAAAAATTGTTCTGAAGATTTGTCCCTAGAGGCCTTGGGTTTGATGGGTTTGACCACCTTGAAGGAGTCTTTGAAAAGCTTGACCAACTGGCTGTAACCACTGCCATGAAACACCTTGACCACCAAAGCACCTTGAGGCTTGAGGTGCATTTGGGCAAACTCAACGGCCAGTTCAATCAGATGGGAGATTCGCGCCGCGTCCACGGAATCGATGCCCGATAGATTGGGCGCCATGTCTGAGACCACCACATCGACGGGTCGGTCGCCTAGGATGGCCTGCAATTGCGCCAGCACATCCGCTTCTGTGAAGTCCCCCTGAATAAATTGAACGCCTTCTACGGGCTCCATTGGCAAGAGGTCCACAGCCAAGATGGTGCCGTTCAAATCACCCACAGCTGCACCTTGAGGCGACAGTCTGCGGCGCACGTATTGGCTCCAGGCACCTGGCGCTGAGCCCAAATCGACCACCAAATGACCGGGCTTGATGAGCCCCAAGCTTTCGTCAATCTCTTTCAATTTGTAGGCCGCTCTCGCCCTGTAGCCCTCTTTTTTGGCCAACTTGACGTAGGGGTCATTGACGTGGTCGTTCAGCCACGATTTATTGACTTTTTTACTTTTGGTTTTTACTTTCATGATCTTCCGTTCAAGCAGGGATAATAGCGCCATGCCCCAAATTCAACTGACTCCCGCCCAACGCAAGGTTCACAGAGCTGAAGCGCACCACCTTGATCCCGTTGTGATGATTGGCAATGATGGTCTAACGCCTGCAGTCATCAAAGAGACTGATGCCGCTTTGAAGGCGCATGGCCTGATCAAAATTCGCGTCCTTGGCGACGACCGTGTCGCCCGAGAGGCCATGTTCAACCAATTGGCCGATGACCTCAGCGCAGCCCCTATTCAACACATCGGTAAATTGCTGGTACTTTGGCGCCCTGTCCCTGAAAAGGAAAAGACCGTCTCCGAAGATCGCATGGCCGGACCCCGCGATTTTAAGGTCTTGAAGTACAGCAGCCGAGGTGGGCAACGGCCTGAAGTCAAAACATTGCGTGTCTTGGGCAACCAACGCCTTACTTCTGGCGGTCAAGTGAAGCGCGCCAAAGTGAAACAAAAATCGGTCAAAAAGCGCAATCAAGCCTAAGCCAAGACATTGCCCATGCGGATCTCCCAACGTCACATCATTTGCATGAAGTGGGGCACCAAGTATGGGCCCGAGTATGTCAACCGCTTGTACGCCATGGTCCGAAGACACCTTACGGGCGACTTCAACATGGTCTGTCTGACGGATGATCGTTCGGGAATTCGCAGCGAAGTTCAGTGCCTGGCAATCCCAGCATTGGACTTACCTGCTGGCATCCCTGAACGCGGCTGGACCAAGCTGGCCTCCTTCACGCAAGACCTGCACGGTCTGAGCGGCACCGCATTGTTTCTAGATGTTGATGTGGTGATCGTGGGCAGCCTCGATGGCTTCTTTGAATTGCCTGGCGACTTCTTGATCATTCACGATTACAAGCGCCCCTGGCGCATCACCGGTAATTCGTCTGTTTACCGTTATGAGTTAGGTGCCCACCCTGATGTGCTCGCGTACTTTCGAAATAATTTCAACAGCATTCGTCAACAGTTCAGAAATGAGCAGGCCTATCTCTCAGACTTCTTGCACCGACAAGGAAAGTTGGCTTACTGGCCCTCTGAGTGGTGCCCTAGCTTCAAATATCACAGCATTCCAAAGTGGCCCACCCACTATTGGACGGCACCTCAAATTCCCAAAGATGCGCGCATTGTGATTTTTCACGGCGAGTGCAACCCGCCCGATGCATTGGCCGGCAAGCGCAATCGAAAATTCAGATTCATCAGGCCTGCACTTTGGGTCGCTGAGCATTGGAAAGAATAAGCGAAGACAAAGAAAAAGGCGTTCAACCGAACGCCTTTTTTCTTGGAAGCCAAGGCCCAGACTTAAATGTAAGAGACCGCCACAATTTCATAACGCTTCTCACCGCCAGGTGCATGCACCACCGCAACATCTCCCTCTTCTTTGCCAATGAGTGCTCGAGCGATGGGGCTGCTGATGTTGACCAAACCCAACTTCAAATCCGCCTCGTCTTCTCCGACGATTTGGTACTTGACCACTTCACCCGTGCTTTCCTCTTCCAACTCAACGGTGGCACCGAATACAACACGACCGCCCGCATCAACAGATGCAGGGTCGATGATTTGCGCAGCAGAGAGCTTTCCTTCCACCTCTTGAATACGACCTTCTACAAAACCCTGCCGGTCTTTGGCTGCGTCGTACTCGGCGTTTTCACTCAAGTCCCCTTGGGCCCGGGCTTCGGCAATGGCGTTGATCACCCAAGGACGCTCGACGGTTTTCAATTGGTGAAGCTCGGCCTTGAGCTTTTCAGCACCGCGAAGGGTAATGGGAATAGTAGTCACTTGGATGTCTCCGTATTTTTTTAGGCGGTCAGCATGGCGTGCATTTCTTGAACAGAAATGACGTCAAGATTGTCGATGTACTTCATGCCTTCAACCGCAGCTTCAGCGCCGGCCATTGTAGTGAAGGTGGTGACCCTTGCCAAGAGCGCTGATGTGCGAATGGCCCGCGAATCGGCAATGGCATTGCGGCGCTCTTCCACGGTGTTAATGACCAAGGCAATTTCCTTGTTCTTGATCATGTCCACAATGTGCGGGCGTCCTTCTGTGACTTTGTTAACGGCCTGAACTGCAACGCCTTCTGCAGCAATGGCAGCCGCTGTGCCTTTGGTTG
>CANJOS010000072.1 GCA_947476015.1 Comamonadaceae bacterium | reverse complement strand
TTACAAAATGAACGGGAATGGGCTCTGTTTTGCAAGGTCGCTTTGATGCAAGAGCACTTAACCCAAGATCCTAGATTCGAGAGCAACGCCAAGCGCAATGAGAATCGGCAAGCCTTGGAAGAAACCATTTTGAATGTTTTTTCAAAATTGACAGTTCCTGAGGTGATAAAACGATTGGAAATCGCTCAGATTGCCAATGCAAAAATGAACAGCATGTCAGATTTATGGTCGCATCCTCAACTCAAAGCCCGTGAACGTTGGGTTAACGTGCCTTCTCCGTCTGGTGATTTACCAGCCCTGCTGCCCCCGGGGCGCCAAACTTCTTTTGACTATCGAATGGACGCGATTCCCTCATTAGGGGAGCACACTGAAAAAATTTTGAAAGAGTTGGGGATATCTCTGCCCCCGCTTTGATTGGCTGAATCCTTAAAGAGAGTCCTAAACCCCCTCACTGCCGCTACGTCAAAAAAGACATGGGCAACCTGTCCTGTCCAGCTTGAACTTACAAGCTGAATGATTAAATGATATTTTTGTTGTTATAGACAAGTTGATTGATACATAATGCAAGAAAATTAAAGACCAATTTCTAGGAATTCACGCTTGCTTTTCGATCATTGCGCTGAGTGTCAAAGTTGTTGTCATGTCGATCCGGGCTTTGGCCCCCTCGAGATTACGCTGACACACAAGGAAACCAAGTTGTTTCGGCATTTATGCATAGAGGATCAGTGTGAGTATCTGGGAGAAAAAGGCTGTCAATTAGGGGATCGGAAACCCTTGAGTTGTAAGCTCTACCCCCTGTCGTTTGATCCAAACACTCAGAAATATTCATTTGATGCAGCTTGCCCATTACTCCCTGAATACAAGCGACAGCTTAAAGATTCAAACAGTGATGCATCGAATCACATGAGAGAAATGAACGAGCTGCTGAAAAATCAGGAAATTGCAGATGTTAATTTCTTAAGTAGAAATCGTGATGTAGATGTGGCGTTCTTTGATTTGGTCCCACTGACTCGACCAAGTCACTTAAAGAAAAACTAACATGAGTGATAGCAGAAGTGCGGATCTTGTCGCTGAAGTGGAAAGCCTAGAACTTGACCAAGAACTGGGTGAAATGAGGGTAGGTTACCAGACTTGGAATCAAGATAATTTGTGCGTAGAGAGTTACCACGAAGACATTCTTTACTACACCTCTCGCTGGGATGCATTGTGCCCCTATATCGATGTCACCCCTGATATGCTAAACATGGCCTCTAAACCCTTCATCGTTTACGCCGTTCCGCCTGAAAGTCCTTATGGTGTGCCGATCAAAGACAAATATGGATTGGTGAACGTTGCTGATGAAGCTTTTTGGACTGAGCCAAGACGACAAAGAAAATTCAAGGAGCTAGAGAAATTATGCAAAAGACTTCGGGTAACCGAAACGGTCGTCCTTGGGCAGACTATATCTGTGGACGATGTCTATGAAATGGGCGGTGTACATTTTGAAGCCTACGATATTCACCCTGACGAAGTCACGGGTTTTATTGATTACATTCAAAATTTAGAGGTCTTAATTATTCGCGCCTTTTCTGAAGAAGGCGACTTGGTGCTGACAGATGTCTCCATTTTGTTGCCAGAGCGCAAACAAGTCTATGGCAGTTTCTGTCAATGGAATCCACTTTATAGAAATAGATCGCCGGGCATTTTTGCATGTTTATTGGTTTCTAAATGGGCCGCTCAGAATGGCTACCATTTTTACAATTTAGGCCCCGTAGATGACTATGGTTATAAGGCTTTATTCGTCACTGATTTTGAGCCCATTTTTGCCGTCGCGATGACCGATGAAGATCACCCTTTAGCGCTCGATATGACTTCTCCATTGCACACAGATTTCACACCTGATGTTTGGAACAAAATTGACAGGCCACACTGATTTTAAAATGCCCTGTAAATCATTCAAAGGTGTGTTTTTCGTCGAACGCTTGGTCGTAATCAAAAAATAATTCTTCATTGGCCTTGATTTTTCTCAAGGTCAAAATTTCGTTATTTTTCAAGTACTTTGTATTTGGTTTTTTTGAATGGTTCATGTAAAAAGCCATGTTCATTGCATTAAGTCCAATCGATGGGATGAAGTACTCATCTTTGTCGTAATAGCAGAACATCCGCACTTCTTTTTTCACACTGATTGGAAGTTGACTGATCTCTTTTTTGGAAAATGCAAACTCCTTTATTTTGAGCAAGCTGACCAAAGGTTTGACGCCTTTGGGGATGTCTCGAATTGCAAATACACCGATGCCATGAACGGGTGAAATACCCAGGCGACAATAAACTTCTGTTTGAAGGTGCTTGAGAATTCTTTTTTTATCGATGGCCATTAATGTTCCAAATCAAGATCAAGCTGGATGCTCGGATATTTCTTAAGAGTCTAAAATCGCGCGAGAGACAGCCTCAAGTCGCTTCAAAGGATCAGACTCGCCAAGGAGTTTAATTTTTTGATCAGCGTTCAATGACATGGCCTCAGCATATCGGTTTGCCAGCCAGCCGCATTGGTCGAGTTGGTAGGGCGGAAAAATGGGCAACTGATCCATCACGCCTTGTTTTTGTGCAGAAGAAATCACTTTGCCCAGTCTATCAGCCAAGGCTTGCAAGTTTAAGGGTACTTCAATTTCTGGGTCTTGGGGCAAATAGGTCACGCTTCCTTGCCAAACCCCATACTGTCCAGCTTCAACATCATGCATTTCAAATCGCATACTGCCTTGACAAAGCACGTGAAAGAGCGTTGGCTGAACTTGTTGCATTTCTCGGATGTGGGCTAAACAGCCATATTTGTGCAGCAGGGGAACTTGGCCTGGCACTTGAACCTCGCTGCCTTCTTTGAGCCACGCCACACCGAATGGCTTTTGCTGTTGATAGCAGCGCTTCATTAAGTCCAAGTAACGAACTTCGAAAATTTGCAATTGCAGCATGCCATCTGGAAACAGGCCATGTGACAGGGGGAAGAGGGGGATGGCGTCCATTGCACAGATTGCTGAGTTTAAATAAGGGAGAGACCACCGTCCATCATGAGGGTGTGACCGGTGACAAGACCTGAGGCAGAAGAAGCCAGAAACATCACGGCGTGAACAATGTCTTCTTCGGTGCCGGTTCTTTTCAGTGGAATGCTCTCAGTTTTATTTCGCACGTAGTCTTGATTGGCAAAAAGATCTTTGGTCATGCCAGAAGGAATGGCGGTGGGTGCAATGGCGTTCACTCTGACCAGTGGAGCCCACTCAACAGCCATGATTTTGGTCATGTGCGATACCGCAGCCTTTTGCACGCCGTAGGGCGTACCTTTGCCGGAAACCACCACGCCATTCACGCTGCCAATGCTCACAATGGCGCCTCCTCTCGACCTCATAGGTTCGCCAAAAACTTGGCAGCATCTGTAGACGCCATTGAGATTGACGTCAGTGAGTGTCATCCACGTTTCTTCATCACAGTCTGCAAAATCAGATCGCAATTGCAGTCCATGTGCATTGATCAGAACATCAAGCCCTTCTGTTTGAGCGATTTCTTCTTGTACTTGGACCAATGTGTTGCGCTGACGAACATCGGCAACGCGTTGTTGGATGAGAGGGTTTACAGGATCGTTTGAGTTGATCGCCGACATGTCCAGGGACCACACCCTGGCCCCCAGACTGGCGAAACCTTGGCACAATGCGTTTCCCAAGGTGCCGCGGCCCCCTGTGACCAATACTTGAGCGTTCACCAAATCGCGGTATGGAAATGCATAGTCGCCACTGGGTGGAAAGTTACCTAACTTGGCCATGATTCAGTCCACGGTGGCACCTGAAATTTTCACACCTTCTGCCCACATTTCAATTTGTTGATTTAAAAACAGTCGGAACTCATCAGGGCGATTGCCAACGACGGTGCTGCCCAGCTCATTCATTTTCTGAACCACGTCCGGCTGCTTGAGCGCCTCTGCGATGTCTTTCGCCAGTTTGTCGATCACTGGTTTAGGCGTTCCTTTGGGTGCAAGAAAGCCAGCCCAAGGTGCCGCATTGAAATTGGGAACGCCTTGCTCAGCGACTGTTCTGTAGTCGGGAGTCCCGGGGGCTCGTTGCGCGGTTGTGATGGCAATCATTTTGAGTTTGCCAGCTTTCAAGTGGGGTTGAACAGCGGGTAAGCCGGTGATGCCAATCATGAGGGTGCCGCCAAGCAAATCGGTGATCATGGGTGTGCTACCGCGGTAAGGAATATGAGTGAGTTGAAAATTACCTTTGTATTTCAAAATTTCCATCCCAAGGTGGGACGCCGTGCCATTGCCATCTGAGCCATATGCCAATTTGCCGGGTTCTTTTTTCAGCAAAGCAATGAGTTCCGTCAAATTGTTGGCGGGCACTTGGGGGTTCACCACAATGGCATTGGGATAAATAGTCGCTTGGGTGAGTGGTTCAAAATCGTTGAGGGGGTGATAGGGCATCTTCTTGTACAAAGACAAGTTAATGGCATGAGAACCCGTCACCCCTAGAATAATGTTGTAGCCATCGGGTGCAGATTTGGCAATCAAGTCTGAACCCACATTGCCGCCTGCACCGGCCTTGTTGTCGATGACCACTGGCTGCCCCCATTTGGTGCTTAGTTTTTCGGCTACAACGCGGGCGGTGATGTCAGTGGCACCGCCAGGTGGGAATGGCACGACGATGCGCACCGCTTTGTTGGGAAAATCTGAAGTTTGAGAATGCGCATTGAAAGCGAACAAGCACATTAGCAAGGCCAACAAAGAAAGCGAAAACTTTTTAAACATGTCTTAAAACTCCAAAGGTTTAATTCCAGAACGGAAATGGCTGCTGGTTTGCAGTTGCCTCAAGCAATTCGATTGACCAAGATTTTGCCTGCTCCTTGGACAAACTGCCTTGGCAATAGGTCACAAACTTTTCAATCAGAGCGTCTTTTGTAAAAGGCATTTGAAGATCACCGGGAACAGCCAAAATTTCTTTCGTCTTCTTTGTACCATCTTTTAGATAGACGCTGAGATGAGCGGCCCGGATATTTTGTTGAGTCCACGCAGTGTTGACTTCAAAAGCCACTTGAGCTTCTAGGCTGATAAGTTGAGCGTTGTGAAATTGAGGCTCACGGTACACCCATGGATCAAGTCGACCCCATTTCAACATAGCGGCAATTCCAAAACTCAATGAGAACTGTGCTTCTAAGGGCGTTTTAGGAGCGCGATTACCGCAGTAGAGGGTGGCTTCTTCGTAAATGTTAAGAACCATTCGGTCTATATTTTTTAACTCAAAGCTGTTTTGAAGCGAATGAGCTGCCAAGGCACCGTAGTGCACATGCCGTACGGCTGCATAGGGCTTGAAATAAGCTTGCAATATATGAAATTGAGCGGATGCATCCAGGGGCAAAGCTTGCTTGCCGAGACCCACTTTGGCATATTCAAAAACAGCGTCTGAGGGTGTGGTAACGCCGCTGGCAACAGCCATGGCTGCGTTTTGACCCAATTGCGCGGCGTGGCCTAAGTATGTATTTCTCGCAGTCTTGCCTGATCGAATAGGCAGGTACAGGCTCATGGGCATTTGACATGCAGCAAGTTCTACAGCCTCTGCAATTTGATGAGGCGGCAATCGCAATGCGTGCGCTACCGCCGCAGCAGCTCCCAGGGCAGGCCAGTTGCCATCAACGTGCATGCCCTTGTTGATTCTCAAACTGGCGCCCATGCGTGCACCAATTTCGTAACCGACTACAAATGATTTGAGAAACTGGCCGTAGGTGAGTTTGGATGAAAAAGGAATGAGGGCGGCCAAAGCCGCCACCCCAGGTCGACCATGGGCACCGGCATGACCCTCGCAGGCCTCGTCCCAGCAAGCAGCCATTGCCAGCACCATGGCTGCATTGGATGCTGAGAGACCCTGGGTTTGGGTTGTTTCAAACCTAAAATTTCCAGCCTCTGCCAGCATTGCATTTTGAATGTATGCCTCTACAGGCTTGGCCTTCAGGCCGGCCATCACGCAACCCATGGTGTCCAGTACCAGCCATTTGGCGTGGTTAAGAACTTGAGGTTCTTTGTTTAAATCCGTGGCGTCTAGCCATTTCAATACAGAAAGCAATGGTGAACTCACAAAGCACCTCTTTGGACATGAGGTCTAACTGTAGCTCAAAACAATTGTGATCTGACCCCAATTAGTCGGCGTAGCCGGGGTTGGCGCGGTCTAGGACGCGCATCATGGCTTCGAAGTAGAGTTTTTCGCGCAAGGGCCCTGGGTGTCGGTCCTCAGTGCTCGGGGTGAGGACTTTTTGAATGACGTCATCAGACAAAATATTCAAGGCTTGCCCAGTGCTCATGGCCAATACTTGTGTTTTACAAGCACGTTCAAGTTTGTACAGACGTCGATAAGCTTGGGCAACGGTGTTGCCGACGGTGACCACCCCATGGTTTTTCATGAACAAGACAGATTTTGAGCCCAAAATACTGGCCAATCTTTCACCTTCAATGGTGGAAGTTGCCAAGCCGGTGTAATGGTCATCGTACGCAATACGTTGATGGAAAAAAGCGGCTGTTTGTGTCGAAGCCAACAAGCGGTTGTTTTGCAACATGTTCAGTGCCAACGCCCATGGCTGGTGTGTGTGCAACACAACTTGAGCACCCGCAATGCGGTGAAGGGGGGCGTGAATGCTTTGAGCTGAAAGTTCCACCACGCCATCTCCCTCGAGGGTCTCTCCCGCCTCATTGAAAATCATCATGTCGCTGGCACGCGCTTCAGACCAATGCAGGCCAAACGGCAATACAAAGTACTGGTCTTTTTTGCCTGGTACGCAAGCCGTGAAATGGTTGTCAATGCCTTCTTCGAAGCCATCTAGAACGGCAAGACGCAATGCTGCGGCCAGATGAACCTTGACTTCAAGAACAGGGTCGGTGGAAATGTTAGCGTTCATGATTTCAGTTTTCATTCAATTTCAGTCACACCCACCACAAAATAATCTGTGTCTCCAAAGCAAGAGGAGGGCAAGCCTTTGTGTTGTTCGTAATTCAATGTCACCCTTTTGCCTGCGGCGGCATTGAGCTTTTCTGCGACGGCGTCATCTCTCACCGTGAATAAAAATTTCTCGGGTGCAACGCCCGGCATGGCGATCAAGGACAACTCGCCCTCCCAAGTTTTGCAAATCCAACCTTTGTTGGATACTTTTTGCAAAAAGCCGGCACGTTCGCCTTTGGAGTAGCTCCAAGAGAAAGCCGCATAGATATAAAGGGAGAATAAAAGTGCCAAGCCAATGACCAAAATCAGGAGACTTGTCCAAATTTTTTGGGGGAGCGAAGTATTCATTTGAATATTTTACGTTGCTGTCAGCGAAAATAGGGCTTCAAAAATCCCTGGTCATCAGAAAGACCTGAAACATATGGCTTGTCATTTTAAATTCATCGCATCAGTTGTCGGGGTGGCCTGTATGCTTGTTTTAATTGGTGGCTGTGCTTATGTCTCGCCAGAATCTGTTTACGAGGGCGTTCGTGGGCATGACCGAGCCAAAACAACTGGCACCAGCCAAAAACCAGCAGACCTGCCAAATTATGACAAGTACGAGAAAGAGCGTGAGGCTTTGAAAAAGTAATTGGGGTCAGATCAACATTGTTTTCAACAATGTTGATCTGACCCCAATTACATTATTCGGGTTGGATGCGGGCAAGTTTGATCATCTGGCCCCATTCTTGAAGTTGATCGGCCACGTAAGCCTTGAATTCATCGGTTGAGCGAGATGGTAAAAGATCAAATCCGATGCCATTTAACTTGGCTTGCGTTTCAGGGTCGGCCAGAACTGCTTGTATTTCTGCAGCCAGTTTGTCAGCAATGGGTTTGGGCATGTTGGCGGGACCAAAAATGCCGTTCCAAGCGTGCAGGTTAAAACCCGGAATGGTCTGCGCCAAGGGCGGCACATCGGGTAATAACTGAGAGTTACGGTTATTTGCCAAACCGAGAGCCCGAACTTTGCCCGCGCGAATTTGCGGCAAAGCCAGTGAAAAATCAACCACATAAAAGTCGATGTGACCTGCCAGCAAATCTGTCATGGCTTGGGGCGCTGATTTATAGGACACATTGATCAAGTCCAATTGCGCCATTTTTCCTAGGGCCTCGGAAGCCAATAAGGATGTGCCATTGGGCGATGCAAAGGAAATTTTCCCAGGATTTTGCTTGGCATACGCCACAAACTCTGTCATGTTGCGTGCGGGCATGCTGGGCTTGACGACCATCACAAAAGGCATGATGCCCACACGGGCAATGGGTGTGAAGTCTTTGATGGGATCGTATCGAAGGCTCTTGTACATGAAGGGGTTGGCCGAATGGGATGTGGCGGTTGTCATGAGCAATGTATAGCCATCTGCCGCAGCTTTTCCTGCGTATTCGGTGCCAATTTGTGCGTTGGCGCCTGCACGGTTGTCGACCACAACGGGTTGCTTTAAGCGTTCAGATAATTTTTGAGCGACTTGTCTTGCAACGGCATCGGTGCCACTGCCGGCGGCAAATGGCACGACCAACGTGATGGTTTTTTCTGGGAAGTTTTGCGCCCAGCTGAATGAGCAACTCATGGCTGATGCGAGTAAAGCGGCAAAGACGCGATGCAGATTTTTCATTTTCAATGTCATTTGATTAATCAAGGGTGGGTTGAAAGAGGTAATGTAAGGGGCTTTAAAAATTCGTCAATAGGAAGAGTAGCGTTAGCGGCCCACAGGCTTTTCAGAACAGTCTGGGCATGCGCACCTAAAATGGGTTGGGTCAATTCAATGAACTTTTGATTCAGCGCGCTGTCTGGCATGGGGCGATTGGGATGACCCAGGGGAAGATCAACTCGAGCTTCTAACTGTCGTCCTGAAATGCTTGTGAGTTGAATATGGCAGGGCACTTCGTTAGGAAATCTGAGCGAGAAACTGGGATCTTCTTCTACCTCGACCTTGAGAGTCAATTCAAGATGGGCTGGATCTTTCAGCTGTTTTTCGCTAAACAGATGCTCTCCAAAATGACCCGTTTGCAAAACACCTGCCACGATCCAAGGCATGCTGTGGTCTGCAGTTTCACGATTTCGTGGCGCCCATTTCTCAGGGTCACTTGCGACTTCATCATGGGCAAAAGCATAGGTATGAACTTTGATGGTTTGAATTTTTTCACCCTTCAATTGTTCGTGCAGTTGAAGGGCAGCCAAAATAGGTGTTTGCGAGTGGTAGTCGCAAAGGAACTGTTTCATGTGGGCTCTTTCCATCCGAGGCAAATCAGTAGGCCCGAGGTCAAATGATGCCAGCTGGAAAGGGCCTGTTAAATCCCATAGTCCTTTCTGCCCTTCAAATGGTCTTGCTGGACCTTCGATGCCTGCAGCCGCCATCTGAATCGCAAAGACTGCATTTCGGCTGGCATTGGCCGATGCGCCGGCTTTCCACATCGACAATGCGCCGGTTCTTGCAACCGCCAGCGACACATTGGGAACAACTGCCAATGAAATAGCGTGTGCTGTTTGAGCGGGGCTAAGCCCCATCAGCAAAGCGCAACCTGTCACTGTACCAAGGGTGACGTAGAAAGCGTTGTCAACACCTTTGTTCCGAAGTTGTGCAGAAACGAACAAATTGTGGAAGACGGCATAGGCCAATTGGGCGGCTTTGAACAATTGCCCAATGTTTTGATTTTGTTGCTGTGCCACCGCCAGGAGCCCTGCCCAGCAATCGCTTGGATGACCACCGCCGCCGGGGTAGGTATCGGCGCCGTCCAGGAATCTCATCATCATGCTGTTCGCAAAGGCTGCCATGCTGGCATTGGTGCGATGTTGAGTACCGATCAATGTGCACACGCCACTCGGGGCTTCCTGAATGGCAAGCGTTCTGGCGTGGGTAGAGGCCGTTTGATGGAACGCAGCCAGACCGCATCCTAAGGCGTCAATCAGCCGGCGTTGGCAGTCATGAAACTCGGTCTCTGAGAGCGGGAGTTGTTTTTGAAGTTCGATGAAATCGACCAGAGTTTGAAGCGTCTGGTCTTTGATGAGTTCAGATTGCATTGGATCATTGAAACATAAAAATCCCATTTGATTCAAGACTTGAAGCCAAGCCATCAAATGGGATTTTTCAAGAACCCGAAATTACGACAGGTTCTATGTTGTTAAGCTGCTTTTTGATGTGAACTTGAATCAAACACCATCGTTTCATAATGTTTTTGCAAATCTTGTATTCGCTCAAACCCAATCAGTTCCTTGTAGTCCTTCATATTGGTTTGAGGAACTTTACAGCCAGCAAATGATTTCGAGGCATGCAGGCCGTTCAAGTTGGTTTGAATGGCATGGATAGCTGACATCATAGGGACCAATGGATAAGTGGCAAAAGCCGCAACACTTTCCACTTGTTCCTTGGTAAGGTCCCCCATCCAGATGCCTTCCATGAGTTGCAGTGAAAGACGGCGCTGGCACAGGGTCTTCAATTTAATCAAATCTTCAAAACCCTTGAATGAGCGAGAGATGGGTTGAATCAAGTCGGCCCCAGCTTCAGCATAGGCGCAAGCGCGATCAATGGCCTCATTCGGATCGACAGCATCAGTTCGAGCCACAATGATCATGTGCGGATCTTTGCGGGCATCGACAGCTGCCTTGATCTTTGCGGTAGCTTCTTGAATGGGCAAAACTGGAAACTCTGCCGCAGCAGCGGGACACTTCTTTGGAGAACGCTGGTCCTCCAAAATCAGTGCAGCAACACCTGCTTTTTCAAAGTCTCGAACGGTTCGCATGACATTGATCACGTTGCCATAGCCAGTATCGGTATCAGCGACCACTGGTTTTTTGACGGCATTGACAATGTTGTTGACCACATTCAAGTTTTCAGTGAGGGTGTAGATCTCTAAGTCAGGTGTGCCCAACAAAGAGGCAGATACACCAAAACCCGTAGTGAAAATGCCATCAAAATTGGACTGATCAATGAGGGTGGCTGAAAGTGCATCGTAAGCGCCGGCCATCCAAATAGTCGATCCGCCACCCATTACTTTTTTGTGAAATTGTTGACGAGTAGTCATGTTGATTCCTTAACGTTTGACTGGATCGATGTATCCACCCATCGAAACAAATCGCGCGTCTTTCAACTCCATCAGAACAACGCCTGTTTGTCCACGACGAGCGTAGGGGCCGGCGTTAACGGGCTGGAATGTGATTTTGGGTCCGATTTTTTGATCAAAGTCGCGCAGATTGTCTAGAGCTGAAATCACTTTATCGCGAGAGGGTTCGTTTCCTGCACGGCGAAGCGCTTCAACCATCACGGCTGCAGAGGAGTAACCCATCAGAGCCATCGAGGAAGGCTTTGAATTGGGATAAAGCTTGGTATACAAAGTGTTGAAATCCTTGATGGCGGGGTTGTTGCCATCAATCGGGTCGTAGTAGGAAGCAACGAAAAGTTTAGAATCGCTTTTTCCTAGCAATTCAATGAACTTGGGATCATTCAAGCCACCCGCGCCAAAGACCACAGGTTTCCAACCTAGCTTTTCAGCACCGCGGAAAAACAACACGGCCTCCTGACCTAATGCGTAGAGAACCACGACATCAGGATTCGATTCCTTGAGCTTGAACACTTGTGAAGTAATGTCCGTGGCAAAGCGTTCAAAGGACTGAGCCTCTACGGGCTTGAGGTTGTACTTTTCGAGTTGCTTAGAGGCGATTTCAAACGCTGGCTTACCCCAGCCATCGTTTTGATACAAGATCGCAACGCGTTTGGCCTTTAACTGATTGACCGCATGGTCGATGTAAGCAGCAGTTTCAGTTGATTGGGGGGAGGGCAGAACGTACAAGTAATCTCGCGCAGGATTTGAGGTGAGATCGGAAATGCTCAGGGCGCCCACTGTCGGTACTTTTTTAGTGGATGAATACTCATAAGCGCTCATGTTGGTGGCGTGGCCAATATTGCCCACCATGGCCAAAACATTGTCACGTTCAACCAAGAGTTTGGCATTTGCCACGGATTTTGCGGGTTTTAATTCATCATCGTATGTAATCAGCTTGATCTTTCGACCATTGACACCACCAGATGTGTTGACCATCTCAAAGTAGGTTCGCATACCCTCATCAACCGCTTTGCCCATATAGGCCAATGTTCCTGACATTGGTTGTGATGAGCCTAGAATAACTTCAGCATTTAAAATGCCTTCGTCTTTCTTTTCATAGGCGTGGCTCAGTCCAACAAAGCCTATCGTCAATGCCAAAGCTGCTGCTACAGCCGTGCGTCTTTTCAGTGCTTGTCTCATGGTGGTCTCCTGGTTAAAAATTAGTTTTGGGTGCTTAAATAGGCCTGTTGAACCACATCGCTGCGGCTCAATTCATCGCACGGCCCCTTCAGAACGATGCGGCCGGTCTCCATGACATAGCCCATGTCGGCAATTTGCAAAGCAAGGGCTGCGTCCTGTTCAACTAACAAAATGCTGAGGTTTTCAGCGTTTCGAATTTCACGTAATTTTTCAAAAATAAATTCTTTCAAGATAGGCGCCACACCCATAGACGGCTCGTCTAGCATGAGCAGTTTGGGTTTGGACAAGAGTCCACGTGCAATGGCCAACATTTGTTGCTCTCCGCCCGAGAGCGTGCCTGCACGTTGAGCGATTCTTTCTTTCAAACGAGGGAAATAAGACAACACTCGGTCAATGTCATGCAGCACCTCTTTGGCTGGACGTGTGTAGCCGCCAAGCTTGAGGTTGTCTAAAACGCTGAGTTGTGCAAATACCATTCGCCCTTGGGGTACATGTGCGATGCCGTATTTGACGATGTCTTCCGCCTCCATGCTGAGCAGGTCACGACCTTGAAAGTGGGTACGCCCTTGAGGTTTCTCCATCAAGCCACTCAGAGCACGCATCAAAGTGGTTTTCCCCGCACCATTTGCGCCGAGCACACATGCGATTTGTCCTTCTTCGACTTGAAGATTCACTTGGTGAAGGGCTTGAATGCTGCCATAACTGGCAGACAGTTCTTCAACCGTTAACAGCACTGGTGTGGGTAACATTTTTGTTTTTTCCTAAATACGCCTCAATCACTGCAGAGTCTTTCTTGATTTCTGCGGGCGTTCCTTGCGCAAGAAATCGTCCGTTGTGCATTACTGTAATTTGATCGGAGATGCGCATCACCAAAGGCATGCTGTGTTCAATGAGAAGCAGGGTGGCACCTGTCAATGATTGGAGTTTTTTTAATTGCGAACCTAATCCCTCAATCTCTTTAGCATTCATACCGGTAGCGGGTTCATCTAGCAATATGAGCTTGGGTTCGAGTGCCATGGCTCT
>CANJOS010000071.1 GCA_947476015.1 Comamonadaceae bacterium | reverse complement strand
TTTTTTCTTTTCTCAATCTCTCGAATGGCCGAAACCCGCGAATCAACGCGGGTTTCGAAAGGCTTTTCTTGGGGTGTTTTTAGTCACCTTCAAGCAGTTCTGGCCTTAAATGCGCATGGGCATCACCACATATTTAAACTGGTCGTTTTCTGGGATGGTGATGAGCGCCGAGCTGTTGGCATCGGCCAAATCAATGCGCACCATGTCTTGGCCCATGTTGGTCAGCACATCGATGATGTAAGTGACGTTGAAGCCAATTTCAATGCTGTCACCCGCGTAATCAATGTCGAGTTCGTCGACGGCCTCTTCTTGCTCGGCGTTGGTGGACGCGACGCGCAAGGTGCCGGGGTCTAAATTTAGGCGAACACCTTTGAACTTGTCGCTGGTCAAAATGGCCGTGCGTTGCAAGCAAGACAGCAAAGCTTGACGGCCCAGCGTGAGGTTGTTGCGATGGCCTTTGGGGATGACGCGGTTGTAATCGGGGAACTTGCCTTCCACCAACTTGGTCACAAACTCCATGCCACCAAAACTGAACTTGGCTTGGTTGTTGGCAAACTGCATGTCGATGGCGCCATCTGCGTCACTTAACAAGCGCTGCATTTCGAGCACTGTTTTGCGCGGCAAGATCACTTCTTGCTTGTTGGGGACATCGGTGTCCAAAGTGGCTGAAGCAAATGCCAGACGGTGGCCATCGGTGGACACCAAAGACAACTGCTTGCCTTCCGCCACAAACAAAATGCCGTTCAAGTAATAACGAATGTCGTGCACGGCCATGGCAAAAGACACTTGGCTGAGCAACTGTTTCAAAGTTTTTTGCGGCACACTGAACACAGGGCCAAAACTGGCGGCTTCTTGCACCAGAGGGAAATCTTCTGCAGGCAAGGTCTGCAAAGTAAATTTAGATTTGCCACCCTTCAAAATTAATTTGCTTTGACTGGACTCCAAACTCACAGTTTGGTCGGAGGGCATGGTGCGCAAAATATCGATCAGTTTGCGCGCGCCCACCGTGGTGGTGAAATCGCCCGCATCACCGTCCATTTCGGCCGTGGTGCGAATTTGAATTTCCAGATCGCTGGTGGTCAATTGCAAAGCTTTGCCAGTTTTGCGAATCAACACATTGGCCAAGACAGGCAATGTGTGACGACGTTCAACAATGCCTGAAACGGATTGCAAAACGGAAAGCAATTTGTCTTGGGTGGCCTTCAGTACGATCATGTCTTCCTCTGTTTTGGGGGCGCCACGAATTGGAATTCGAGTGCACCCCGATTTTCGCTGATTTTTTGCCCTAAATTGGGCTTTCGACAGCCTTAATTCAGCATTCTTTGGGGGGTCGTGGCCCCACCCTCAAAATCGGCCGCCTCAAGCCTTCAAAAGCTAGCCCTTGAGGGTTTGTTCCAAAACGTGCAATTGCTGGTTTAACTCGGTCAATTGCTGTCGCTCGGCACTGATTTTTCGAACTGCATGCAAAACTGTGGTGTGATCCCGGCCGCCAAACAGTTCACCTATTTCAGGCAAGCTTTTTTGGGTCAATTCTTTCGCCAAATACATGGCAATCTGGCGCGGCCGGGCAATGCTGGCCGGACGCTTTTTGGAATACATGTCGGCGACCTTGATCTTGTAGTAATCGGCCACCGTTTTTTGGATGTTTTCGACGCTGATCTGGCGGTTTTGAATGGACAATAAATCGCGCAGCGCTTCCCTTGCCAGTTGGATGGAAATTTCCTTCTGGTTAAACCGCGAATAAGCCAATATTTTGCGCAAGGCGCCTTCCAACTCACGCACATTGGAGCGCACGTTCTTGGCTACAAAGAAAGCCACCTCTTCTGGCATCACGGTGCCTTCACTGATGGCCTTGTTGATCAAGATGGCCACCCGCATTTCAAGCTCTGGCGGCTCGATGGCCACCGTCAAGCCCGAGTCAAAACGCGAAACCAGACGCTCGTGGATATCGGCCAAGCCTTTGGGATAGGTGTCGCTGGTCATCACTATGTGTGACTTTTTGGCCAGCAAGGCTTCAAAGGCGTTGAAAAATTCTTCTTGTGTGCGGTCTTTGTTGGCAAAGAATTGCACATCGTCAATCAAGAGCAAATCCAGTGAGTGATAACGGTGTTTGAACTCATCAAAGGTTTTTCGCTGATAGGCCTTAACCACATCTGACACAAACTGTTCTGCGTGAATGTAGAGAACTTTGGCATCCGGCTTGTCTGCCAGCAGCTTGTTACCCACCGCATGAACCAAGTGAGTTTTGCCCAGGCCCACGCCACCGTAAATAAACAGAGGGTTGTAGAGGTGGCCAGGCATGGTGGCGACGTGCATGGCAGCTGCCCGGGCCATGCGGTTGGCGGAGCCCTCCACCAAGGTGTCAAATGTCAGGGCCGTGTTCAAACGGTGACGGTGCCCATCAGCGGGGACTTCATCGGCGGCATCCACGCTTTCAGGCCGTGCTTCCAATGCAGCCTTTGCCATAGAAAATGCAGTTTTACCTTGCGCTTCTCTGGTAGCGAGCGCTAACTCAATTTGAATTTTTTGGCCGTGTAATCTCGACAGAACATCTGCCAATTTAGCACTGTACTGCGCCCGGATCCAATCTAATTTAAAACGATTGGCCACATACAAAGTGACTTTGGAAAGGTCATCAGAAACATGCGCGGTCAGGGGCTTGATCCACGTGTTGAACTGCTGCTCGGGCATTTCCTGAGCCAGCTCGTCTAGGCAAACTTGCCAAAGTGCTTGTCCGGCTTCGTCTCCGTCGTGGGGGGGCTGTCCGCTGCTCATGAGCAAGTACCTTCTTTGTGGACAGTTTGAAAATTCATGGTGTTCAAAATAACTTTATCAAGAGTTTATCCACATGCTGTGTTAACCAATTCCAGCCATCATAAACCAGAATTTCCAAGCCTTGGCAGCGTTTTTTTCCTGAACCCGCGCTGAGAAGGTTTGCCTACCCCTTGAAAGTTTGCGATAATCGCCGGTTCCCCCCAAAAATAGCCATGTGGCCTTGGGGGTCTGATATCAGGAACGACTCAAAATGAAACGCACTTACCAACCCTCTAAAACTCGCCGCGCACGCACACACGGCTTTTTGGTTCGCATGAAAACCCGTGGTGGCCGTGCTGTGATCAATGCACGCCGCGCCAAGGGCCGCAAACGCTTGGCCGCTTAAGCCTTGCCACACGATTGGCTTGGCTGCTGAGAAATTCAATGACTCGGCAGTGGTGTGCAGCGATTAAAAACCCGCCCTCAATTCCAGGCTGCCCTTGCGGGTGGCACGGTTTCTCGCACGCCACACTTTGCCTTGCATCGCCTCAGCCTGCCTGAGCAAGTCAGTCAACAGGCAACAAAGCCTGATGCATTGCCCACTATCGCCCCCCTTTTTCACTCCCAAGATGTTTGGTTAGGCGCTATGGTTCCAAAGAGATGGGCTCGTCGCGCCGTCACCCGCAACGCCATCAAACGCCAAATTTACGCCGTCAGTGCTCAATTTGAGGTTCGACTGCCTTGTGCAGCGCATGTGGTCAGATTAAGGTCCGGCTTTGATCGCCAACAATTCATCAGTGCAAGCTCCAGCCTTCTCAAGCAGGCCGTGCGCATCGAACTTGTGCAGTTGTTTGAACGAGCTTCCAACAAACCATGATCCAACGGTTTTTAATGGGCATTGTCAAAGCCTACCGTCTTTTCCTCAGCCCGAGCTTAGGTTCGGCATGCCGATTTGAGCCCACCTGCTCTGCCTTTGCGCTGGGTGCCTTGAGTCAACACGGCGCTGGCATGGGCAGTTATCTCACCCTCAAACGCATAGGTCGATGCCACCCTTGGTGCGACGGCGGGCTCGACCCGGTGCCCGAACATGGCCCGCAATGGCTCTCGCGTTTATTGCACCCTTCACTTTCCACCCCCTCTTCTAAGAAGACTTCATGAACGATATTCGCCGCACCTTTTTATGGGTCATTTTTGGCTTCTCCATGGTTCTGCTTTGGGACCAATGGCAAATCTACAACGGACACAAAGCCACCTTCTTCCCCAAGCCTACAGTGGCCACCACAGAAAAAACAGCAGCAGACCCCGCAACATCCGCGGGTCTTCCAGCCGCTTCGACACCCATCGCTGCACAATCTTCAGCGAGTCCAGCGCAGGTACCAGGCGCATCGGTCGCAGTGCAGGGCAATTCCGCAAGCCCTGAAATAAACTTGCCTCGTGAACGCATCGAGGTTGCCACCGACGTCCTGAAGCTCAGCTTTGACTCCGAAGGTGGCTCTTTGCTTCGCTCCGAGTTCTTAAAATTTAGCGACCTCCAAGACAACAAGAAAACTTTTGTGTTGCTCGATGAAAGCAAGGCCCGTGTCTACGTGGCGCAAACCGGTTTGATTGGCGGTCCTTTCGCTTCTCACAAAACAGCCATGAAATTCAGTGGCGATCGCGAACTCAAAGCGGGCCAAAACGAGCTGGTTTTGAAGTTTGAATCGCCCGATGTGGGCGGCTTGAAACTGGTCAAAACATACACCCTCAGCCGCGGTAGTTATGCCATCAAGGTGGCACACCAAGTGATCAATTCAGGCTCTTCAAGCTTATCGCCCCAACTTTACGTTCAACTTCTGCGTGATGGCAACAAGCCCGATGGCGAATCCGCTTTCTACTCAACCTTCACGGGCCCTGCGATTTACACAGACGCCAAAAAATATCAAAAAATTGAATTCGCCGACATTGAAAAGAACAAAGCTGAATTCGAAAAAACCACACAGCAAGGCTATGTGGCCATGGTGCAGCATTACTTTGCGTCCGCTTGGGTATTGCCTGACAACACGGCGCGCGAAAACTTTGTTCGCAAAGTCGACGCCAACTTGTATTCAGTGGGCATGATCACCCCATTCACCGAAGTCGCGCCAGGCCAAAGCAAAAGCTTAGAAACTACTTTATTCGTTGGCCCGCAAGAAGAAAAAATCCTGGAGGCATTGGCCCCCGGCTTGGAGTTGGTCAAAGACTACGGCTGGTTGACTGTTTTGGCCAAGCCCCTCTATTGGCTGCTTGATCGCCTGTTTGGCTTCTTGCAAAACTGGGGGTGGGCCATTGTGGCCCTGGTTTTCTTACTTAAACTGGCTTTCTATTGGCTGAATGCCAAAGCCTATGCCAGCATGGCCAAGATGAAAGCCATCAATCCCCGCATCATGGAGATGCGTGAACGCCTGAAAGACAATCCACAGCAAATGCAGCAAGAAATGATGCGAATTTACCGTGAAGAGAAAGTTAACCCTATGGGAGGATGTTTCCCCATCATGGTTCAGATTCCTGTGTTCATTGCCTTGTACTGGGTGTTGCTGTCCTCCGTTGAAATGCGCAACGCGCCTTGGGTCGGCTGGATTCATGACTTGTCAGCCCCAGACCCCTACTTCATTTTGCCCGTGGTCATGACCTTGACGACTTTGCTGCAAACGGCACTCAACCCAGCGCCGCCAGATCCTATGCAAGCCAAGTTGATGTGGATCATGCCATTGGTGTTCAGCGTGATGTTCTTCTTCTTTCCATCTGGCTTGGTGCTCTACTGGATCACCAACAACATCTTGTCGATTGCCCAGCAATGGATGATCAACAGCAGAATGGGTGTCCCCCCTCAGTTCAATCTGCCAAAATTCAACTGACCTGAACCCCTCACAACAGGGCCGCTCATGCGGCCCTGTTGCTTTGAAACAGAAATTCTTCCGTCACACCGCCTCATGCTGTCGCGCCATCAAGATCCCATCATTGCAATTGCCACGGCATCTGGCAGAGGCGCGGTGGGCATTCTTCGCGTGTCGGGGCCGCAGTTGAAAGATTGGGCAGAATTTCTGTGTGGCAAGTCACTGAAAGCGCGGCAAGCCCATTACCTGCCCTTGAATGACGCCGCAGGTGAGTCCATTGATCAAGGCTTGGCCCTCTTTTTTCCAGGGCCCCATTCCTACACAGGGGAAGACGTTTTAGAGTTTCAGGCACATGGTGGTCCTGTGGTTTTGCAATTGTTGTTGGCACGTTGCCTAGAAGCAGCCAAGGAAATTGAGCCAAGTTCGGGCGCGGCTTATTTACCGGGACTGCGGTTGGCTGAACCTGGCGAGTTCACCCAACGAGCTTTTTTGAACGACAAAATCGATTTAGCCCAAGCCGAGGCGATTGCTGATTTGATCGACGCCTCCACTGCCGCTGCGGCACGAAGCGCCAGTCGCTCATTGGCTGGCGACTTCTCCAAAGAAATTCACACCTTGAGAGATGGCTTGGTCCATTTGCGAATGTTGGTGGAAGCCACGCTTGATTTTCCAGAAGAAGAAATTGACTTTTTAAAAAAGGCTGACGCTCAAGGGCAAATTGAAAGGCTGCAAACACAGCTTGAAGAAGTATTGGCTCGCACCCAGCAAGGTGCACTGCTGCGCGAAGGCATCAAGGTGGTCATCGCGGGCCAACCCAACGCTGGCAAAAGTTCCTTGCTCAATGCTTTGGCGGGTGCAGAACTTGCCATCGTCACACCCATTGCAGGCACCACCCGCGACGTCGTGCAACAAACCATTCAAATTCAGGGCGTTCCTGTTCATGTGATCGACACCGCTGGCTTGCGTGAAGGCGAAGGCATTGACGAGGTTGAACTCATTGGCATTCAGCGTGCGTGGGCGCAAATTGCAGCGGCTGATGCCGTCTTATTTTTGCACGATCTCACACGTCTTCACTTGCCAACTTATGTGCACGCGGATGCCCAAATTCAGGCCAGTCTAACGGCCCAATTGCCCACTGGCGTGCCGTTGCTCAACGTTTGGAACAAATCAGACCTTGCCTCACATGACACTGGCCTGACCCCGCATCACAGCACAGCCCATGACATTCACTTGTCTGCGAAAACTGGGGTAGGCATTGATTTGCTGCGGGCCCAATTATTGGAAGCTGCAGGCTGGCAACCTGCAAATGAAGGTTTGTATCTTGCGCGCGAGCGTCATGTACAAGCCCTGAAACGCGTGAAGTCGCATGTGGCATCAGCCGATGAACATTTGCGTGCTCAGGCACAATCCCTCGACCTGCTGGCGGAAGAGTTGCGATTGGCACAAACCGCATTGAACGACATCACAGGCGAGTTCAGCGCTGACGACTTGCTGGGCGTTATTTTTTCCAGCTTTTGCATCGGTAAATAAACATGGCCAAGTCAACTGTCCCCGACCGACCCGCTCCACAAAGCCCCAAGTCTTTGAGTGGCCTGCTGCCTTTTTTAAAACCTTACCGTTTGCAAATTGGTTTGGCATTTGTTTTCTTGGTCTTGGCTGCTGCCTCAACATTGGTATTTCCAGTTGCTTTGCGGCAATTGATCGACAATGGCTTGCAGCATCCCGATCCCGGCGCACAGGCCATGGCACTTCGCGGCAATTTTTTAATGTTGTTTGGTGTGGCGGTGGCCTTGGGCTTGTTTTCAGCCGCACGTTTTTTCACGGTCAGTTGGTTGGGTGAACGCGTCACCACCGATTTGCGAAATGCGGTTTACAGCCACGTCCTTGAACAAAGCCCTGCTTTCTTTGAAACCACGCCCACAGGCGAAGTCATCAGTCGCTTGGTGGCTGACACCACATTGGTTCAAACGGTGGTGGGCAGTTCATTGTCAATGGGCCTGCGCAATGCCGTCATGGGCATCGGCGCCTTGGCCATGTTGGTCTACGCACACCCCACAGTGATGTTGCAATTGGTGGTCACGGTGGTTCTGGTGGTGTGGCCCGCCACCCTTTACGGACGTCGTGTTCGACGCTTATCGCGAGCAAGCCAAGACCGCGTGGCCGATGCCAGCAGCATTGCCACCGAAATCTTGAACGCGATGCCTGTGGTTCAAAGTTACACCGCCGAGGCGCGCGAATCCAAGCGCTTTGCGCAAGCCACTGAACAAGGCTTTCACACCGCCATACGCAGAACACGCGCCCGTTCTGTTTTGGTCGCCTTCATCATCATTGCCAATGCTGCTTTTTTATTATGGGGCTTGTACCAAGGCACGCAGGCCGTGCTGGCCGGTGAACTTTCCGCAGGTCAGTTGGGGCAAGCTGTTTTATATGTCATCATTTTTGCAGGGGCAGTGGCTGTTCTTGGGGAAACTTACGGCGATTTGCTGCGTGCAGCAGGTGCCACCGAACGCTTGATGGAGTTGCTCGGAACAACATCCCCCGTGCAATCTCCCCTTCATCCGGTCACCTCTTTGCCACCGGCCACAGGCAGCACGGTTCGATTTGAAGGTCTGCAATTCCACTACCCTTCTCGCCCCTCTCAAAAGGCGCTTGAAAATTTCAGCGTCAACATTCCAGCGGGGCAAACTGTGGCTTTGGTGGGCCCGAGCGGCGCAGGGAAAACTACTTTATTTGGCTTGCTGCTGCGTTACTACGATCCGCAATCGGGTCAAATTGTGTTGGATGGCGTGCCCATTCAAAACCTCAGCTTGCTCGATTTGCGACAACGCATTGGCATCGTGCCTCAAGAGCCTGTGCTGTTTTCTAGTACGGCCATGGAAAATATTCGCTACGGCAAGCCAGATGCGAGCGACGACGAAGTTCGTGCCGCGGCTGTTGCTGCATTTGCTGAAGAGTTCATTGTGGATTTGCCTGAGGGTTACAACACCTTTTTAGGTGAACGCGGCGTCCGCTTGTCGGGGGGGCAGCGCCAACGCATTGCCATTGCTCGCGCCATTCTAAAAAATCCGCCCCTGCTGTTGCTAGACGAGGCCACCAGCGCGCTGGATGCGCACAGCGAACGCATGGTTCAAGCCGCTTTGGAGTCTGCCATGCGAGGCCGTACAACTTTGGTCATTGCGCACCGCTTGGCAACAGTGCAACAGGCCGATAACATCTTGGTATTGGAGCATGGCCGGTTGGTGGAGCAAGGAAAGCACGCAGCCTTGGTTCAAATGGGCGGCGTTTATGCGGGCTTGGCTGCGCTGCAATTCAACGCCTGAACCAGCTCTGCATGGCATCGCGTGTTGTTCAATGGCCCGCAAAATCAACCAGGGTGAACAAGGGCAACCCAGCGGTCTTCAGTTTTTGTGATCCGCCCAGTTCGGGCAAATCAACAATGGCCGCGCCCTCAATCACTTGCGCGCCTAATTTTTCCAACAACTTCATGCCGGCCATCATGGTCCCGCCAGTTGCAATCAAATCATCAATCAACAGGACGCGCTGACCTGGCATTACCGCATCGGTATGCAACTCCACTGTGGCCGTGCCGTACTCCAGTTCGTAAGTTTCCTCGACGGTGGTAAAGGGCAGCTTGCCTTTTTTTCGGATAGGAACAAATCCCACATTCAACTCGTAGGCCACCACCGCGCCCAAAATAAAGCCACGCGCATCCAAGCCGGCCACCACGTCTGGCCGCATTTCTGGCGCCATGTAGCGATGCACAAACGCATCGATCAACACCCGAAACACCCTGGGATTTTGCAACAATGGCGTGATGTCGCGAAATTGCACGCCGGCCACCGGCCAATCGCGCACTGTTCGAATATTGCTCTTCAAATACTCATTCACCGACAAAGAAACTTCACGCATTTCGTTCACCCCAATTCGACCATTTTGGCATTAGACATCAGTGCCATCATAGTCATGCATTCACAAGCCTGTGCATACAAGCAATGGATTCAGTGCAGCAAGAGCCTTCCCTCGTTAAAATACCTGCATGTCATTCAACCCAGACCAAGCCATCCAACTCGCACGCGAGACTTTGGACATTGAGGCTGCCGCGCTGATCGGCCTCAAATCTCATTTGGACGAGCGCTTCGCCCGAGCGGTCCAAATGATGCTCAATGCCAAAGGCCGTGTGGTGGTCACCGGCATGGGCAAAAGCGGCCATATTGGCTCCAAGATTGCGGCCACATTGGCCTCAACTGGCACACCCGCCATGTTTGTGCACCCCGGTGAGGCCAGTCACGGCGATTTGGGCATGATCAAAGCGATCGATGTGGTGTTGGCCATTTCAAACAGCGGTGAAAGTGACGAACTGGTTTCAATCTTGCCTGTCTTGAAACGGCAGGGCGTGCCCTTGATTGCAATGACAGGCGGTATGAGCTCGGCATTGGCTCAACATGCCGACGTCGTTTTAAACTGCAGCGTGGCCAAAGAAGCCTGCCCCCTGAACCTGGCTCCTACAGCCAGCACGACGGCGCAACTGGCGCTGGGCGATGCGCTGGCAGTTGCTTTGCTCGATGCGCGCGGCTTCAAAGCAGAAGACTTTGCACGTTCGCATCCAGGTGGCTCATTGGGTCGCCGACTTCTCACACATGTCAGCGATGTCATGCGCAAGGGCGATCAAGTGCCTCAGGTTCTGGCAAGCGCAGGCTTCAGTGAACTCATGCGAGAGATGAGCCACAAAGGACTTGGTGCCTCAGCGATTGTGGACGCCTCACACAACATTCTGGGTATTTTCACGGATGGTGACTTGCGCCGTTTGATTGAAAAAGGTTTGGATCTGCGCGCCTTGAAAGCTCAGGATGTGATGCGGCCTCAAGCTCGCACTGTGAAGCAAGGCGCTCTGGCCGTTGAAGCGGCTGAACTCATGGAGGAATTCAAAATCACCAGCGTGCTGGTGGTGAATGATGCTGGTCAATTGTGTGGCGCCCTCAACAGCAACGACTTGATGCGCGCCAAAGTCATTTAAGCAAAGACCCATCCATGCAAACTCTTCAGCCTGCTTTGAATTTTCCACCGGCCTTGTTACTGCGGGCACAAGGCGTGAAGGTGGCGTTTTTTGATGTGGATGGTGTTCTCACAGATGGTGGTCTGTATTTTTCAGAGCACGGCGAAACCCTGAAGCGCTTCAACACGCTGGATGGGCATGGCTTGAAACTTTTAAAGCATGCCGGCATCACACCCGTGATCATCACTGGAAGGGATTCAGCACCCCTGCGTTTGCGCCTCAACGCTTTGGGCATTGAGCATGCAACTTTTGGCACTGAAGACAAGTGGCCCGCAGCTGAAAACTACCTCAAAAAACTCGGACTGACTTGGCTTCAAGCGGCTGCCATCGGTGATGATTGGCCAGACCTGCCTGTCATGCAACGAGCCGCTTTCTCCTGCGCGCCAGCCAATGCCCATGCTCAGGCATTGGCTTTGGCGCATTTCATCACCACCCGAAAAGGCGGAGAGGGCGCGGCCAGAGAATTCTGCGACCTGCTGGTCGTTGCCAGTGGTCAATACGCCCCCTTACTTGCAAGTGTCGGTTCTCGCACAGCCCCATGAAAACCTCTATTCGACTTGCCTTAGACCGCTTGGTTTTGTATTTGCCAGCGGTGCTGATGGCTGTGTTTGCATTGGGCAGTTGGTGGCTCGTTCGAAGCTTGCCTATTTTCTTGAACGAGTCCACCGCCAAAGCTGTCCGGCACGAACCGGATTATTTTCTAACCCAATTCTCAGTGAAGTCATTTGACGCGCAAGGTCGTTTGTCGCGTGAATTGAGCGGGGAACGCGCAGCCCATTTTCCAGACACCGACGTTCTCGACATTGACACCGTGCTACTTCGCGGGAAAAACCAAGAAGGCAGCAGCATAGTTGGTCGTGCAGCTCGCGCATTGGCCACAGGAGATGGCACTGAAGTGACTTTGATAGGTCAAGTTGTGCTGATTCATCAAAAAACAGCCTCTGGCAAGCCAGCGGGAGCACCCACTGAAATGCGCAGTGAACTCATTCATGCTTTTGTCAAAGAGGAGCGATTGGTCAGTGACGCGCCCATCGAAATCAGACGCGGCCAAGACGTCTTTACAGCTGAAAGAATGCAAATGAACAGCCAAACAGGTGAATACGAATTGAGCGGCAAAGTACGCGGCTTGGTTCAGTCAAGCCGCCGCTAGTGATCCTCCAACTTCGAAAGCAAGATGCCCATGCCACCCTTGGTTTTCATCACAGGCGCTTCCAGTGGCATCGGTCAAGCCTTGGCCCTTCGCTATCATCGGGCAGGGTGGCGACTTGCGCTTGCAGCCCGCAGGATTTCAGACATGCAGGCTTGGTTGACAGAACAAGGCATTGCCGCTGATGTTGCGCGTTGCTATCACGCAGACGTGTGTCAAACTGAAAGCATCATTGCAGCTGCGCAAAATTGCATCGATTCACAAGGTGTCCCTGATGTGGTGATTGCCAATGCAGGCATCAGCATTGGCATGGACACCCGCATCAAAGAAGATTTGGCAGTGCTAGAACAAGTCATGGCAACCAATGTGCAGGGCATGGCCGCTACTTTTCACCCCTTCATTCAGCCCATGCAAGACCGTGCAGCAAAGTTTTCGAGCCCACAAGGTCCCGGCACTTTGGTGGGCATCGCAAGCGTTGCAGGTATTCGTGGCATGCCAGGGCACGCTGCCTATTGCGCCAGCAAAGCGGCCGCCATCAGTTATTGTGAGAGCTTGCGAGGGGAGCTAAAGTCAAACGGCTTCAAAGTGGTCACGCTGGCACCGGGTTACATTCAAACACCCTTGACTGCGAAAAACAAGTTTCCCATGCCCTTTTTAATGACGGCCGAAAATTTTGCAGACGTGGCATTTGAGACCATTCAACGCGGCACCAGTTTTCGCGTCATCCCTGCTCCCATGGCCTGGGTTGCTCGCATCCTGCGCGCGTTGCCCGACGCTGTGTTTGACAGAGCCTTTAAAAATCAGCCCCGAAAACACCGTGCACCCAACTGACAGTGGCGTTTTGAGCCCATGAAAAAAGCCCTGCATGCAGGGCTTCTTTTTTGACTCACACGCTAGAGTGCAAGTGAGGTGCTTAAGCGATTAATAACCGCCGCCGTAGCCACCGCCGCCGCCTTCGCGACGACCGCCACCACCACCACCGCTACCGCCGCCACGTGGGCCTGAGCCGTAGGGGCTGCGGAAACCTGACTCGCCGCCGCCTTCACGACGACCGCCGCCACCGCCACCGCCACCGCCGTAGCCGCCACCGCCACCGCCACCATAACCGCCGCCGCCTTCACGACGACCGCCGCCGCCACCACCGCCAAAGCCACCGCCACCGGAACGGGGAGGACGCTCTTCCATGGGACGTGCTTCGTTCACAACAACACTGCGACCGCCCAAAGGCTGACCGTTCATGCCGCTGATTGCAGATTGGGCTTCTTCATCAGAGCCCATTTCTACAAAGCCGAAGCCTTTGGAGCGACCTGTATCGCGTTCCATCATGACTTTAGCGCTGGTAACAGAACCGAACTGGCCAAAGGCCTGCTCTAAATCGCCGTCACGTACCGAGTAAGGCAGATTGCCTACGTATAGTTTTTTGCCCATTGAAAGGGACTCCTCTAAACACAAAAACAAAAGCGATGGAGCCCCAAAAAC
>CANJOS010000070.1 GCA_947476015.1 Comamonadaceae bacterium | reverse complement strand
TTTTGCTCGCGCAAGCCCGACAACAACAAAGTCCGCAAAGCGGAAGGGACTGGCGCTTCACACAAATTGTTCACCAATTCTTGCAAGTGCTCAGGCCATTGCTGCTGGGCTTCCCAAGCAGACACTTTTTGGTTCATGCGAATTTCTTGGCGCAAAGCCGACAGTTCTTCAATGACCATGGACACCATTTCTTTGCCGCGTGCGTTTTCACGCGCTTGCTCTGCCAAACTCATGGCGGGCATTGCGGCCGCATCCATAATTTCCATGGCTTCGACTGCAGCCGATGCAGCCCGCAAGGGCGCTTTCAAAGCTTCCGACAAATGATCGTCAAAGTCAGCCACCGCAGTTTCAGTATTTTCGAATTCGGGGGCGTCGTCGGCTTCCATCTCGACGGTCTCGACTTCTAAAGCAATGACGAGTTCGGTTTGTCCTCCCACACGGTGGTTGGAAATAATCAGAACATCTTTACCGTACAAAGCCATCGCTTGTTCGGTGGCGCTTCGGGTGTCTCTGGCAAGAATGCGTTTGAGTTCCATGGCTGTCTCTATTCTTCAGTCGGGGTCTAAATCAATTAACGTGTTTCAGCGTGTACGGTGTGAACCACCTTGACACTTTGATCGTCTGGAATTTCGCTGTACGACAAGAGGGTCATGTCGGACACACGGTAGCGGGCGGCCTTGGACAACCAAGGGCGAATGGCAGGGGATACCACCAACACGGCGGGATGACCCATCTCTTCTACCGCGCGTGCACCTTCGCGCAATGCGGTGAACAAACGCTCGGCAAGGCCTGGCTCGATGGTCATGTTTTGACCCGGCGCAGTTTGTTGCAAGATGTTGTGCAGAAGCTGCTCTAAATTAGGATCGAGTGTCATCACAGACAAAGAGCTTGCTTCGTCCACCAAGCTCTGCACAATCATGCGGCCCAGCTTTGGACGAACCAAAGATGTCAATTGATCAGGCTCTTGGGTGCGGCTGGCCACTTCCGACAAAGTCTCAGCAATGGTGCGCATGTCGCGAATCGACACCGACTCGTTCAACAAGTTTTGCAAGGTGCGTGTGACCACGCCCAAAGACAACTTGCCGGGTACCAAATCTTCAACCAACTTGGGCGACTTGGCTGCCAACTTGTCGAGCAATTGTTGAACTTCATCGTGGCTGAGCAAATCGGATGCATTGTCACGCAAGACTTTGTTCAAGTGGGTGGCAATGGCTGTGCTAGCGTCTACCACGGTGTAACCCAAAGTCCGCGCCATGTCGCGCTGAGAAGGATCAATCCATACGGCTTCCAAACCAAATGCGGGCTCTTTGGTGGCTTCGCCTTCCAGCGGTCCATAAACTTGACCCGGATTGATGGCCAACTCTTTGCCTACTTTGATTTGGCCCTTGCCGCGCACCACGCCTTTGAGCACGATGTGATAAGCATCAGGATCGATGGTCAAGGCGTCACGAATGCGAACGGGTTGAACCAAGAAGCCCAACTCGGCCGACAATTTCTTGCGCACACCCTTCACGCGGTTCATCAACTGCCCGCCCGTTTCAGGGTTGACCAAAGGAATCAAGCCATAACCAATTTCAAGGCCAATCAAATCAACTTGATCGACATCGTCCCAGTCCAATTCTTTAGGCTCTTCCAAAGCTGCTTGTGCCGCTTGTTCTGCAGGCGTGGCCTCTGGCGTATCGGCTTTGTTGGTAATGCGCCAAGCTAGGCCTGCAGTCCCCAAAGCCAAGACCAGGAACACCATGTGAGGCATGCCGGGCACCAAACCAATGATGGCCAAAATGGCGGCCGACATGTACAAGGCTGTCGGATTGGCAAGCTGAGAGGTGGCCTGCTCCGTCATGGACTCGGAGGTGGTCACGCGGGTCACAATGATGGCCGTTGCCAGAGACAAGAACAGCGATGGAATCTGCGCCACCAAGCCATCACCAATGGTCAGAAGGGTGTAAATTTTGCCCGCCTCAGACATTGACAAGCCGTGCTGGCCCACACCAATCGCCAAGCCACCCAGCAAGTTGATGACCAAAATGAGCAAACCGGCCACTGCGTCGCCAGACACAAACTTAGAGGCACCGTCCATGGAGCCGAAGAAGTCAGATTCTTGAGAAAGCTCTTCGCGGCGCTTTTTGGCGGTTTCTTGGTCAATCACGCCAGCGTTCAAGTCAGCGTCAATCGACATTTGTTTGCCAGGCATGGCATCCAAGGTGAAACGTGCGTTCACTTCTGACACACGGCCTGCACCTTTGGTCACCACAATGAAGTTGATGATCATCAGGATGGCGAAAATAATGAAACCGACCACATAGTTGCCGCCGATCACAAACTCACCGAAAGCCGCCACCACCTTGCCTGCAGCCTCATGGCCTTCATGGCCGTTGACCAAAATGACACGGGTAGACGCCACGTTCAAGCCCAAACGGAGCATGGTGGCAAACAGCAACACAGAAGGGAATGAAGAAAATTCAAGTGGCTTGCGAGTGCCAATGGCAATCATGATGACCAGCAAGCTGCAACCAATATTGAAAGTGAACAATATGTCCAGCAGCAATGCAGGCAGCGGCACTACCAACATGGCCATGATTAAGAGCACCAGTGCGGGCAAACCCAGGCCGGTGTAATCGAATTTGGACAGGTTCTGTCGAACCGTTGACAGGGTCAAGGTACTCATAGGACGCTTTTGAGGCTAATCAGGTTGAAAAAGCTGGGATTGAACATTTTTTTTCCAAAGTTCATCAGGTTCAGCAAAGACCATGCCATGAGGAAAGCCGACAGGGTCTGCGCATCCCCCGTTGTGGCCAAAGCGGCAAGCGATGCCCTGTCACGGTTTTTGCTAATACAAAGCACCCCTCCCGCGAATTGCCGCTGTGGGGATGACCAATGAACATGGAATGAACATGGACAACAACTTGAATCTTTCAACCGCTAACATCGCCAACCCCTTGTCCAATGCGGCTCCCACGGCCTCTTCAGGAGTCGACGACAGTCTGTCGACCCCCATGAATGGGAAGGAGTTTGCGGGCCTGATGCGAGATCTGCTGAACAAGTCGGGGCGGCAAGAACTTGCCACTTCTGATGCAGGGGAAAGTGCAACGTCTGATAAAACAGAAGCCACGGGGGATGCCGCGTCAGGTTTGCAAACCCTCACCCTAGGCGATCAGTTTGCGGTGATCACTGCAGCCTCCCCAGTGCCCGATGCCAACAGTTTGGCGGCCTTTGCACGGGCTCAAGGCTTGGGTGAAGGCGCTGTCAAAGCATTGTTTGGCGATTTGGCCACCACCCCTATCGACGCATTGAGTGCTTCAACCGCTTTTGAGACTGGCAATGTCTTGACTGCCCCCAGTTTTGGCTGGGCACCCCTCCAGAGTGGGCTTTCAGTGGCGGCCTCTACTGTTACGGCGACGCCCGCCATTG
Organism: Comamonadaceae bacterium; assembly: GCA_947476015.1. Classification (GTDB taxonomy): domain Bacteria; phylum Pseudomonadota; class Gammaproteobacteria; order Burkholderiales; family Burkholderiaceae_C; genus Limnohabitans_A. The sequence continues at coordinate 10,683 of CANJOS010000070.1, read as the reverse complement.
ACCCCAATCTGATGACCCACGCTGCACCCACTTTGAACTGGCTCAGCGGGCACCCCGGCGTGATGCCCAACACTGCCACGACTGTGCTCTCTCAAAGCGCCGACATGAGTTTTGACCCCAGCACCCTCACGGCAGCCTCAACGCCCAAAGTGTCTGATTTAGACAAGCTGCTCAGTGGGGCAAATGCTTTGGCCGTGATACAAAGCTTTGGCGTGGCCGACCCCCTGAAGGGCATGGCGCCTACAGCCGCTCTCACCGCCGCTGAATTGCATGCCGAAATGGGCCCTCTAGATGCCATGCGCATGCGCCTGGTGCCAGAATGGGAAACCATGACCAAACAATTGGCCAAACTCAATGGCAACCTAGAAGGCACCACTTGGGCAGAATTAATGTCCAGTAAGTTGGCCGAGAAAGGCTTGGTCGCGGAGGGCCGCTTGGATTTGGGCTTCACCGACATTGGGCTTGATTTAGGCGCCGACCTGGCCTTGGCCATGGAGGCAGGGGCCTCTGACAACGTCAGCGCCATGCCATTGAATGCCAGCGACAACACCAAAGCGCCTGTAAGCTTGTCGGCCATTGCCAACAGTTCCATCAGTGCCCAGGGCGATAAATCCCCCATGACCGACCGAACGGGCCAAATTCAAGACTTGGCCAATAAACTCGGAGAAGCTTTGGGGGAAAGGCTGCAAGAACAGATGGAACGTGGACAATGGCGTCTGCATCTGAAACTCAACCCAGGTCACCTGGGACAGATTGATGTGGAGCTTGATATGCACGCCGGTGGACTGGACGCCATCTTTAAAACCGAAAATATGCTTACCAAAGAACTCATTACGCAAGGTATGTCTAAATTAAAGGACAGTTTGGCGCAATCAGGCACGGCAGTTGCTGATGTCTGGGTGAACAGCGAAAGTAAGCGTCAATCTGGCGGGAATCCGACACCCCAGCGTTTTGCTGGAAATTCGGAGGCCGAAGTCGAAGCCGATGTGAGCCAATCCCTGCAAAGGGTCAGCCGCATGGTTGAAAAGCGATCAGCAGATGCATGGGACACTTTGGCTTGATGACCCCTGGGTCTTGGGTGTACAAACATTCTTTATATAGAGGTGCCATATGGCAGAAGCAGCAGCAGAAGAAGTAGCAGCAGAAGAAGGCGAGAAAAAGCCGAAGAGTCCTATCGTCCTCATCATTGTTGGCGTGGTGGGTTTGCTCGTGCTCTTGGTCAGCACAGTGGCAGGTACGCTGTTCCTCACAGGATTTTTCAATCCAAAGCCCGTTGACCCCGAGCACGCTGAAGCAGCGGCGGATGGCCATGGCAAGGATGGTAAGGGTGGCAAAGATGGCAAGGATGGCAAAGACGGCAAGCCTGGCAAGAAAGCCAAAGACTCGCCCGAGCTCACTCGCTTTGAATACACTTACATGCAAATAGAGCGCGAGTTCTTGGTTAATTTGAGTGGCTCCAAAAAAGTCATGTCGGTTCAACTGGCGGTCATGACGCATTACGACGAGCGCGTCTTTGAGAACGTGAAGAAGCACGAGTTTGCTTTGCGCTCTGCCATCATGGATGTGATGCGCCAAACGCAAGAGGCAGAACTTACCAAACCAGACTTTAGAAAAGAATTGGCCGGTAAAATCCGCGATGCCATCAACACCATGCTTGAGAAATATGAAGATTTCGGCGGCATTGAAGATGTGTACTTCACCAACTTCATTGTTCAATAACGCATTTTCAAATTTTCCGAATCTTGAATTGACATGGCCACTTCCCTTTTAACACCGGACGAACTCTCGAGCTTGGCCGAGGGCGTGAAAGACGGCTCGATTCCTGTTGACACAGGTTTCAACACCAAAGCACGCATCAAAAAATACGACTTGGCCAGTGAAGACAGCAGCTTGGGCGTGAACGTCAGCTCGCTGGACATGATCAACGAGCGCTTCATTCGGGTATTCCGTTTGGGTTTGTTGGAAATGCTTCGCACCAGCCCCAAGGTGAGTGGCTCGCAAGTTCAAATTGTTCGTTTTGGCGACTACCTCAAGGGACTCAAAGCCCCCATGTCGGTCAATATGATTCGCATGCACCCGCTGCGCGGTTTTTCCATCGTGGTCATTGACCCCACAGTGGTGTTCTCCTCACTCGACAGTTTTTTTGGTGGCTTTGGCCGCGGCGTGGGCGACTTGCCCCCTGGTCGTTTGTTCACACCCACCGAATCTCGCATCATCAACATGATGCTGGAAGTCTTTTTCAAATCTCTCAAAGAGGCATGGTCACCCATCATGCCCCTGGAGTTTGAACTGGTGAGCTCTGAAATCAATCCGCAGTTTGCCCAAATTGCCGATGAAAACGATTTGGTCATCCTGACCCGCTTTGAAGCCGAAGGCAACATTGACGCACAGGGCTTCATCGATTTGGTTTACCCTTATTCCTCTTTGAAACCCATTCGTGAATTGCTGCGCAGTCGCGTGCAATCCGGCGATGGCAATGAAGAATCTGACCGACAATGGCGAGATGAACTCAAAGACGCTGTTGAAAGCTCTAGCCTTGAAGCCCGTGTTTTGGTAGGCAATGTTGAAACCTCTTATGGTGAAATTGAAGCCATGCGCGAGGGTGACGTGTTGTTCTTTAAGAAACCTGATTTTGCCCGCATGTCGGTCAATGGTCTTCCCGCTTTCGATGTTCAAGTGGGCGCACTGGGCGCTCAAGTTGCTGTCCAAGTTGAACGCGCCTACGTCCCAGGCTTGCAATAATTTTTCAGGAAACTGTCATGTCCGATACCTCCTCAGATGCCACACTCGATACGCCCTCATTGACCGATGCCTCAGGCAAGATCAATCAAGAGGTGCTGCAAAACATCAGTGTCACCATGTCCATTGAAGTGGGCCGCGCCCAAATTAAAATTCGCGACCTCATGCGTTTAACCCAAGGCAGCGTGGTGGAACTCGACCGCATTGCAGGCGAACCGCTCGACTTGTTGGTCAACAACACCGTGGTAGCCCAAGGTGAAATTGTGCTGGTGAACGATCGCTATGGTGTTCGTCTCACGCGGGTGGCACCCCCTGCAGAACGCATGAAGAATTTGTGAGTTAACGCATGACCCCTGGCATCACCGGCGCTGACCTCTTTCGAATGCTCGGCAGCCTGGCCCTGGTGGTGGCCCTCATGCTCGCTTTGTTGTGGGCACTTCGCCGACTGCAAAGCAAAATGAACAGCCAAAATTCTGGCCGTCGTTTGCAAATCATTGAAACCATCAGCGTAGGCACCCGCCAAAAAGTAGCGCTCATTCGCGTGGGCGAACGGGAAGTCCTCATTGGCGTCAGCCCCACCCAAATCAATGGCATCGCCAGTTGGCCAGACGTTACACTGAACCCCAGCGACCCCCTTCCTTCATCCCAGGTCTTGGACGCGCCAGCGCCAGACGGAGTTCAGCATGTTACGTAAACCAGTTGTTTGGGCCAGTCTCATCCTAGCCATCGTTGTGATGGCTTTCCCGTTTGTGGCCTCAGCCCAAGGCATCCCCATGGTCAATGTGAGTGGTGGCAAATCGGGCACGCAATACAGCTTGACGCTGCAGTTGTTGGCCCTGATGACCTCGCTCACCTTGCTGCCCTCGTTCTTGCTGATGATGACGTCCTTTGTTCGCATCATCATCGTGCTTTCTATTTTGCGTCAAGCTTTGGGAACTGGCCAAACACCGCCCAACACGGTGCTCGTGGGTCTGGCCTTGTTTCTCACCTTGTTCATCATGTCGCCCGTGCTGGGCGACATTTACAACAACGCGCTCGCGCCTTACATGCAAAATGGCATCTCTTTTGAAAAAGCGCTGGCAGCGGCTGAAGAGCCCTTGCGCAGTTTCATGCTCAAACAAACGCGTGAAGATGACATCGGCCTTTTCATGCAAATGGCCCGCAAAGACGCACCCGTCAATGCTGCAGCCGTGCCGTTTTCTACTTTGGTACCCGCCTTCATTACGTCTGAATTGAAAAGCGCTTTCACCATTGGCTTCTTGATTTACATCCCCTTCGTGGTGATTGATTTGATTGTGGCCAGCGTGCTGATGTCCATGGGCATGATGATGTTGTCGCCCATGATGATCTCCATGCCGTTCAAATTGATGTTGTTTGTTTTGGTAGATGGATGGAGCCTCATTTTGGGCTCACTGGCTGCCAGCTTTGTGACCTAAAAAGGATTGCCATCATGGACACCTCTACCGTAGTGGATCTGGGCCGTCAGGCTTTGTGGATGACCGTTTTAATTTCTGCCCCCCTGTTGGGTATTGCGCTGTTTGTAGGATTGGTCATTGGCGTGTTGCAAGCTGCCACCTCCATCAACGAAGCCACCTTGAGTTTCATCCCCAAGTTGGCGGCATTGGCCATCACCTTGGCCGTGGTGGGCGGCTGGCAACTCACCACCTTGGTGGACTACACCCGCAGCATCTTCCAACGAATACCGGGTTTGTTTACCTGAGTTTTTCTTCAAGCTCAGAACTACCATGGATGTCGCAGCCATTGAATTGCTAGAGCGCTTTTATTCGCTCATCTGGCCCATGTTGCGAATTTCTGCACTGCTCATTGCTGCACCCATTTTTTCATTGCGCGCTGTCAACTTGCGCATTCGCATTGTGCTGGCCATGTCCATCACTTGGCTGGTTTATCCACTTCACACTTGGCCCACCATCGACCCCTTGTCGGCAGCGGGCCTTTTAGAAGTGGCAAACCAGCTCATGATTGGTTTGCTCATGGGCCTCATGTTGCAGGTGGTCACGGCGGCCATTGTGGTGGCCGGCATGTCCATTGCCAATGCGATCGGTTTGTCGATGGCCACCATGATTGATCCCAACATGGGCAACGTTCCCGTCATCAGTCAATTTTTATTGGTCATGGGCACCCTCATTTTTGTGGGCCTCGGCGGGCACGGCATTTTGCTGAGTTTGGTTGTTGAGAGTTTCACCAGCCTGCCCATTGGCGGCAGCTTGTTGGGTGACGCTGCCTGGCGACAATTGGTCGCATGGAGCTCTATGTTGTTTTTAGGCGCCCTCCTCACTGCTTTGCCCGTGATGGTGGCATTGCTCTTCATCAACATTGGCTTGGGTGTGGCCACACGCGCAGCGCCCAGTTTGAATATTTTTTCGGTGGGCTTTCCCGCGATGATCTTTGCGGGTTTCGGCATTTTGATTTTGGCCCTGCCCAGCATTGGCGCGCGCATTCAATGGCTTTGGATGCAAGGATTTTTCCAAGTCCGTACCTTGGTCGGACTGACCTGATGGAGACCGCAGACCATGGCTGAAAATACCGGCGCAGAAAAAACCGAAGAAGCAACGGCCCGAAAACTTCGCAACGCCCGCGACGATGGTCAAGTGGCGCGCTCTGTGGAACTGCCAGCGGCCGCGGTCACCATTGGCGCCATCATGGTGATGTATTTCATTGGCAGTGCATGGATGTCTCGCATGGCCACTTTGTTTTCACAAGGCTTTCGCTTTGATCGCAAAACTTTGGACAACCCTGAGTTGTTGGCCACCACATTCGCCTTTCAAATTGGCGAAAGTTTTCTGCTCATTGTGCCCATTCTGGGTGTCACTGCCGTGCTGGCGGTGCTGGCCAGCGGCGCCACTGGGGGCTATTTGTTTTCACTGAAAAGTGTCTTGCCCAATTTCAGCAAGCTCAGCCCCCTGCAAGGTTTCACCCGCATGTTTGGAACCAAAGCCGTGGTTGAACTTGGCAAGGCCATTCTTAAATTTTCGCTGGTGGCCACCGTCCTGTGGGCCTTGGTCAGTCGCCAATTAGATCAGCTCATGCAGTTGGGTCAAATGGGTTTAGAGCCCGCCTTGGCGCATGCCGGCATCATGATTGGCGAGTCTGCTTTGTGGCTGTCTCTCAGCTTGTTGGTCATTGCCCTCATTGATGCGCCCTACCAACGCTTTGCCTTCATGAAGCGCATGCGCATGACCAAACAGGAAGTCAAAGACGAAATGAAAGACATGGAGGGTCAGCCTGAAGTGAAGGCGAAAATTCGCCAGCGCCAGCGTGAAATGGCCAACTCTCGCATGCTCCAAAAAGTGAAAGATGCCGACGTGGTGATTACCAACCCCGAGCACTTTGCAGTGGCCCTTTCCTACGACCCGACAGGCGATGGTGCACCTATTTTGCTGGCCAAAGGTTCCGACTTTTTAGCGCAGCGCATTCGCGAAGAAGCTGAAAAAAATGGCGTCGAAATTTTTGCGGCAGCGCCTTTGGCGCGTGCGCTTTACTTCTCTACCAAACTCGATAACCCCGTGCCAGAGGCCCTTTACTTGGCAGTGGCGCAGGTCATCGCTTATGTTTTCAGTTTGGCCGATGTGCGCCCAGGCATCGAGCCCATGCGCAAACCCAATCCCAAAGTACCGCCTTCTATGCAGTTTGATGCCGATGGCAAATTGGCCCAACCGACCTAATTCTCTTTTTTCAGGGCTAAAGAATTCCCGAGTTGTGTCGTTATCTATGTTGAATGAGCCTTGAGGACAAGACCATGAGTGAACCTGAAATTATCAAATCGAACAGCCCTCACAGTGTCACGATTCCCGAAGGGTCTAGCAACGCTATGGGCAAACAGGCGCAAGTGGGTGAAGCGTCTATTCGCAAAGTTTTGAGCGAAGGCACCGGCGAGTCCAATGAAATCACCACCAATGACGAAGAATTGAAGGGCAAATCGCAGCCACTTTCTCTGGACGAAGAAATTAAAGCCGCCAGAGAAGCACTGATCAAAAGCAAAATGCTCAAGGGCGCCAAAGAGGGCGTCAAGGCCGATGAAGAACTGCATGCTGAAAAAGAAAGCGTGAAGGTCAGCGACGATTTACGGGGCAAAGCTGGCCAAAGTTCGGACGAAGAATTAAGAGCGGCCAAAGAGGGTGTCTCTGCCAACAAAGATTTGCGGGCAGAAAAAGCGCCTGTTGAGTCCAGCGATGACTTGCGCGCCGAAAAAGAAGGTTTCAATGCCAATTCCCTGAGAGCTCCCAAAGAGGGTGTTGATCCTTCAGGTGATTTGAAGGCACCCAAAGATATTGCCAAAGCAGATGCAGAACTGCGCGGGGCCAAAGAGCAGGTTCAAACGAATTCAGCGGCAGCTTTGTCTTCCAGCGATTCCTTAGCGGCTTTTCGCCCTGGCAGTGCGCCCGCCAAAAATTCAGCCACTGCCACTGCTCCCGAGTCATCCACTCAAGCCGCCCAAAGTGCTGAAGCTGTATCAACACCTTCGGCAGCATCAAGCGTCGCTGAACCAGAACCCGAAATGGATTTTCCTGCACGGGTGGTTCATTTGAAAATTGAAAATGACACGCTGCGGTCCAAGTTGGACAAACTCGAACCAGCGCCTTGAGTTCATTCTCAAAGCACAGCAAACTGAAAGACCATTGACATGAGTACCGACACCCAACACGAATCACCCGCCCACAGTGAGCCCACCACAGGGGTTGAAGCGCATACCCCAACCCAGTCGCATGAAGATGAATTAGAGGGTATCAAAATACTGGCCCTCGACTCTGCCGAACTGGCCACTCGCTCTGCCAACTTGGCCACCCATGCTGGTGAAAACATGCGGAGTGTGATTCTTCAATTAGAAGTCGCTCAACTGAAACAACGCAAACAAACCCTCATCATGTTTGGCGCAGCTGGCAGTCTCATGCTGGTTGCGGCCATGGTCTTTGTGGGCATGGCCATCAGCTTGAAGTCTCGCATCAACACCCTCGATGTCATGGTCTCCAAAGTAGGCGAGCGTGTCGTAGAGTTAGACGCCTCCATGGAGTTAGTGGGCTCAGTGAACGAAGCATTGCAAGAGATGGTGGGCAAGCAAGAAGGCATTGCCGATGCGCAAGGTAAATTGGAAGCCAAAATTGGTGAATCTATCAAGAGCGCTCAAGGTGTTCCTGAAGAAACAGCCAAACAACTGGACGCTAAAAACCAGATTTTGGCCAAGCAAGTTCAATCCCTTGATGGTCGCTTGCAATCTCAGGCCAACGCCATCGTGACCCTGTCCAACATCATGCAAAAAGTACAGGGCTCGCTCACTGATACCAGTGGTCTGAAGCGTGAGATGGAAGCCTTGGCCCGGATCCAAAAAGAGCGACAGGCACTTGAGTTACAAGCAGCCACCTCGCAAGCGGTCAACGCTGCGGCGCAAGCGGCCAGTCAAGCAGCACAAAAAAATGCTGTGGCTGCGCGCCCAAAGGACAGCATGGTGCAATACCCCAGAGCTCAATCTGCCGAGAATCAACCCGCAGGTACCGGCGGTGTTTTAAGCGTGAAGCCTTAAAGCTTGCGTTAGCCGTTGTTGTTCAGGATGGTGCCTTGGCGCAAATCGTACTTGTTGAGCTTTTCAATCAAGGTGGTGCGCTGCAAATTGAGAAGGCGCGCGGTTTGTGACACATTGCCATCGGTGCGCTGAAGCGCTTGCACAATCAGGTCGCGCTCAATGTCGGCCAAGCGATCTTTCAACGACAAGCCCTCGGGCGGCAAACTGGGCAGGCCTTGCGCCAACATGATGATGTGCTCCACTTCATTGTGGGCATCCATCGGTTGATCGGGCGCAGGATTGGCAAACGGATTCATCACATCGGCATTGGCGCTGTGATTTTCAATGTCACCTGCATCGGCCACGACGGGCAAATCAGTTGCTTGATGATGAGAACCGGCCAGGCGTTCTGCTTGAATGAATTGCAAACCTTTGGGCAGTAAGGAAGGTGGCACTGTGTTGAGTTTCAGTTGCTGCCCACTGAAAAGCGTGCTGAATCGGTCAACCAAGTTAGACAGTTCGCGCACATTGCCAGGCCATGCGTAATCCTGCAAAGCGCTCATGAAATCTGTTGCAAACGTGATGGGCGTTTGCCCCTTCTGTGCAAAGTGAGCGGCAAAGTGAGCCAACAACACCGGCACGTCTTGACTGCGCTGGCGCAAAGCTGGGGTGTTCAAGGGCAACACATTCAATCGGTAATACAAGTCTTCGCGAAACCGACCCGCCACAATTTCTTGCTCTAAATCTCGGTGCGTGGCGGCCACCACGCGCACATCCACAGGCACAGACTTGGTACCGCCCACAGGATCGACGCTGCGTTCTTGCAGCACGCGCAGCAATTTCACCTGCATGTCGAGCGACAAATCACCAATTTCATCTAAAAAGATGGTGCCCCCATGGGCCAACTCAAAGCGGCCGATGCGATCGGTCATGGCGCCTGTGAAGGAGCCTTTGCGGTGCCCAAACAATTCACTTTCGACCAAGCCTGTCGGGATTGCTGCACAGTTGATGGGAACGAAATTAGCTTGGGCTCGGTCTGATTGATCGTGCAAAGCCCTGGCCACCAACTCCTTGCCCGTGCCACTTTCGCCTGTGATCAGTGCCGTGGCCATGGAAGAAGCCACCCTGGCGATCATGGTGCGCAGGGCTTCTGCACTGAGGCTACCGCCAATAAAAGGGTGAAGAACTTGCTTGCTGGCCATTGAAAAATTATGCTGATTTGAGAAAATGAGAGATCAGGGACTTAGGAAATCAATACACCTGTGTATTTGGTTTGGGTGATTTAAACCCAAATGTCGGAAAACCGTCAAGACATCTTTTCAGGGCCATGGCGAATTGCTCAAAGACGTTGTGCATTTGCCTCAAGAAACACCCCTTCATGCCGAATCAGAGGGTGAAGGGCTCCAGAGTCCACCCATTCTTAAGGATGAAGCTATGAAACGTCTCACATTTTTGCCCGCACTGGCCCTCGTTTTGGGTTTGTCTGGTTTGACCGGATGCAAATCCATCAACCTCTCCATGCCCGTTGCCCCCAACGTCAAAAGCAGCAACATGTCTGCCCCCTTGGTGGAAAAACGCGAAATCTTGACCGCCACAGGCTATGCCGTGGTCAGCGTTCAGGGTTCTAAAAATCCCGCCCAACAGCGCTTGATGGCGATTCGCGCGTCCAAGCTCGACGCCTTCCGCAGCCTGACAGAACAGGTGTACGGCCAACAGCTCGATGCATCGTCCACTGTGGCCGACATGGTCATGGTGAACGACACCTTTCGCACCAAGGTCGAAGGCGTGATTTATGGCGCCCAGTTGGTCAGCATCACCCCCGTGGGTGAAGACACTTACGAAACCACTTTGTCTTTGGACAAAGAAGTGGTGCAAGACCTGCGCTTGCTGTTCCTCGGCCAGATCACTGCCAAAGGTCGTTGATCATGTTGCGTTTGAATGTTTCCGCTTTGTGCTTCGGTGCACTTGCACTTTGGGCTGGCAGCAGCTTCGCGCAAAATCTTCCCGCACCTGCCAGCAAAGAAGCGCCACAAGCAAGCGCGCCCCTCACCGCTCAAGAACGCTTAGAAGCCATTCGACACAGCTTGGTAGAAGCCTCGTTGCAAACGCCCACCAAGGTCATCAGCACCAGCTGGTTCGACGCCAGCGGCGCATTGCGCGAATCAAGCAGCTTCAAGAACAACATGCAAGTGCAAAACCTTCGCGTGATGTCCTACGACCGCGACGAAATAGGCCAACCCAAAGCTCGTCTGCAAGTTGAACAGCCCGCCGCCCAACCCACCGCCCCCTCACGCAAAGGCCTAGACGCCGTCGTCGATTCGCTGAAACAAAAATTTAAACAATTGGGGTCAGAGCAGAATAAAACCACTGTTTCTGAAATTGCCAAACAATTGTCATCTGACCCCAATAGTAAAAGCTGCGGTAAGCCT
>CANJOS010000069.1 GCA_947476015.1 Comamonadaceae bacterium | reverse complement strand
GCAATTGGGTTGGCAGATTGCCAATGTTGACTGCACCATCGTTGCGCAACAACCCAAACTGGCGCCGCATCGATCGGACATTCGCTCGTCCATTGCCAAGGCCTTGGGCGTGACCGAATCACAGGTGAATGTGAAAGCCAAAACGGCCGAAAAAATGGGCCCTGTGGGTGAGGGCCTGAGCATGGAGGCTAGGGCTGTGGTTCTGATCCACAAGCCCTGAAATACAAGGCTTACTGGGCGGCCCAACCGCCATCCATGTTCCAAGCCACGCCGCGAATGTTGTTGCCGGCGGCTGAGCAGAAAAACACAGCCAATTCACCCAACTCTTCGGGTGTGGTGAATTGCATAGAAGGTTCTTTTTCACCCAACAACAACTCGGTGGCTTTTTGATTGCTCAAACCCAAAGCTTCTGCTTTGGCATCCACTTGTTTTTGAACCAAAGGTGTGAGCACCCAGCCAGGGCAAATGGCGTTGCAGGTCACGCCCGACTGGGCGTTTTCCAATGCGGTGACTTTGGTCAAACCCACAATGCCGTGCTTGGCGGCCACATACGCCGATTTCTCTGCCGAGCCCACCAGGCCGTGAACCGATGCGATGTTGATGATGCGGCCCCAGTTGGCCTTTTGCATGGCGGGCAGCACAGCCCGTGATGCATGGAAAGCGCTGGACAAATTGATGGCAATGATGGCATCCCATCTTTCAATCGGAAAGTTTTCAACCCGGGCCACATGCTGAATGCCTGCGTTGTTGACCAAAATATCGACAAGGCCAAACTTTTCTTCGGCAAACTTCACCATCGCTTCAATTTCGGCGGGCTTGCTCATGTCAGCACCGTGATAGGCCACTTTGGCGCCCAAGGCTGCCACCTCGGCTTCGGGTCCGGCATGGTCACCAAAGCCGTTGAGAACAATGTTGGCGCCTTGCTTGGCCAAGGCTTTGGCAATGCCCAAGCCAATGCCGCTGGTAGAGCCGGTAACGAGTGCAGTTTTGCCTTTCAGCATGGTGGTTCTCCGAATGAATTACGATGTGTAGAAGTGAATTATGGCGCGTCAATTCTTCATTGAACTGACAGCCAGCCCGTTAATTAAGTTAGAAAACCATGTCAGAACCCATCCTCGACTTCGTCCAATGCCCCGATACCCTGGGCGAACACCGCATGGCTTATTGGTCTTGGGGTGACAAATCGGCCTCGCATCTGGTGTTCTGCGTTCATGGCTTAACCCGCCAGGGCCGAGATTTTGATTTGCTGGCCCAAGCCCTGGTGGCCTCTGCACAAGTCGGCCATTTGCCCTCTGTCAGGGTCATTTGTCCCGATGTGGTGGGCCGCGGCAAAAGTGATTGGTTACAAGACCCCCTCGGTTATCAATTTGCACAATATGCGAGCGATATGGCTGAGCTGCTGCAAAGCTTGAACGAACAGCGCTCCATTGATCGCTTAGATTGGGTAGGCACCAGCATGGGTGGCGTTATTGGCATGCTGATCGCTGCAAAAAAAACCTCTCCGCCCATCAGCCATTTGGTTTTGAATGACATCGGCCCGCCCGTATCGTGGAAGTCCATTTTGAACATGAAGACCTATGTGGGCGAGGTAGGCAAGTTTCAGACGGTGCAAGACGCTGCCAATGCCCTGTGGGAAATTTCTAAATCCTTTGGACCGCATACAGCTTCAGAGTGGCTCGCTCTTTCTCAAAACATGGTGCGTCGATTGGAAGATGGCACCTATTGCTTGCATTACGATCCTCAACTCAGAGTCCCCATTCGAGCGGTCACTGAAGAACAAGCCATGGCAGGTGAAACCACTTTGTGGCAGGTTTACGATTTGATTGAGTGCCCCACATTGCTCATTCGCGGTGCTGAATCGGTGTTACTGAGTGCTGCTGCTGCTTTGGAGATGACCCAGCGCGGCCCCCGTGCGCAGGTGGCCAGTTTGCCGGGCGTTGGCCATGCGCCAACCCTGACACACGAAGATCAAATAGCCATTGTTTTGAAATTTTTAGGTCGGCATGCATGAGTGCTGTGGCTGAAGACATCTTGGTTCGTGCAAGAGCGTTTGCAGAGCCTTTCTTGTTGGGTGAATTTTTAGACACCGGCGAGAACATGCTCGAGCATGCCGATGCAGTGGCGACCATTTTAGATACCTTGAGCAGTGGCAACGATGTGAAGGCTGCCAGTTATTTGGCCTATGCCTGCCCGCACTTAAGCCGTCCTCAGGAAGTGATTGCCAAAACATTTGGTGATGAATTTGCTTCTTTGGCGGTAGAAACGACCAAACTCATGGAGGTTCAGCGTATTTCTCGCGCCGCCGCATCGTCTGTGCAACTGCAAGTTGATTCGCGTGCACAAACTGAAAATGTGCGCAAAATGCTTTTGGCATTCAGCAAAGATTTACGCGTGATCATGTTGCGCTTGGCGTCGCGTTTGCAAACGCTTCGGTATTTTGCGAGTGTCAAAAAAGAAGTGCCTGCCGCATTGGCCAAGGAATCGTTGCAGGTCTTTGCACCGCTGGCCAATCGATTGGGTATTTGGGAAATTAAGTGGGAGCTTGAAGATCTTTCATTCCGTTTTTTAGAACCCGATACTTACAAGAAAATTGCCAAACTTCTTGATGAAAAGAGAGCCGAGCGCGAAGTCAATATGCATCTTTTGCGCGAGCAAGTGCAAACCGAATTGGCAGCGCAAAATATTCACGCCACTGTTCAGGGCCGACCCAAACACATCTACAGCATTGTTAAGAAAATGCGGGGTAAGACGCTCGAGTTTTCACAGGTTTTTGATATCAGGGCCATGCGTGTGATTGTGCCCAGTGTGGCCGATTGTTATGCGGCGCTCAGTTGGGTCCATTCGCACTATGTGCCCATGACGTCTGAGTTTGACGACTACATTGCTAAGCCCAAGACCAATGGTTATCAATCTTTGCATACGGTGGTGCGAGATGAGCAGGCAAGACCCATTGAAATTCAAATTCGCACACAGGCAATGCATGAGCATGCTGAGCATGGTGTGGCTGCACACTGGGCTTACAAAGAAGCCGGCGTCAAGGGCTATCTGGGCGTCAGTGCCAACAGCGGTTACGACGCCAAGATTGCGGTGCTGCGCCAGTTGCTGGCGTGGGAAAGGGAGATGTCGACCGAGGCTTCAGGCGCATCTTCCGAATCTGTAGGTCAAAATACCGATGCCTTGTTTGACGATCGCATTTATGTGCTCACACCCAATGCCGCAATTGTGGAATTGCCCAAAGGCGCTACCCCCATCGATTTCGCCTACACGGTGCACACCAACTTGGGACACAGATGCCGCGGTGCCAAAGCCGATGGCGTGATGATTCCTTTAAACACAGCTTTGCAAAATGGTCAGACGGTAGAAATTACCACTGTGAAAGAAGGTGGACCTTCCCGAGATTGGCTGAATATTGAACTGGGTTTCTTGGCTAGCCAGCGTGCGCGCTCCAAAGTCAAGTCTTGGTTCAATGCGCAAATTACGCACGAGAGCATTGCCAAAGGGCGAGAGGCTGTGGAAAAACTATTGCAGCGCGAAGGTAAAACCGCGCTCAAGTTAGAAGACCTGGCCTCTGATTTGGGATTCAAATCTGCAGAAGCACTTTTTGAAATGGTGGGCAAAGAAGAATATTCGCTGCGCAACATTGAAGTTTTTTTGCGCCCCTCCGAACCCGCCATGCAGCCCGATGATTTTGTGCTACTTAAAAAATCTCGCGTGGTGCCACCTAAATTGCAGTCGGGTGTATTGGTGGTGGGTGTTGATTCCTTGCTTACTCAGTTGTCTAAGTGCTGCCGACCTGCGCCGCCCGATCCTATCAGTGGCTATGTCACGCGGGGCAAAGGGGTGAGCATTCACAGGGATGACTGCCGCAACTTTCAGTCGCTGGTCACCAGACATGGTGAGCGAGTGATTGAAGTGCGATGGGGTGTGCAAAAACCCGGGCAAACGTTGCTCTATCCCGTAGAGGTTTCTATTGAGGCTTCAGACAGACAGGGTTTACTGCGAGATATTTCTGAGGTGTTTGCCAAAGAAAAAATGAATGTGGTGGGGGTTCAAACCCAGTCGGTCAAAGGCACGGCTTGGATGACCTTTACTGTTGAGGTGTCCGACGCCTTGCTCTTGAAAAAAGTGATACAGAGCGTGAAATCAGTGGCTGGCGTGGGCAGGGTGAAGCGTAACTAGGGGCCTTGCGCGGGCATAAAGGGGTGATTTTTTGATGCTACAATGCGTGCTGAATTTGTAGGCGCGTAGCTCAGCTGGTTAGAGCACCACCTTGACATGGTGGGGGTCGTTGGTTCGAGTCCAATCGCGCCTACCAACATTCATTGGCTTGACCAATAAGCCGGAACTAACTTAAATTCCCAAATATCCAAAATCTATTGAAACTCAGATTTTCTGGGACATGATTCAACTTCTTTCCCATTCTTGAGTTTTGCACCCACTGAGCTGCTTTAACTTGAGGCGTCTCATTCTAAAAGATTAGAAGTCGATGCCACAGGAAACAACTGTGCAGAGCCTCGCTCGATGAGGGCGCCTTGCAAGAGCAACTGTCTTGTCGGGATCAATTCCTCATCGACACTTGCACGAAACAATCTTGCCGCCTCTCTGGCCATCTCTTGAGTAGGTTGTCGCACTGTTGAGAGGAGATAAGCCGGTCGGCGACCGGCAGGAATGTCATCGAATCCCAACACTGAAACATCACTGGGCACGCGCAACATCAATGCAAAACGAGCAGCATCTAATACACCTAACGCCATGGCATCGTTGGCACAAAAAATGACTTCTGCCCGTTTGGGATGTCGTTTATTTCGAGAAGAACCAAGCAAATAAATGCCTGCTTCGTGGCCGGATTCATAGTGGTAATCGCCTTCAAAAGTTTGCACATTTTGAATGCCGAGCTCTTGAAGACGTTGGACAAAATTTTGGATTCGCAGGTGTGAAACTGGAGCGTCTGAGGGTCCTGTCACAACTGCAAAACGGCGATGACCGGCCGCAAACAGGCGAGATGCTAATAATCTGGATGCGCTAACATGGTCACAGGCTACGCTCAGTGCCGAGTTGTCAGAACTGTGCCTGTTGAACAAGACTACCGGGCGTTGCCGTAAATTGGCTCGAGACAAGTCGTCCTCAGACAAACTCACACACGAAATGATCCCATCCACGCCAAAAGCGAGAGCTTTCTCCAAAGCTTCGCTCGATTGACTTTCGTGCTCACATGAAAACAGGAGTGGCTGAAATCCTTGCGCTAGCAAAGATTGTGAAAGATTAATCAGTACTTCGGGCGTATCTCGTTGAGTGGCTTCCGTCAGCAGAACGGCTGCAAGTCCGGAACGCTTGGTAATCAGGCTGCGAGCGACGGCGTTAGGCTGATATCCCAATGTTTGAGCCGAAAACAAGACTTTGGCCCGAGATTTTTCAGAGATAGGGGAGTCGACTTGAAAGGCGCGCGACACCACTGCCTGTGAAACGCCAGCATGGCGGGCTACATCGTAGGAAGTTGGTGCGTTTAGTTTGCGTCTCATGCTGAAATCGAATTCATGGCAGGGTATTCCCGAGAGTTTATTGATATATCAACTTATTTTCAGTGTAATGAGTTTTGAAAAGATCAGATTAATTGAATTCGAATTCAATCCTTAGGAGACAAATATGAAACGACGCGTAATACTCCAAGCTACCGCAGCAGGTCTGAGCAGTGGCATTCCAAGCTTGGCCTTTTCGCAAGGTATCGGCGCGGTCAAACCCGGTAAGCCGTATGCTGGCACTGAGCTCAATTTGTTGACAGTGGTTGCTCCCCAATTTAAGGCTCATGAAGCCAAACTGACAGAGTTTGAAGCCCTCACGGGTATCAAAGTCAAATATCAATATGTTCCTTTCGCCAATACCCGGGAGAAACTGACGGCTGAACTTGTCGGGCAAAGCTCTCAATACGATGTCTTGAGTGCCATGGATGTATGGGGTCCATCTCTCTACAACTTGTTTGAGCCCTTAAATGGAATGCTGGCCGAAAAGAAAATTGACATGGAGTCTCGCTACCCCTACGCCCATCTTCGCGCCTCCCGCGACGGTAACGGTCAAGGTAAGAACATCCTGGGATTTCCCATCAGAGGGCACGTTCAACTCATGTTTTACAGGAAAGATATTTTTGACAAGCTGGGGTTAAAGGCTCCCAACACTTGGGACGAAATGGTCGAACACGGTAAATTAATCTCATCCAAAACGGATCTTTCGGGTGTGGCCATGTACTACGGCAAGACAGCCGGTCAAAACTTGATGATTTGGTTCAATTACCTTTGGGGAGCAGGCGGCGATTTGCTTGATGCGAAAGGTCAGCCAGCATTCAACAGTCCAGCTGGTATCGCCGCCACACAAGCCTATATTGACGTCATGCTCAAGCACAAAGCAGCGCCTGCCGCCTCGGCATCATTCAATGAAACAGATGCGGTCAACTCGGTTGCTCAGGGTAAAAGCGCCATGGTGCCTGTTTGGTGGTGGCGCTATGCCAGCCTGGTAGACCCCAAGGTCTCCACACTCAAACCTGAGCAAGTGGCATTTGCCCCGTTGCCCAGCATGCCAGGCAAACTGAACACGACATACACCAATACCTGGTTTTACGGCATCAACAAGAACTCTAAAAAGAAAGCTGCAGCAATGGAGTTTCTGACTTGGCTGTCTAACCCTGAAATCGAACGCAGCGTGTTACTCGACAAGAGCATGAATGAGGTGGTGGCCATGCAAACCAAAAACCTGATCGATGCCGATGTAAATCTGCGTTACAACGGTATGCATGTCTTTGGAGCGCAGGCGCTGAAGGGTGCAAAAGGTACTCCTCTATTTCCGCAATGGCCGCAAGTCAGTGACGTGTTGGAAGCAAGTATCAGTGAGTTGGCCTCAGGGAAAACTCAAGTCAAAGCAACATTGGACGATGCGGCTGCACGCGTGCGCAAGGTCATGCGCGGGTGATGCGACTGCCCATTCATTGGTTGCTTCTGGCTCCGGCGCTTATATTTGTAGGGGCTATGGCTATTTTTCCCCTAGGCTACTCTTTGGTTCTGAGTTTTAGGGAATGGAAATTAGCCCGCAGTCCTGTGGCGGGTGATTTTGTCGGACTGTCCAACTACATCAATCTGTTAACTGACGACCCAGACTTTTTGGAGGTGGTTCGCGTGACGGGTATCTTTGTCACGGCGGATGTACTGGTGACAGTGGCCATCTCATTAGCAGGCGCTTTATTACTGAACCGAGCAGGTCGTTTGAATTCACTTGCGCGAACATTGCTGATCTTGCCATTTGTCATGAGTCCTGCTTTGATTGGTATTTCATTTCGATTTTTTTTGAATGCTGAATATGGGGTTTTTGCGCATGCTATTGGGTTGTTAATACCTGCAATGAAGGACACTGTTTGGCTTGCAGACGCTTCACTTTCAATGGCGGCAATCATCGCATCCGATGTTTGGCATTGGGCTCCGTACATGACCTTGGTCATGCTTGGTGGTTTGGCCTCGATTCCTTCTGATTCTATTGAAGCCGCCCGAATTGACGGCGCGACCAGTTGGCGAATTTTTTGTGACATTACTTTGCCCCAGTTAATGCCTGTCATCGGTGTCGTCATGGTATTAAAAACCGTTTTTGCGCTGAAGGCTTTTGACACCATCTTTACGCTCACCAGTGGTGGACCTGGCAACTCCACGAAAACACTCGCATATTTTGTTTATGAACAAGGCTTCAATTATTACGACATGGGCTATGCCGCTGCATCTGCCTATGTTCTAACGGCCGTACTGATGGTTATGGCCGGTTTTTATTTGCGGCTGATTTTTGCAAAAGACCGAGCCAGATGAAGTTTGCAACTCATCCTCTCAATGCGCAGGCGCTTATTCCAGGTCACATTGACACTGCGTCTGATCATTTTCGACTTTGGTGGTCGCAAATGATGGTGTTTGTTGGTATTTGTATTATCTTGCTGCCCATTTCGTGGTTGTTTCTCACTGCATTTAAACTTCCACGGGATGTGTATGCGCTTGAGACGGCCTTTTATTTCACGCCGACTCTTGAAAATCTCCAGACTATCTTTGAGCACCCTTGGAATTTAGGCAATAAAATTTTGAATAGCTTCGCAGTGGCAGGTGGCACCGTCTTACTTGCCATTCCCATGGCCACCATGGCTGCCTATGCGTTTTCTCGTTTTGATTTCCGTTTCAAAAAAACTATATTTCTTTTGGTTATTGCATCTCAATTCATACCAGCAGCGGTAATTGTGCTTCCCTATTTTTTGATGTTTAAGCAACTTGGCATGCTGGACACCCGCTCGGCTCTGGTCTTGATCAATATGTCGATCGTATTGCCTTACGCCGTATGGATGATGAAGGGATTTATAGACGCCGTCCCCCTAGAGATCGAAGAATCTGCCATGGTCGACGGTGCTCACCGCGCTCGAGTCATTTGGGAAATTGTGGTTCCAGCCGCCTTGCCAGGCATCATCACCGCAGCAGTTTTCAGCTTCACCCTGACCTGGAACGAATTTCTCTTTGCATTGATTATCGGCAAGCAAGATGCACTGACACTTCCGATTGGCTTGATCAGCTTTCGAACCGAGAGGGGCGACCTATGGGAGCTAATGGCTGCTGGAGGCATTCTCATTACAGCACCCATGTTTTTTATTTCCTTGCTAGTGCAAAAACAATTTATCAAAAGCCTAACCGCAGGCGCTGTCCGTTAGTTTTAAGACCTCTACCAGCATGACTCAGATTTCACTTCGCGGACTGCACAAAGTTTTTGGTTCTACGCATGTGGTGCGAGATTTAAATTTGGAAATTGAGGACAAAGAGTTCTTGGTTTTGTTAGGTCCTTCAGGCTGCGGCAAAACCACTACGATGCGGATGGTCGCTGGCCTGGAACAGGCCACTTACGGTGAAATTTGTTTTGATACAAAACGAATGAATGAGGTGCCAACCCAACAGAGGGATGTGGCAATGGTTTTTCAAAATTACGGCCTCTACCCCCACATGACAGTTGCAGAAAATATCGCTTACCCACTGAAACTCCGAGGCTTCACTGAATCACAACGCGAAGAAGGTGTGTTGAAAGCGGCGGAAAGGGTAGACCTGGGGCCGTATCTGCAACGACTGCCAAAAGAGCTTTCTGGCGGTCAGCGGCAACGGGTTGCATTAGCGCGAAGTATAGTGCGCAAGCCCAAAGTATTCTTGATGGATGAACCTTTGAGTAACTTGGATGCAAAGCTTCGCGTGGCCATGCGCGCCGAGATCAAGCATTTAGCCTACGAGCTTCAAGTTACCACCATTTACGTGACCCACGATCAAGTGGAGGCCATGACGTTGGCTAATCGTGTTGCCATCATGAAGGATGGTGTGATCATGCAGTTAGCCCCTCCCGAAGAAATTTACACTAATCCTATCAATCTTTATGTGGCCGGATTCATTGGAAGCCCAGCTATGAATCTGATTGATGTCGTTGCACATGAGGGTTATGTCGAAGCCGTGAATGGTTTGCGTATCTCTGTGACAGCACCAAGGCAAGGGCCTATGACCATGGGACTGCGCGCTGAAGACATGCAGCTGACGTCTGAGTCTGATGCTGCCTTCACTGCGGAAGTCTATGCATTCGAGTTGCTGGGAGACTCCACGATGACTACATTTAAACTTGGCCTGCAAAGCGTTGCTGTCAAGGGAGATAAAAATATTCGACTTAAATTTGGCGATCATGTGGGCGTGCGATTTGACGCATCTCACCTTTACTGGTTTGACAACGAATCCGGAGAAAGAATCCGATCAACACTTAGCCGTTGATTTTGCAGACTGTCCACCAACTCTAAAAGATACGCATGCAAACTCCTTCACAATTAAAAGAGAGGTTTATACCTTTCACTGGCCTTAAGTACTCCACAGAGGCTTTCATCGATTACTGTATTCCTGAATGCTCACCCAAGAAAAATTACGCTCTGATCGGTCCCGGCGTTTCTCAAAATCCTAACCAACCTGTCAGTCTGCGTGAAAAGCACGGATTTCAAGTAGGTGGTGTTGCCATGCCTCCGGGGAAAACTAACCCGCCTCACATGCATTTCACCGCAGAAGTATTCATGTGTACCAAGGGACAATGGGATCTGCAGTGGGGTTTCAATCCTGAACCATTGAAGGTACGTCTTGGCCCTGGTGACATTGCAAGCGTCCCTACCTGGATTTATCGTGGCTTTCAAAATATGGGGGAGGATGAGGGCTTCATGTTTACAGCCTTGGGGCAAGATGACACAGGCGGTATTTTGTGGGGACCGCAAACTCTGGCGGCAGCACGCGCACAAGGCGTCCACCTGACGGAGGATTACCGGATCATTGACGAAAATTCAGGACAAATCTGGGATCCGAGCTCCATGAAGCACCTTCAACCTATGACGAACGCAGAAATTAGTCAATTGAAGCACTGGCCAATTGAAGAAATGAAGCAACGAGTGGTGCGCCATTCAGATTTGGACTGGCAGTCGGACGCGCTTTTGGATGCGGTTGCTGATACTGGCGGAGCTCAAATGGCCCCTGTGATTGGTTTGGGTATGAGTGAGTCACGATCTCACAGCGCGCCGATTCACAATTCTCATGGGTTCTCTATTGAATGGTTGCGAATACCCGTAGGTGGGCATGTATCAGCCCATGCCCTGTCGGAAAAGCAGGTGCTTTCGGTCTATCAGGGATCGTTGGCGATTCACGTTTCCCCTCAAAGGCAAACTACAGCTCTCATGATTTCGGCTGATCCTTTGTGCGTTGCTCAAGGAAATGCAGATGCTTGGGACAGCTTTGCAATGCCTGGTGAAGTATGGCGATGTCTGCGTAATGTGGGTGATATTCCCGTAACTGTGCTGGTCATGACCCCGGGCGATGCTGTCAAGAGAATTCACTGGGCTCCTGAAGTGGTGGATGCCGCTGCTCAAGCAGGGTATTCAATTGACGCCAATGGATATGTAGCAATGAAACGATTTACAGACAGGTCACAACGATGAAAAATACCAATCGCATATTGACGACGCTGGTGGGCAGTCTGCCCAGACCTGAGGCTGTAGTGGAACAACTGTTTGCTCAAGACAGTGGCCTAAATTACAACGAGCAGAAGTTCGACGCATTGATGCAAGCTGAGGTGCTCAATGTAGTGGCAAAACAAAAGGCCTCAGGCGTCGACGTCGTGAGCGACGGCGAGATGAGCAAAATCAGTTACGCAACCTATATTCGGCATCGGTTGACTGGTTTTGAAATTGGCGAAATGCCGCGTGCAACCCCTAAAGACCTAGATGATTTTCCTGACTTCAAGGAGCGGCTAGCCAAATTAGGTGCAACACCCAAATATCACCGGCCTATTTGCACCGGACCGATTGCCGTCAAAGACCTGAGCGGCTTGCACAAAGACATTCAGAATTTAAAGGCAGCCTGTCATGCTTCTGGCGTTGAGCGCGGTTTCATGAACAGTGCTTCACCCGGTGTGATTGCAGTTTTTCAACCTAATAAATACTACGCCAACCATGAAAAGTACCTGGGCGCGCTGGCAGACGCCATGGCATCCGAATACGAGGCTATTGTGGAATCCGGTTTGGATTTGCAAATTGACGCTCCTGATTTGGCTATGGGCAGGCACATCCGATTTCGTGATGTGAATGAATCTGAATTCCTCAAGGCTGCTGAGCAGCAGGTTGAAGCACTGAACCATGCCTTGCGCAACGTGCCCGCTGACCGAGTGCGAATGCATGTTTGCTGGGGTAATTATGAAGGCCCACATCACCATGACATCGGACTGGATCGCATCATTGGGCTGGTTTGCAAATCCAAGCCGGCCACAATTTTGTTTGAAGGCGCCAACCCACGACATGCACATGAATGGGAGGTTTGGGCAGATGTTCAAAAGAAAGGTCAATTGCCTGAAAACAAAATTCTCTGCCCGGGTGTCCTGGACTCCGTTAATAATTTCATCGAGCATCCGCGCTTGATTGCGCAAAGACTCATGACATATGCAAACATTGTTGGACGCGACAGAGTCATGGCAGGCACGGATTGTGGCTTTGGCACCTTCGCCGGGTATGGTGCTATTCACCCTTCAATTGGTTATGCAAAACTAAAGTCCATGGCTGAAGGTGCAGACATGGCATCTAAGGAGCTTTGGAAATGACAACACAAGCACACGGAATTCATCCACTGGACACACGCTTAAAAGAAGCGCTATTCAGCGGTAACAAATTGAGAGGGGTTTTCAATGGACTTGCTTCACCTGCCATCATCGAAATGTGCGCATATGCAGGTTTTGACTTTGTGGTTTTAGACAATGAACACGGCATAGCAGATCTTCAGATGACTGAAAATATGCTCCGCGCAGGTCGTGCAAGTGGTATCCCCATGGCTGTGAGGTGCTTAGAGCATGACATTCCTCGCATACTAGATGCTGGAGCAGGTGCCTTAAAAATTCCCATGGTCAATACACCAGAGCATGCTGCTTCTTTGGTGCAACGAATCAAATACACATTGCCACCAGATCGCTCGGGCATCCGTGGTTCACGAGGAAGTGCTTTCAGCAGTCGAGCTGCCGGCTATGGAGCGTTTGGCGGTCCTGGCCATACTCAGCGCAGCAACGACGGTATTGCGTTGATTGTGATGATAGAAACACCTCAAGCAGTTGCTAATGCGGCGGCCATCGCTGCAGTGCCAGGCGTTGACAGTGTGTTTATTGGCCCCAATGATTTGGCGCACAGCATGGGATGTGAGAATCGCTGGGGCGAGCCTTCTGTTCAGCAGGCAATTGAAAGCACCATCAAAGCTGTTGCAGCTGCAGGTAAGTGCCCTGGTATTTTGGCATTGACACCAGAAGAAGAAGATCGTTATGGTGCTTGGGGTGCGCGTTACTTTGCAAGTACAACCACCGGTCTCATTACCAAGGCTTTTCGAGATGCTGCTCTGGGCAGCAAGAAGGATTTGGAATATTGATCCAAATGCTAGTTGGATCGAACTTAAATTGCGTTGAGCCCCATCCATTCGGTTCGCGGTTGCTGTGAGGTGGAGCAGGGCAGAACAAACCAAGTACCGCTCACCACCCTATAATTCACTTAACACTTGATTTTCCTATCGTAAAATTCACATGGTGGGGGTCGTTGGTTCGAGTCCAATCGCGCCTACCAATATCTTCAATAAATCAAGCACCTATCTGAAGGTGTTTTTTTTCGTCTCAAGAATATTGCAAATAAATGGGGTCAGATCAACATTAATTTTTTGCGATTCACAATGATCTAAGTCCCAAGTAAATTAATGTTGATCTGACCCCATTTATCTCACTATGCAAACCGATAACACCCCCCCCGAGCAGCACCCTGTGATCATTGTCGGCGCAGGCTTTGCCGGAATCGGTGCCGCCATCCAACTCCAACAAGCGGGTGTGAATTGCATCGTGCTAGAAAAGGCGGCTGAAATTGGTGGTGTGTGGCGTGACAACCATTACCCCGACTGCGGCTGCGATGTGCCGTCCGCCTTCTACTCTTATTCATTTGCGCCCAACCCGCACTGGAGCCGATTCTTTGCCAAACAGGCGGAAATCAAGCAGTACACCGAGAACACAGCCCGCAAGTTTGGCGTGTTGCAATGTGTGCGATTGAACACCGAACTGCTGCAATCCCGCTGGCTGCAAGATGCCAAATGTTGGGAGCTTGAAACCTCTGCGGGTACCTACCATGCTCAATTTGTGGTGATGGCCTGCGGGCCTATGAACGTGCCCGTCATGCCGCGCATTCCCGGACTTGACACATTCTCCGGTGATCGGTTTCACTCCTCACAGTGGAAGCATGATTGCGACTTGCAAGGCAAACGCGTTGCGGTCATCGGATCGGGTGCATCGGCCATACAGTTTCTGCCAAAAATACAGCCGAACGTCGAAAAGCTCACGCTATTTCAGCGCACCGCACCCTGGGTACTGCCGAAAGTGGACGGCCCTATTTCGCCGCGCTGGCAAGGCCTCTTCGAACGCTTTCCCTGGGTGCAATCGCTGTTGCGCACTGCGCTGTACCTGCAGTTTGAGTTGCTTAACAGTGGTTTGAAATACCAGATTGTGCTGCGCAGGCTGCAAGCAGCAGGCTTGAAAAACATACGCCGCAGTATCAAAGATCCGGCGCTGCTGGCTAGCGTCACGCCGGATTTCTCCATCGGCTGCAAACGCATTCTGCTGTCAAACAGCTGGTACCGAGCTCTTGCCAAG
>CANJOS010000068.1 GCA_947476015.1 Comamonadaceae bacterium | reverse complement strand
TTTGCGCAAGAAGCCAGGTCGAACCGAGTACCAAAGGGGCACCGTCTCGCGCAACGCGGCAGGTGAAATGCAGGTGATGACCACTGGCAATCAGGGCTCAGGCGTCTTAAGCTCCATGGTGCAGGCCAACGGACTCATCGTTTTGTCTCACAGCCAATCCACCGCGCAAACGGGGGACTGGGTGGACGTGATGCTGCTCGATTAAACAGTCTCGCTTATCAAGAGTGAGCCTTACCAGTTTCGGAGGCTATCTCTAGGGCTTCGTTTTTGTTGGCACCCGGCACCGACTGACGGGCAAACAAACTGTACATCGTGGGAACAACGAAAACCGTGAGCAAGGTGCCAAATGTCATGCCGCCCACAATCACCCAACCAATTTGAATTCGGCTTTCTGCACCAGCACCCGTGGCCAAGGCCAGTGGCAAAGCGCCCAAGACCATCGCACCTGTGGTCATCAAAATGGGCCGCAAGCGCTGCCCAGACGCCTTCACGATGGCATCAAATGTACTCACGCCCTCCTCTCGCAACTTGTTGGTGAACTCGACGATCAAAATACCGTGTTTGGTAATCAAGCCGACCAGCGTGATGAGTCCAATTTGCGAGTACACATTCAAAGTACCACCTGTGAGTTTCAATGTGATGAGCGCACCAAACATAGAAAGTGGAACAGACAACATGATCACCAAGGGATCAATGAAACTTTCAAATTGTGAAGCCAACACCAGAAAAATAAAGAACAGCGCCAACACAAACACAATCACCAAGGCGCCTTGTGAATTTCGGAACTCTCGAGAGGTTCCATTCAACTCAGTGGTGTAACCTGGTTTCAAAACTTTCACCGCAGTTTCATCCAAAAATTTCAAGGCCTCGCCCAAAGAATAGTCGGCCGACAAATTGGAGGTGATCGACACAGAACGCCGTTGGCCAAAGTGATTTAACTCACGCGGCGATACACTCTCGCGAACTTTAACCAAAGCGGACAATGGGATGACTGCGTCGTTGCGACCTCTGACATAGATATTGTCAATGTCATCAGGCGTGTTGCGGCCGCTCATTTGAGTTTGAACGATCACGTCATATTGCTCAGCATCACGCTTGTAACGGGTGACAGCACGTCCACCCAGCATGGTTTCCACGGCTTTGGCCACCACATCGACGCTGACACCCAACTCAGTGGCTTTCACACGATCGATATCGATTCGCAGCTCTGGTTTGTTCAGACGCAAATCGACATCCGTGGCAACAAAGCCAGAGTTCTTGGCGATTTCATCCAACATTTGACGTGTTACCGCGTTCAAATTTTGATAACTGTCAGATGTTTGAATGACGAAGTTCACAGGTCGCTCGCGGAATCCTTGGCCCAAGGAAGGTGGCGTAATGGGGAATGCATTGATACCCGGAATACCGTTGTACTTGGCTTGCAGTTCTCTGGCTATTTCTAGGGTGGTGCGTTTTCGCTGATCCCAATCGACGGCACGGTAAATCACACTGCCCTGCGCCACGGTTGGGTTACCCAAGTTAGCAAAAATTCGATCAAATTCTGGATAAGCACTGCCAATTTTTTCCAAGGCTTTGGCGTATTTGTCAGTGTAATCGAGTGTTGAACCATCCGGTGCGGTGATGGTGGCCAAAATAGTGCCGCGATCTTCTAGGGGTGACAACTCTTGCTTCATGGTGGGATACACCAAGACAATGCCGACACCACAGCCGGCCATGATGGACACCACCAACCAACGGGCTTTGCGCAGAACGAGTGTGAGCAGTCTTTCGTAGCCACTGGAGAGGCCCGTGAGAACTTTCTCCATGAATCTGTCAAACAGATTGGGGTTAGGGTTGTGACGCAAAAGCAGAGAACTCATCATGGGCGAAAGCGTCAAAGCAACGAAACCAGAAACCAGCACGGCACCCGCCAAAGCCAAGGCAAACTCACTGAACAGCTTCCCTGTTCTGCCCGGCGTAAAGGCCAAGGGTGCGAACACAGCCACCAAAGTCATTGACATGGCCACAATCGCAAAACCAATTTCTCTAGCGCCCTTGATGGCCGCCGAGAAAGGATCCAAGCCTTCTTCGATGTGCCTGTAAATATTTTCCAACATCACAATGGCATCGTCCACGACCAATCCAATGGCCAAGACCAAGGCCAGGAGTGTCAAGGTATTGATGGTGAAACCCGCAAGCGCCATCATGGCGAATGTGCCAATCAAACTGACAGGAATGGTCACAATGGGAATGATGGAAGCACGCAAGGTGCGAAGGAATAGAAAAATAACCAATGCCACCAAAATAACCGCTTCCAAAATAGTTTTGAAAACACTTTTAATGGACTTGTCGATGAAGACGGAGTTATCGTTGGCCACATCAATCAAGACATCACCAGGCAAGTCTTGTTGCAAGCGCGGCATCATTTGGCGAACGCCTTTAGACAACTCCAAGGGGTTGGCCGTCGCCTGACGAATCACGCCCGCTGAAATTGCAAATTTACCATTCAATCGAACCCGACTTCGATCATCCGCAGTTCCCTCTTCGACTTTGGCAACGTCCCGAATCTTGACCGGAAAGCCATTCACATTGCGAATGGTGATGTCGCCAAATTGAGCGGCTTTGATCAGATCTGTTTGCGATGTGACACTGAATTCCCGTTGCTGCGATTCAATGCGTCCCGCTGGCAATTCAAGATTGCTTCTTCGGATGGCATCTTCCACATCTTGTGATGTGAGTTTGAAACCCGCCATGCGATCTGCGTCCAACCACACGCGCATGGCATATTTGCGCTCACCATAAATGCGCACATCTGCCACGCCCGTGACAGTTTGCAAACGTGGCTTGACCACCCGATTGATCAAATCATTGAGTTGCAGAGGTGTCAAAGTGTCGCTAGAGAATGCCAACCAAATGACTGGGAAAGCATCTGCTTCCACCTTGGCAATGACGGGCTCCTCGATGGCTTGTGGCAAACGACCACGGATGCGAGAGGTTCTGTCGCGCACTTCAGCGGCAGCCGTGTCGGCATCTTTTTCCAAACGAAAACGAACTGTGATTTGAGACTGGTCAGCACGGCTGATGGAGGTGATGACGTCTACCGCATCTATGCCAGCAATAGAGTCTTCCAGGGGCTTGGTGACTTGGGACTCGATGACTTCAGCCGAAGCACCAGGGTACTTCACGCTGACGGTCACCGTCGGCTCATCAATTTTGGGGTATTCGCGAAGAGACAAGCGATTGAAGCTGACCGCGCCGATCAGCAAGATCAAGAGCGATAAAACGGTTGCAAAAACCGGTCTGCGAATGGATGTTTCAGCGAGTTGCATTCAGACCTCGCAGGCAGGGATTTTCACCAGTGACAGCAGCTTTGCTGACTATCGCTTTGCGCATATCGACGGCTTTGTCTGCAGGCTTGACATTGGGTGCATTGGGCGCACCTGCAACGGCAACGGCCACGGCGGGTGCACCGGGTGCTCCCGCAGCGGCATTGGGTGCAGCGCCCTGACCTTTGGACATATCAACCACACGCACCACTGTGCCATCTTTTTGCAAACGTTGATGACCTGCAACGACCACCGAATCTCCAACGGACAGGCCTTCTAATATTTCAACTTTGCCTGGTTGGCGAATGCCAATTTTGACAGCCACACGCTCAGACATCAGCTCATCTTTGTTTGCGCCCGCCACAACTCGCACCACAAAAGATCT
The DNA here is from genome assembly GCA_947476015.1 of Comamonadaceae bacterium. Classification (GTDB taxonomy): domain Bacteria; phylum Pseudomonadota; class Gammaproteobacteria; order Burkholderiales; family Burkholderiaceae_C; genus Limnohabitans_A. Next base: position 11,171 of record CANJOS010000068.1, on the reverse strand, counting down.
GCCACCTTGCGGAATGATGGCCTCCTCTGGAATGATCAGGGCGTTCTCGCGTTCACTGAAAACGGCGTTCACACGCGCAAACATGCCCGGACGCAATTGCATCTGGCGGTTGTCGATACAAGCTCGAACCCCGACGGAGCGTCCGTTGGCATCGATCAAAGGGTCAATGGCTTGAACCACCGCCGTGAACTTCCTTCCAGGCAATGCATCAAAGTTGACCTCTGCCTTTTGACCAGGTTTGATTTTGGCTTGGAATCGCTCAGCCAAACGAAAGTCAAGCAGCACGGCATCGATGTCTTCCAAGTTCACCATGTCGGCGCCATCTTTCAAATAGTCACCCGCATTCACTTGGCGCAAACCCACAATGCCATCAAATGGCGCCACCACTTTCAATCTTTGCAAAGTGACTTGTGCCAAGGATAATTTGGCTTGGGCAACTTGCAAGGCCGCATCACTTTCATCCAAAGACCTTTTGCTGATGAAGTTTTGCGCCACAAGTTCTTGATTGCGCGTGTGATTTGCTTGTGCAATCGACAACTCAGCTTTGGTTTGCATCAACTGCGCTGCTTGCAATTGATCATCAAACTGAACCAGCAGTTGTCCTTTTTTAACGCGTTGTCCGTCATTGAACATCACTTGACTGACGCGCCCGCCGACTTCGGGGCGAACGATCACGCCTTGATTGGACCTTAAGCTGCCCACAGACTGAGTTTCCTCAACCAACTTGGTTTGTTCAACTTTGGCGACTTCTACTGAGGGGGGTCTTGCGGGTCCGCCAGATCCGGCACCTGCATTACCCGGTGCAACAGGTGACGAACCCACTGCAGCTGGCATGCCAGAATTTGACTCTTTGGGTTTGTTTTGCAACCACCAAGCAGTACCAGATGCGGCAGCCACACCCAGGATTGCAATTGCGAGATAAGGTTTTTTAAATGACATCAATGCTTCCAAACAGGACCCAAAACAGCTCTGAAATGTAACAGCAGTTGGCCCAAGCAGGTATCCGCAAAAACCTCAGGTGATAGCCCCCCTATTTCGGCAGCTAAAGTCCATCAGGCTTGGTTTTTGATATCAAAAATATAAGAATGGGATTTTAGCGACCCAAAACATGGTCTACGCCCAGATTGGCCAAGGCATCTGCCCGCTCATTGCCGGGGTCTCCCGCATGGCCTTTGACCCAGCGCCATTCAATCTGATGCTCTGAGTTGGCCACCAAAATGTCTAATTTTTGCCACAAATCTGCATTTTTGACAGCCTGTTTGGACGCAGTTCGCCAGCCTTTGGCTTTCCAGCCGTGAATCCATTCTGTGATGCCTTTTCGAACATATTCACTGTCCAAGTAAAGGGTGACCTTGCAGGGGCGCTTCAGTGCCAACAGGGCCTCTATCACAGCGGTTAACTCCATTCGATTGTTGGTGGTGTCTAGTTCACCCCCAAAAATTTCACGAACATTTTCACCCGATCTCATCAAGGCGCCCCAACCTCCCGGCCCAGGATTGCCTTTGCACGCGCCATCCGTGTGTATCTCAACGTGGTTCACATTCACTCTTTCTTTGAAGACCTGCGCCTTCAGAGGGCTTTGTCTGCCTCTGCGCAATCGTTACCGCGGCCTGAGTTTGAGGCCGTCGCTGTTTCCACGAAGCGCCCAAAATTCGACTGCCTTGAACTTTTTTAACTGCCACAACGGTATATGCACCGCCCAAAATAGGAAACCATTGAGCCCCCCATTTCTCCAACCAAGACCACCGCTGAAACCAAGTTGGCTTGTCCAGGGCAGGCCGCCAGCATCCAAATTTTGTGACTTTGACCTCGAATCCCAAAAGTCGAAGCCAATCCTTGAGGCGCCAATAGGCGATTAATTCATCACAAGGCGGGGCCGTCAAAGCCATCCGACCCCATCGCTTGTACCATTGAGCACGTTGGTGGCGCCATCCCCAGAGGCTGGTTGGATTCAGTCCTGTGATCACCAGATGACCCTCAGGAACCAAGACCCTTTCGGCTTCGCGAAGCGTGGCATGGGCGTCCAAGCTCAATTCAAGACTGTGGGGCATGACGAGCAAATCAAGACTGTCCGCTTGAAAAGGCAGCGCCACGCTGTGCGCGAGGAGTTGAACTTGGGGTGCATCCTGCAATTGTTCAGGCTCAGAAACAGCAAGCCACTGGTTTGGCATGCGATTGGCTTGCAAGCCCGCTATTTCAGGCATCCCAATTTGCAGTGCATGATAGCCAAAGATGTCAGCCACCATGTTGTCCAGTTGGGCCTGCTCCCAAGACAACAGATAGGCTCCCGCGGGCGTGTCCAACCATTGGCGCCAGACCTGCGTCATGGATTGTGTGCTCACACTGTTTTCTATAATAGGAGGATTCATGAACCTTATTCCACTTCCCGCTTTCTCGGACAACTACATTTGGCTCTTGCAACATGAGGGCCGCGCGATGGTGGTCGATCCGGGGGATGCGGCTCCTGTCTCCAAATGGCTCAAAGAAAATAAGCATTCGCTTGACTGCATTTTAGTCACGCATCATCACGCCGACCACACCGGGGGTGTTGCCACATTGAAAAGCGAATGGCATTGTGAGGTCTATGGCCCAGCCAATGAACAACTCCCCTTTGTTTACCACCCCCTGCGCCAGGGTCAGCTTGTCAGCTGGGAAAGCCTGAGCTTCCAAGTCATGGAGGTTCCAGGGCATACGGCAGGGCATATTGCTTATTGGGCTCAGCCTTCAGACCAAGATCCCCTGTTGTTTTGTGGGGATACCTTGTTCTCCGGCGGATGCGGCAGATTGTTCGAAGGCAGCCCCCAGCAGATGCTTCAATCTTTGGATCACTTGGCCGCGCTGCCTGGTAAGACCCGGGTTTGCTGCGCACACGAGTACACCCTCAGCAATTTGAAATTTGCAATGGCCGTGGAGCCACACAACGACGCCCTGCAGTCTTACAAGCTGCATTGCGAACAACAACGTTCACAAAATAAACCCACATTGCCCTCTCTCTTGTCCACTGAGTTGGCGATCAATCCATTTTTGCGCAGTCGTCACGTCTCTGTCATGGCGGCTGTGAAAGGATTTGCACCCTCAACATCGAACCAAGAGGCAGACATATTTGCCAACTTGCGTTTGTGGAAAAACGAATTCAGATGAAAAATCAAAAATTGAAAACTTGCCTTCAATGGTTCGCAATTTCCTTCGCCGCATGGGGCATGTCAGGTTGCGCCAATCTACAGACAAGCCCAGAAACCAAGATCAGTGCCGAAGTTATTGCGCCACCTGCCGAATCTCCTACTCCCACCCTGTCTCAAACTCAATCTCCTCCTCCAATTCAAGCAGCAGAGAAGGCCGTGATCCTTCCGCCAAAAATTGATATTCCAATCGAAGCTACCGCAGATATTTGGGTGCGAATTCGTCAAGGATTCGCCATGCCAGATCTAGAGAATGACTTGGTCAGAGACCGTGAAGAATGGTATGCAGCCAGGCCCGATTACATGGTTCGAATGACCGAACGCTCGCGAAAATATTTGTTCCACATTGTGGAAGAACTTGAGCGTCGCAACATGCCCACTGAATTGGCCCTGCTCCCATTCATTGAATCAGCTTTCAACCCCGAAGCGGTATCTTCCGCGAAGGCAGCTGGCATGTGGCAGTTCATGCCAGCCACGGGGAAATATTTTGACTTGAAACAAAATGTATTTCGTGACGAACGGCGCGGCGTTGTTGAGTCAACCAGAGCCGCGCTCGACTACCTCCAAAAACTTCATGGCATGTTTGGCGATTGGCACTTGGCATTGGCCGCCTACAACTGGGGCGAGGGCAGTGTGGGCCGCGCTTTGGCCAAGAACAAGGCTGCAGGTTTGGGTCTCAGTTATTCAGACTTGAAAATGCCCAACGAAACTCGCTATTACGTGCCCAAACTGCAAGCCGTCAAGAACATCATTGCGCAACCGCAAAATTTCAATGCGCGTTTGCCCCTGATTCAAAATCACCCCTATTTCAAAGCTGTGAACATCACGCGTGACATTGACGTGAGAGTGGCCGCCAATTTTGCGGGCATCAGTTTGGAAGACTTTAAGTCCTTGAATCCATCCATGAGTCGGCCCGTCATTCTGGCGGCCGGCACCCCCGAGGTGTTATTGCCTTGGGACAATGCGGAAAAATTTCTCCGTCGCTTGGATGAGCACGCCGCCAAGCCCTTGGCCAGTTGGACGGCATGGTCCGTGCCCAAAACCATGAAAGTTTCAGAGGCCAGCAAGCTGGTCAAGATGTCTGAGAGCGAATTGAAAAGTGTGAATCAAATTCCCAACGGCATGCAAATTAAACAGGGTTCTACCCTGCTGGTGGCCAGACAAGGCGCATTGGACAACGACGTGACCGAGCATTTGGCAGACAACGCCAAAATTTCTTTTTCACCTGAAATTGTGTTGCGAAAAATCATGGTGAAAGTCCAGAAAGGTGATACCTTGAACACCTTGGCCAACAGGCACGACGTGACGCCTAACAGCATTGCAGCTTGGAATAAATTAAAAATACCCGTCGCTTTAAAACCTGGCCAATCAATTGCTATTTTTGTACCAACCACTGCCAGTTCAAGGGGCAGCAAGACCGCCTCCAAAAAATCGAACATTGCAAACAAATCGCTGGGTGTGAATCAATCTTCCACACCTTCCAAATCCAAAACTGGCGCACGCAAAAGCAAAAAACGCGAAAATTAAGCCAAACCACACTGATTGAAATTCACAGCGCGGGCTTGCGCTTCAGCGCTTGAACAAATTCGTTGGTATAGGATTGCCCCAGCGTTTTCCAATTTGAACGGTCGTCTGTGATGCGACTGGCTCTTGCTCGACCAGCTGTCTGAAGTGCCTCTTTGCCGAAGAGGCCGTCAGGGCTGTAGGAATCTCTGACTTTTTCAAATGCCCCCAAATACAAAGCGCGATCGCCCATCCAATGAGGAGATGGAACGACTTTCAAAATATCAGTAGGCCCTGCTGTTTTGAGCCAATTCAATGCACGCAAAACGCCTGATGTCAGCCCTCTCGTTGCGTCGGCCCTTGTTTTCAAAAAATCTTCTCGCGCAAACAAGCAAGCCGAAGGCATAGGCCCCCCAAACATGCGCTGCGAGCTTGTCAGGGTTCGGGTTTCGGCCAAAACACGAAGCTCAGCTTTTTGTTCAAGGTAATGCATCACAGGATCAACGTGGCAGAGCCCGTCAACGGAACCCGCTCTGACGGCCTCAACACTTTCAGACACATTGCCACCCAATTCAATCAACTGAACGTTGTCTGAGAAGAGCCCCACCTGTCTCATCCAGTGCTGGGTCATCCAATGGGTAGCGGAGCCCACAGAGGAAATACCCATCCGAATAGATTTGAGATCGGCCGGAGATTTCATGGTTGCCAAACGACGGCTTACCAAACCTAGGCTGATTTGGGGCGCCCTGCCTTGAAGAACGAAGGCCCGAAAATTCAGGCCCTGCGCCTGCAAATCCAGCGTGTGCTCAAAGGCACCTGAAACCACATCTGCTTGACCATTGGCAGCAAGGCTGACCGCATGCGATCCTGAATCGGCGTCGATCCAATCGATGTGCAATCCCTCTGCCTTGAAATAACCTATCTGATCGGCCACGATCAGGGGAAGATGATAAAGACTGTGTCTGGCTGCAAGGGCAATGCTGACGCGTTGGGTTGAAGCAGCGGCTTTTGAACAATCGACTGTTAACAATAGCCCTGCAGCAAGCAGTGCTGAAAACTCACGTCGACGTGTGATGCCCTGCACAACTTACTCCTTTGCATGAAATTTTGAAATCAATTTCAGCATACAAAGGTCTCTGAGAATGTGAATTGGGAAACATCCCAAGCGGGTAATTACTTAATGAGGAACACTAGGATCTCAGTTCTCAGCTTTGCATTCAGCGTCGATCGTTGAGTGCATGTGCAATGGTGCCTAAATCAACGTATTCCAATTCACTTCCAGCTGGCACGCCACGAGCCAGTCGCGTCACTCGAAGGCCACGCTTTTTCAACATGTCGGCAATCACATGCGCTGTTGCCTCGCCCTCACCGGTGAAGTTCGTTGCCAAAATCACCTCTTGCACAACACCGTCCGTACAACGCTCAGCCAACTTGGCGAATCCCAAGTCATTGGGACCAATGCCATCGAGAGGACTGAGCTTGCCCATCAGGACAAAATACAAACCTTGGAAAGTTGAAGTGCGCTCAATGGCGGCCTGGTCTGCAGGCGTCTCCACCACGCACAACTTGCTACGGTCTCTCTGGGTATCCGCACATAAAATACAAATTTCTGTTTCCGTCAGTGTGTGGCAAGTTGCGCAATGACGCACATTTTCACTCGCGTGCTCAAGGGCTGCTGCCAATTGCAGGGCCGCGCTGCGCTCGTGCTGCATCAAATGAAAGGCCATGCGGGACGCAGACTTGGCACCCACTCCTGGCAGCACACGCAAGGCTTGAATGAGCGCATCCAAGGCGTGAACTGTTGGTTTTTGCATCAAGTGGGGACTTTCATCTTAAAAGGGCAATTTCATGCCAGGCGGCAAGCCTGCCGTGAGTTTCCCCATTTTTTGCTGTGAAACTTCTTCAGCCTGACGAATCGCATCATTGAAAGCAGCCGCCACCAAATCTTCAAGCATGTCCTTGTCGTCGGCCAACAAGCCAGGGTCGATGGTGATGCGTTTAACCGCATGCTTGCAAGTCATGATGACCTTGACCAAGCCAGCGCCAGCGGTGCCCTCCACTTCGACGAAAGCCAATTCGTCTTGTGCTTTTTTGAGATTGTCTTGCATGGCTTGCGCTTGCTTCATCAAACCTGCCAATTGACCTTTGTTAAACATAGAAATCCCTCTTCAATTGAAGTTAATTTGAATTAATTTGAGTGAACGAGTTTGATACTGCCAGGCACTATTTTTGCGCCAAAATCTTGCACCATGGCTTGCACCAAAGGGTCTGAGTGAATCAAATCCTCTGCAGCTTTTTGTTTGTCGGCAAGGGCAGCGGCATTCCTTTGAGCTGGAGAATCAGACACTTTGCCAATTTCAACCACCAGTTTCACCACATGCCCTGCAGCGTGCAAAGCCGCTTGCAAGCGTTCACGCGCTGTCCCTTGATTCAAAGATTCGCTTTCGATGCGCAAATGCCATTGATCGGTATCACGCGCAATCAATTGAGATTGCATTGCCAACTCCCTCACCAAGGCATGGACGGCGTCAGTGGCCACCAATCCTCGCACCGTTTGGGTCCAAAACTCACCTTCTTCCGTTGGCACCAAGGTTTTAGGCGCTGTTCTGGCTGAGGGCTCACTGGCTTCTCGCACAGGCAGCGTTTTGACTTGGACTGCAGGGGCCAATGGCGGCTGGGCAGCTTGACTTACTGGCTGCAACGCTGGCCGCGTCACCACCCGTGATTCAGACGGAGGCGCTGTCGTTAAAGTTTTTTTTTGGGCCTCAGGCATGACGGCCTGTTGGCTCCCTGCCACTTTGGGCTTGAAGGCCAACAACCTCAGCAGGACCATGGTCAAGCCCGCATATTCATCAGGGGCCAATCCCAATTCTGCGCGGCCATGAAGGCACAAACTGTACAAAAGTTGAGTCTCATCTGCTGCCATGGTTTGTGACAAACGCAACATTTCTTGATGATCAGGATCATGAGACTCTGCCGCTGCTTGGGGCACTGCCTGCAAAACAGCCATGCGTTGTAAGACCATGGACATGTCTTCGAGGGCTGAAGCTGCTGACAATCCATTCAATCTGAGTGTTTCTGAAATTGAGACCACATCGGCACCATGGCCTCTGGCCAAAGCATCAATTAAACCGAGCACATGACTGCGGTCGACACTTCCCAACATGAGTCGAACCGTGGCCTCTTGCAGTTGCCCATTGCCAAAAGCAATGGCTTGGTCTGTGAGGCTCAAAGCATCACGCATCGATCCTCGGGCAGCCCTGGCAAGCAAGCTCAGTGCGGTAGGCTCTGCAGGTAAATTTTCCTTGCTCAGGACTTGGGTCAAATGCTCAAAAATCGTTTCAGGCGCCATGGGCCTCAAATTGAATTGCAAACAACGTGATAAGACGGTCACAGGCACTTTTTGAGGATCGGTTGTGGCCAAAACAAACTTCAAATATTCAGGTGGCTCTTCCAATGTTTTGAGCATGGCATTGAAGGCCGTGTTGGTCAGCATGTGCACCTCGTCAATCATGAAGACCTTGAAGCGCCCTTGAACGGGTTTGTAGACCGCTTGTTCTAACAAGCTTTGAACTTCGTCAACCCCACGATTGGAGGCTGCGTCTAGTTCCGTGTAATCGACAAATCGTCCGGAATCAATGTCTTGGCAAGCTTGGCAAACACCGCATGGCGCTGCTGTGATGCCCCCCTGCCCGTCAATACCTTGGCAATTCAAAGACTTTGCCAAAATCCGTGATACGGTGGTTTTACCAACGCCACGGGTGCCCGTGAACAAGTAGGCATGGTGCAAGCGTCGCTGTACCAAGGCATTGGTCAGGGCCTGCACCACGTGCTCTTGCCCCACCATTTCAGTGAAGTTGCGGGGACGGTATTTGCGCGCCAGAACAAGATAAGACATGGCCTGATTCTATCGGTGTCTTACAATATGCCTCGACGGGCCTTCCCGCATGGTGAAGCGGCCAACCGAGTCAGGTGGGGAACCAAGCAGCTCTAACTGTGGAGCCAGTGCCGGGGTCAAGGCTCGTCACCTTTTATCAGGGCATGCAAGGATTTGGCTGCATGCCGACCGGTTGCCATCGCGGCAGTTAACAAATACCCGCCTGTTGGGGCCTCCCAATCCAACATTTCTCCTGCACAAAAAACCCCAGGCAGAGCCAGGGCTTGAAGAGAGAAGTCCATGCCGCTCCATTGCACCCCACCTGCCGAGCTGATGGCTTCATCCAGAGGCCGCGTGGCCGTGATTTTGAGGTCCAAGCCTTTGATGGCTTTGGCCAATTCCAGCGGACTTTGCAAGGCTTCAGGGGTCACCAGCTCATTGAGCAAACCCATCTTGACACCCTCTAAGCCAAGTCGGCTCTTCAAATGAGTGGACAGACTTCGCTTTCCCCGCGGATGAGCGACTTCTTTGACAACTTGCTGAAGCGACTTGTCAGGCAATAAATCCAGTTGCAAGGAAGCTTGGTCAAGGGACTCGAGGGCTCGCCTTAAATCGGCAGACGCTGTGTAGATGAGGCTCCCCTCGACACCGTAGACAGTCACAACAAATTCGCCTTGTCGGTGCAATTCTTCACCTTGCGCGTTATGCCAGCAGAGCGCTACGGATTTCAAAGCATGCCCCGCAAATTTTTCACTGAAAAATTGGGTCCAACCTTGTCCCTGTCGACCGGCCACGTGAAAGCCACAATTCGATGGCAACAGCGGATTCACCGGAACACCGGCCCTTTGAAGCCATGGCACCCAGGCGCCATCTGACCCCAAGCGAGCCCAGCTTCCTCCCCCAAGCGCCAGCAACACCCATTGCGCCGTGACTTTTTTGACCTGGATCAACTCGGAAGAGACAGCTCTGGTTTCAAACGTCATTTCGGTTTGAGATGCCGAGCCCTCTTGGTCTTGTGTGATCAAGGATTTCAGGCCCAACAATTTGTGCCGCATGTGAAACTGGACGGGGTAACCAAGCAAGGGGTGGCGCAATCGGCTTAACCAAGCCCGAAGCAAAGGGGCTGCTTTCATTTCTTTGGGAAAGACGCGCCCGGAAGTGCCAACGAAGGTCTCAATGCCCAAACCATGAGCCCAATCTCGGGCTTGATGCCCCGCCCACTGGGTCAGGATCGGCGCCAAATGAGCTTGTCCCTCGCCATATCGATTTAAAAACTGATCAGATGATTCAGAATGGGTCAGGTTCAAGCCACCCTTGCCAGCCAATAGAAATTTTCTGCCAACAGAGGGCATGGCGTCAAACAAGTGAACCTCGTGGCCGAAGCCCGACAATATTTCAGCCGCCATCAGCCCTGCAGGGCCGCCGCCCACGACAGCCACTTTGACGTTTTGAGGGCTCGGTTTGCCAGAATGAGTTGAGTGCATGGCGATGGGGATGACCTCAAAAGTGGGTGATCATCATTGTTTCTGTCAAAATACACCCAGTTTACCTAGGCACACGAGCCGACACATCAATTTCAACAAGGAAAAGTCCATGGCCAGCGATTTGATTAAACACACCTCCGATGCCACATTTGAATCTGACGTCTTGAAATCAGACAAACCTGTGATTGTTGATTTTTGGGCTGAATGGTGCGGTCCCTGCAAAATGATTGCCCCTATTTTGGATGAAGTTGCAAGCGGATACGAAGGCAAGCTGCTAATTACCAAAATGAATGTCGATGAGAACCGGGACGTCCCCGCCAAATTTGGCATTCGCGGCATCCCCACCCTGATGATCTTCAAAGATGGTCAATTGGCCGCAACCAAAGTGGGTGCCATGAGCAAAGCTCAATTGACCGCCTTCATCGACCAGCAGTTGGCTTAATCCCACACTGCGCTTGTTTTTCCAGTCTCGAGCGCTCCCCAAGTGGCCCCATCCACAACCTGGGGACCCTTCACAGAGCTTGCGAGCGGCCTTAAAATGCTGTCATAATCCAAACCGTTGAGTCCCAAAAAGGTTTCTGCACAGTTTCAAGATAGAAATTTTTCAAAGCCCCAAGCACCCATTGATCCCTCTGGTGCAATTTTCAAGCTCTGATTTCTAGACGTTTGAAATTTCGATTTTCTTCCTCCCCCTGAATTTTTGACATCAACCCATGAGGGTTGCTTTACGCAGGTAAATCCATGCACTTAAATGAACTCAAGGCACTGCACGTGTCTGAAGTCCTCAAGCAAGCCGACGAGCTTGAAATTGAAAACACGGGCCGCATGCGCAAACAAGAGCTCATGTTCGCCATCATCAAGAAGCGTGCTCGCGCTGGTGAACAAGTTTTCGCAGATGGCGTGTTGGAAATCTTGCCCGATGGCTTTGGTTTCTTGCGCAGCCCCGACACCAGCTACACCGCTAGCACCGACGACATTTACATCAGTCCCAGCCAAGTGCGCAGATTCAATTTGCACACCGGCGACATGATTGAAGGTGAAGTTCGAATTCCCAAAGATGGCGAGCGCTACTTTGCCCTCACCAAGCTAGACAAAGTCAATGGCGACTTGCCAGAGAACAACAAGCAC
>CANJOS010000067.1 GCA_947476015.1 Comamonadaceae bacterium | reverse complement strand
TCACCGTTGTAGTGCTTGCACACATGGAAACTCTCAGCGCGTTCCGAAGACGGCGTGACCCAGTAGGCGCCCGTATCATCATTGAACAGGTACATAAAGCCGGGTTCTGGCTCCCAGACTCCCTTCACCCAAACTCCTTCTGAACACTGCGTTTCCATTTTCAAATACGACACCGTTTCGCTTTTCTCGATCAACCTTCTGAGTGGAATAGTTTTCCCCTGCGCAACAGCCATATACCGTTGAGCCTGACGCAAAGATACTTGGGCGTTATCACGCACCCAAAGCAAAAATTTCCCGTGTTTCATTCCTTTCTTTACCTCAAGCAGTAGCATTCCAGCAGTCCTTGCATACTCAATTGCATCAGAGGCAGTTTGCTGCGCCAGCAAATGCAGCCGTTTAATTTCTTGTCCATGAGTTTCAAATGTGAGCATGATTTTTCCTTTTAAGTTTCGTTTGACCATAGTTCCCCCAATCAAGGTCATTGACATTGATTGGGCGGCATCCCTACGACACAAGGTCTGTAGGGGGTTAAGCATTCGGGTGCTTAGCCGTAAAACAGCAGGACGGCACAAGTGCTTCCTGCCCAAGCTTCAACATGTAGTTAATCCAGTCTTGGTTCCAGCACCTCTTCATATGTGGGCGATGTTCAATCCATTTTGAAGGCTTGAATGCACGGGCCACAATATTGCTGAATCGATGCAAAGAGATGTTCGGAGGGGGGTCAAGACCCATGTGAACGTGTATGCGCTCAAATTGGCCTTTGCCTTCAATTACCGTAACCGCTCCAATTGAATAGCCTTTTCGTTTTGCCAAATTTAGGTAGCACAAGGTATTTATACGTTTGATCCCTTTACGCACGATTTCTTCAACAGTGCGCTCACTAGGCTGTTTCGATATAAGGTCCTTAGCCGAACCAAAAGTGATGGTGACCGAAAGTCGACAGTGGACGTTATTTTTTAGCCAAATAGTCAAATGGGTATCGTGGGGCCATGACCTATTTTTGGAATTTAAATGTAGCGCAGTCATAAAGGTGCCTGCACCGAAACATCGCTTGCTTGAGCGGGTTCTGCCCTGAATGAATCAATCCAAGAATGTAGATCCTTGACCCGCCAGACCTTGATGGTAGGAGCCAACAGTATTGGCTTTGGGAACTTTCCTTGCGCGACCCACAGATTGATTGTGGACTTAGCAAGGGACGTGAAGTCACTGACTTCAGCGATTCGTAATAGTTGGTTGGGATTAGTCAATTTTGGGCTCAGTTGGTTGATATGAAAACCAATGGTGCCCGCTGTAAACGCCTGCATTTCGCAGGAACTATTTTTGCTGAATATTTTGTTCTATTTACGAAGTGAGGTCAGTATGGTGCTCAATGTGCGCTCGGAAACTAAGCCATCAACATTGCTCCAGTAGGACCAACTTGGATCAATGCTATTCCTCAAAACCTCTCTATCATCCATTCCTTTTTTTACCATCTCAATAAAACGTTGTGGATTCTTTTTGAATAATTCATGCCTTACCTTGTAATACAGTTCCTTCCAAGTCGGAAGCTTCTTCTTTTCTTGCAAATGCCTCTTTGCAATTGCTATGGCCATTTCTTTGATCTCCAGTTTTGGTTTTCGACCTCCAACTTGTACGTCGCCTAATGTGCTCATGGCGTGCAGCGCTATCAGGTCTATTCGTTGAATCGCGAGCTCATATGCTTCCATACTGTTAAGAAGTCGATCATTAAATTCTTTTTCTTCAGCTAGCTTCTGGTGACATGTTTTGGATGACATTGTTTTCGCTTTCCCCACCTGAGGGGTAGTTCGGTCATCATCTAACTTTTTGTTACGGTTACCTTTGCTTGACCTTGGAAGGGATGTGATTTCATCGCGGATAAACATGAAGTGAAGCAACACGGAATCTCGGTTGTTGCGTACGATTCTTGGTTTTTTTACGGACTTCTTTTCGCTAGATTCAATTTTCTGGTACATCTTCAGTTCTCCAGTGCTTTGTTGGATGTCGATTGCGCCGGGGATGCACTCAAACAATAATCTTCCCAGTCCTGCATCAGTCGCCGCCGCCGCTCTAACAAGTTACCTCGGCGATAGGCCTTCTCCACCTTGTTGCCAATCGTATGCGCAAGTGCCATCTCTGCTACTTCTGGGCTGTGGTCAGTTTCTTCGGATACCCAATCCCTGAAGGAGCTGCGAAAGCCGTGCACGGTCAACCCAGCTTGCATCCGGCGCACCATCATTAGCATAGCCATGTTCGAAAGTGGCTTGCCGTTGCGCGAAAACAGGTACTTACTACCGGAGTCCATACTCTCGGCGATCAAAAGTAAGTTCAACGAACGCTGGCAAAGCGGCACTTGGTGCGTTTGTCCAGCCTTCATACGGCTGCCGGGGATAGTCCAGACGTTTCCCTGCACCTCGCTGCGCAGTCCAAAGAGAACCTCACCACTTCTAGACGCGTTAAGAATGGCAAATTCCAGTGCCAATGCGGATATGCCGTCAGCGTTGCGTAGCTTGACCATAAAAACCGGAATTTCATGGTAGGGCAGGGCCTCGTGGTGCTTGTCAGACGGTCGTTGGGTCGGTAGCAGGTTTTCGAGGTGCCCTTTCCAAAGTGCAGGGTTTGCACTTGTACGCAGTTTGCGGGTTATCGCCGCACTCAGGATCCTTTCTAAGCGCCCGCGCAGCCTAACAGCGGTCTCAGCCTTTGATTGCCAGATCGGGGTCAGTATCTCCAAAATATGCGGCGTATCAATTTCGTCCAACGGCATCGCACCGATCACCGGGATTGCGTAGTTGGTTACAGTGGCAACCCACTGGTCTCCATGCTTTTGGTTGCGCCACTTGGGGCGCATGGTTTCGATGTAGGCCAGAGCAAAATCTTGAAACTTTGGACATGGGTTGGAAAGAGTCACCGTTTTCGCAGCTTTTTTCTCACTGAGCGGGTCGGTGCCCTTATTTATCAGGTTGCGGGCCTCAATTGCCCGTTCCCGCGCAAGGCGGAGCCCAACATCAGGATAAGCTCCAAAGCTCAATCCCAAGCGCTTACCTTGGTAGGTGTATCGAAAAATCCAGTATTTCTGTCCGCTAAGCTTGACCCAAAGGTGCAATCCTTTGTGCTGGTCGTCGGTGTGCCGTCCCGGCTGGCTAATTTTTTTTACTACGATGTCGGTGAGTTGCATTTTCAATCCTGTTGATTACCACTTTTGTTACTCCAGCAGGGGCTTAGTAAGAGGTAGCAAGCCCTGCTCAGTTAGCGTAGAGTCTTGGCAACAGGATTTTTCGCAAAATCTGTTTTTGCGAAGGAACTTACTGATGACGGAAGAGATGTGATCGCACAAGAGATTCCAAGGGATGCCACTCCCTGCCAAGACTCCACATGAGGAGTCTCAGACACCGCTTCCGCCAATGACCTAATGAATAAGCCCCTTACGGGGCTTATTTATTTCCTACATACCATAAGACATATCAATAAAGTTGGGCTTGTATGAAACAAGTCTTCAGCTTTCATTGAAGGTAATGTTTTTGAAATTGCATGGAGTAGGGCTTCCAAATTCCAGCCCAGCCAGACCCCACCCAGCCCGTACCCCCACTTATTGGCGTTGGGACTCCCGTCTACCTTTGCATACTAATTTGCTCTAACGATGAGCCTGCCTATGACGCTTTAGGAAGCATTCGCTAAATCCGTTGAACTAAGAGCATAAACAAGCGCAGAAGATGCTAACAAAGGGCTTCTTGGTATCTGGGTTGGGGCAGGTCACTCTACCTTGGCACCCGAAGCCATTACCGCTTCGCGCCACTTCACACGCTCCTTGGCTGCAAATTCAGAGAGCTCTTGTGGGCTGCAGGAGACAAACTTGGCGCCCACATTGAAGAACTGCTCGCGCATGGCGGGTTCTTTGGAAATGATTTGCACCTCTTGTGAGAATTTATCGACAACGCTTTTGGGTGTGCCCGCTGGCAGTAACAGCGCGCCCCATGAGGTGACCACAAAATTTTGAATGCCTACCTCAGCCATGGTTGGCACATCAGGCAATGAAGGCCAGCGCTCGTAGTACGTCACAGCCAAGGCGCGTACACGACCATCACGTAATAGAGGTGTTTGGTTGGCTATGTTGTCCACAGCGCAGTCAATGCGGCCTGCAGCCAATTCGGTGGCTGCTTGCACGCCGCCCTTGAACGGAACATGAATAGCGGTCAAACCCACCTTTTGCGCAAACGATACGCCTGATAAATGCGGTGTGGTACCAATTCCCGAAGAACTGTAGGTGATGCCATCTGATTTTTTGCGAGCCCAGGCTAGCCATTCTTTAAAGTCTTTTGCAGGATGCGACGCAGGGATGACCAACACATTGGTGTTCTCCCAAAAAGTAGACACCGGCGCAAAATCTTTCACGGGATCGAAATTTAATTTCGCATACAAGAACTGATTGATTGACATCGTGCCAATGGTGCCTGAACACGCCGTGTAACCATCGGGTGCAGACTTGGCAACGGCCTCCATGCTGATATTGCCACCTGCACCCGTTCTGTTCTCAACTAAGAATGGCTGACCCAAACGCTGCTGCAAACGAAGCGCCAAGTGCCGAGTGAGAATGTCGGAAGCACCTCCTGCTCCAAAGCCATTTATCAGCTTCACAGGACGTTCTGGCCAGGCAGTGGACTGAGCATTTGCAAGGGGTCGGAGCGAAAACGCGGCAAGTGCAGCGCCAGCTTGGAGAAGGCTTCTTCGTTGAATCATGGTCTGTGTCTGTGTTGTTGAGTGGGCTGACTTGCAGCGAAGGCACTGCACGTGAGTTCAGCTTGTACTAGAGCACAGAACAAGAAAAAAATACTAGGGAGATTTACCAGTTGGGTGTTTGGGTAGATACGATTGGCTGGGTCTAGCGCCTCTCGGGTGATTTGCTGGCTGTCGTTAGTTCAAGGATAGAAATGCTTTTGCAATTTTTTCAAGACTTTTTGAATAACCCTCTTCTTTAAGAAACTAACCCATCTGTCTCAAACCATTTGAAGACGGACAGGATGGAGGTTCAATTGCCTATCCTTCAATGACTAATGATTTTCAGTATGAAGTTGAATTGGTGCTGGCGATAGGGGTCGGGGGTGTAAACATTTCACAAGAAAAAGCGGTAGATCACGTTTATGGCGTTGCCGTTGGCATTGACTTGACGAGACGCGACGTTCAGGTCGTGGCACGAAAAAGCGGGCGACCATGGGAAATCGGTAAGTCCTTTGACCACTCGGCCCCATGTGGTGCCATTCATCCCTTAATGGGCAAACCGCTTCCACGGTCAGGTTGTATTGAATTGAAAGTCAACCAAAACCCGAAGCAGCGTGGAGACCTAGGCCAGATGATTTGGTCGGCAGATGAAATTGTGAGCAAGCTTTCCGAACAATACCGGCTGGAGTGTGGCGATCTGATATATACGGGTACGCCTGTGGGTGTCGGGCCTTTATTGCCCGGGGATCGGATTCATGCGCATATTGATGCAATTGGTGATCTGAAAATTTCCATTGCTTCTTGACGTGCCTGAATTGTTGGGTTCAGCGGCAAGAGATTTGACTGCTGTCCGTCTTCAAATAGTTTGCGCCCCATGATGCCCAACATGATGCCGCGTGTGGGCAAGGGCCAAGCCGCCAATGTTTTCTACAACACGGGGCATGGCCATTTAGGTTGGACACTGTCCGCTATCACCGCCGATATGGTGGCCCAGGTGGTGGCAACTCAGATGCCACCTTCGGCAACGATTCAGGTCAACCCCTTGCCCGCCGATACGAGTGCTAAGAGTCTTCAACCCACACAAAGCTGGATTGAGACGGCTTTCGCCTAAGGCGGGTGGGCTTGCCCCAAGGTGGGGTATTTTTCTCTAATGGATACTACTTAGAAAGGCGGTTTTTCCTCATGTTTTAATCAGTGCTCGCGTTTGTTTGTACTAAAACGCATTGCCATGGAATTGAAACAATGAAAAAAGAGAAAAACACCCAACCTGTTGCAGTCATTACGGGGGGTGCTCGCGGCATCGGCCTCGAAATTGCTCAGCAGTTTTTGAACAAAGGCTATCGCGTTGCTATCCTTGACATTGACAAGGCCACGCTCACCCAAACTGAAGCAAAGCTCAAGAATGAAAATGTGCTGGCCCTTCATTGCGATGTCTCTAAGCCTCAGAAAGTCGCTGCAGCGGTGGCCAAGATTGAGAAGAAATTTGGACGCATCGACTCACTGGTGAACAACGCAGGCATTGCCATCTTCAAGCCCATCTTGGAAATCACTTGGAAAGATTGGCGCAACATCATGGACACCAATTTGGATGGCACTTTTTTGTGTACCCAAGCTTGTGCACCCATCATGTTGAAACAGGGCGGTGGCAGCGTGGTCAACATTGCATCGATCTCAGGTCTTCGTGCCAGTACCTTGCGCGTGGCCTATGGCACCAGCAAAGGAGCCATTGTTCACCTCACCAAACAGCAAGCGGCAGAGCTGGGCGATGTGGGTATTCGCGTCAACTGCGTCGCACCTGGCCCCGTTCTCACAGAGATGGCCAAACTGGTTCACAGCACTGCCATCATCAAAGACTACTTTGACACCATTCCTCTCAATCGTTATGGCAGCACCACCGAAATCGCCAACACCGTGGTGTTTCTGTGCAGCCATGAAGCCAGCTTCATCAATGGCCAAACCATTGCAGTGGATGGCGGTTTTGATGCATCGGGAGTCGGCTTACCGACCTTGCGCAAAAATCGCGCGGCAGCTTCGGCTTCAAGCAAGCAAACTAAAAAACGTAAATCATGAGCGGGTCCGTCATGGCAGCTACGCCCTACATCATCGGTTGGGGGCACACCCCTTTTGGCAAACTCGACAACACCGACCTCGAACAACTTATTCGTGATGCAGCTTTGCCAGCCGTGGCCAGCGCAGGTCTTGAACTCAAAGACATTGACGGTATTTTTGTGGGTCACTTCAATGGTGGATTTGTTCGCCAAGATTTCAGCGGTGCCATGGTGGCCGTGGCCATCCCAGAGTTCCGGCACATTCCATCGGTCCGACTTGAAAACGCCTGCGCTACAGGTTCCGCAGCCATTTGGGCGGCCATCGATGCCCTGCAGAGTGGCCGCGTGAAACGCGCTCTGGTCATTGGGCTTGAGAAAATGAACACCCTGCCCTCGTCACAAATTGGTGAACTTCTGTTGCGATGTTCCTATGTGAAAGTAGAAGGCAACACGCCCGGCGGTTTTGCAGGCGTGTTTGGCAACATTGCGTCCAATTACTTCGAACGCTTTGGCGATCAATCAGATGCCTTGGCCAGCATAGCGTCCAAAAATCATGTCAATGGTATGAACAATCCCTATGCGCACATGAAGCGTGATTTTGGTTTTGATTTTTGCAGGCAAGCTTCAGAAAAAAATCCCTTCGTGGCCGGCCCTCTCAAGCGTTCAGACTGCTCTTTGGTATCCGATGGCGCGGCAGCCATGGTGCTGTCGCTGGAAACTATTGGCAATGCCACGGTACCCGCTGTCAAATGGCGCTCAAGAACCCAAGTGAATGATTTTCTGCCACTGTCCATGCGTGATCCCACCCAATTTGAAGGCGCGGCACTGGCTTGGAAAAAAGGCTTGGCCGATGCAAACATTGGTTTGTCAGACTTGCAGTTTGTCGAAACACACGATTGCTTCACTGTGGCCGAACTACTTGAATATGAAGCCATGGGGCTGGCCCCGCACGGCCAAGGCGCCAAAGTGATTTTGGACGGTGTCACCACCATGCAAGGCAAGCTCCCTGTGAACCCCTCTGGCGGTCTGAAATCAAAAGGTCATCCCATTGGTGCCACTGGCGTTTCTCAACACGTGATGGCGGCCATGCAACTCTCTGAGACGGCTGGCGACATGCAAGTTGCCAATGCACATTTGGGTGCCGTCTTCAACATGGGCGGTGCAGCCGTGGCCAACTACTTGAGCATCTTGGAGAAGGTGTGAATTCTGCGCAAGTGATGAACCTGGGGCAACTGCTCACCCAGAGTGCTCAACAGTTTCCCCAGCGCATCGGTCTTATTCAAGGTGACCAGCAATGGACTTGGCACCAGCTGCAACAACGCGTCCATGCCATGGCCCATGCTCTGCAACAACTGGGTGTTCAAAAAGGCGACAAGATACTCACCCAGTCGCGCAACAACGTACAAATGTTTGAGAGTTGTTGGGTCGCATTTCAATTGGGCTGTGTTTGGGTACCTACCAATTTTCGTTTGTCACCCCCTGAGGTGGCTTACCTGGCGCAATCGAGCCATGCCAACGTCATGATTTGCGAAAGTGTGTTTGCGCAGCACATCGATGCGGCATTGGCTGCCGCCCCCACACTTCAACATGTGATTGCGATTGGTCCCGCCCGAGAAACAGAGCACAGTTACGATGATTTGGTGGCTCGCCATCTCGGCCAACAACCCACTGAAACTGTGGTTGGCTATGACGATCCACTTTGGTACTTCTATACTTCTGGCACCACTGGCAAACCCAAGGCCGGCATCTTGACGCATGGGCAAATGAGTTTTGTGGTCACCAACCATTTGGCCGATCTCATTCCTGGAACCAACGAAAACGATTGCTCGATAGCGGTGGCACCTTTGTCCCATGGTGCTGGCATTCATGCCTTGTTGAATGTGGCCCGTGCTGCGCCAACCATTTTATTGACCACCGAAAAGTTGATCCCAGAAATGTTCTGGCAGTTGGTGGAAAAACACCGCGTCACCAATTTATTCACCGTGCCCACCATCGTGAAAATATTGGTGGAAGATGAATCGGTCGACCGATACGATCACAGATCGCTCAAGTACCTTATTTACGCTGGTGCGCCCATGTACAGGGCCGATCAAAAATACGCACTGCAAAAACTGGGCAATGTCTTGGTTCAGTACTTTGGCTTGGGTGAAGTTACAGGTTGCATCACAGTGTTGCCCAGACACATGCACAGCTCCGATGATGCCGACCCTAATGCCAACATCGGTTCATGCGGCCGACCTAGAACAGGCATGCAAGTGGCAGTGCTCAAAGAAGATCTCAGCCCTGCGCCCCAAGGTGAGATTGGCGAGATTTGTTGCCGAGGCCCTGCCGTGTTTGCAGGCTATTACGGCAATGACGAGGCCACCCTTAAAGCCCTGAGGGGGGGCTGGTTTCACACAGGCGATTTAGGCTATTTGGACGAACGCGGCTTTTTGTTCATTTCAGGCCGTCAATCCGACATGTACATTTCAGGGGGCTCTAATGTGTACCCCAAAGAGGTGGAAGAAGTGATCTTGAATCATCCCGATGTTGCTGAAGTGGCCATCGTGGGTATGCCAGAACCCAAATGGGGAGAGATTGGCGTAGCCATCATCGTGAAACGTGATGAACAAAAAGACTTAACCGCCGATGACATTCTGACTTTTTTAGATGGCAAGACAGCACGTTACCGCTGGCCACGCCAAATTCAATTTTGGTCTGCCTTGCCCAAGTCTGGCTATGGTAAGGTGGCCAAAAAAGACATCCAAGCATTGCTCCAACAACAGGAACACTCCCAATGAGTACCGAAGATTTACAAAACCCCCTGCACATGAATAATGCATGGCTGAAACCCCTTGAAGCCGTTGCGGCATTGTTGTTGGTGGTTATTTTCACCTTGTTGCTGGGTGGCGTGGTTTCGCGTTACGTGTTTGCCTACCCCATCATCTGGATCGATGAAGTGGTGTCATTGTCTTTTCTTTGGTTTGCCATGATTGGCACTGCGATTGCCATGCACCGCAACGAGCATCTCAGGCTCACACTCTTTCAAGACATGCTGCCCCCAAGACTGAAAGATTTTGTCCAAGCCTTTGGATTGGTGGCCATTGCCGCTTTCTTGCTGGGCATGATGCCGCATGCCATCGAGTATGTGAAAGATGAAATGATGGTCAGAACTCCCGCCATGGACTTGCCCAATGGTTATCGGGTGGGTGCCATTGCATTTGGCTTGTTGTCCATGCTGGCCATCATCGTGGTCTATGCCGTGAAAAGCACCAAGTACATTGACTTGGCCATCTCGGTTCTCATTGTGGGCGGCGTGACTGCGGCTTGTGCCTATTTTTCGCCACAACTGCAGCAACTTGGCACCATCAATCTCTTCTTCTTTCTGGTGGTCTTTGGTGTCGTCTGCTTGTTAGCGGGTGTGCCCATTGCATTTTGCTTTGGCATTGGTGCACTCAGCTACTTGGCCTTCTCTACCCAAACGCCCTTGATGGTCATTGTGGGCCGAATGGACGAAGGCATGTCGAGCTTGATCCTGATCTCGGTTCCCATCTTTGTGCTGCTTGGATGTATCTTAGATATCACGGGCATGGGCAAAGCCATTGTTGACTTCTTGGCCTCGCTGTTAGGGCACGTTCGTGCAGGCATGTCGTATGTGTTGCTAGGCTCGCTTTTCATTGTGTCGGGCATTTCGGGCTCTAAAGTTTCCGACATGGCCACAGTGGCACCCGCCCTCTTTCCTGAAATGAAACGCCGGGGACACAAGCCCAAAGAAATGATTGCTTTGTTGGCTACTGGCGCTGCCATGGCCGATACGGTGCCGCCCAGCATTGTGATGATTGTGTTGGGCTCGGTTACGGGTGTGTCCATTGCCGGTTTGTTCCAAAGCGGCTTTGTGATTGCCATGGTGCTGCTGGTCATGCTGGTGGCGTTGGCGCGCTGGAAGGCTCGCTTGGAAGACATGAGCAATGTCAAAAAAGCCAGCATGAAAGTGGTCGGTAAATTTTTGTTGGTGGCGTCTCCCGCCTTGGTGTTGCCCTTCATCATTCGCAGTGCTGTGGGCGGTGGTGTGGCCACAGCCACCGAGGTTTCAACCATTGCAGTGCTGTATGCCATGATCATTGGCAAAGTGCTTTATGGCGGTATTTCGCGCAAACAAATCTATGGCATGTTGGTTGAAACCGCTGCACTGAGCGGTGCCATCTTGCTCATTTTGGGCACTGCGTCGGCCATGGCATGGTCCATTGCACAAAGCGGCATGATTCAAGGGTTGTCCAACATCATGACCAGTTTGCCTGGGGGTTGGATGACCTTCATGGCGGTCACCATGGCGGTCTTCTTGTTGTTCGGTTGTTTGCTTGAAGGCTTACCTGCCATTTTGCTCTTGGCGCCTATCATGTTTCCCATTGCCAAAAAACTGGGCATTCACGACATTCACTATTCCATGGTGGTCATGGCAGCAATGAACATTGGTTTGATGATGCCGCCCATCGGAGTAGGTTTTTATTTGGCTTGTCGAATTGGCGGCGACTCGCCTGACGAAGTCATGGGTGCCATCTGGCCCTACATCTTGGCCTTGTTGCTAGGACTCATTGTCATTGCTTATGTGCCTTGGCTTTCCATTGTGGCCTTGGCTTAATTATTGAAAGAGACGACTCATATGGACACACAAAAAATGGCCGATTTGTACCGGTCAATGTTTCGAATTCGAGAGTTTGAAAACGCCGCAGAAATAGCCAGTCAAGGGGGTGTGGCCGCTTGGGGCTTGGCGGCCTCTGCCAAACCTGCCTTGGTTCGCGGCCCGCTGCATCTTTCAACGGGACAAGAGGCTGTTGCCGCAGGCGTCTGCCATGCACTTGTCAAAGAAGATATGCTCACGTCGACCCATCGTGGGCACGGACACACCTTGGCCAAAGGTGCCAACGCCACCAAAATGATGTGCGAATTGTTTGGCCGCGCCACGGGTTACAACAAAGGCAAAGGCGGTTCCATGCACATTGCTGACTTCTCTGTGGGCATGCTGGGCGCTAATGGCGTCGTCGCTGCAGGCATTCCGATTGCCACCGGCGCTGCACATGCTTTGAAAATTCAAAAGAAACCCTATTTGGTCGCATGCTTCTTTGGTGATGGTGCTTCGAATCGCGGACCCTTTTTAGAAGGTTTGAATTGGGCCCAGGTTTATGGCCTTTCCGTTCTTTTCATTTGTGAAGACAATCGCATTTCTGCCACAACCCCCACCAAATCCATGAGTGCAGGGGATGGCGCCTTTGCAAGGGCTCAATCGTTTGGCATTCCAGCGGTTCAAGTCGATGGCAACGATGTGATGGCCGTGCATGAAGCAGCGGCCAAAATGACAGCAGAAATTCGCGCCGGCGGTGGTCCCCGTTTTATTCACGCCGTGACCTACCGATTCAAGGGCCATGTGTCAGTTGATCCTGGCACTTACCGAGATCCGAAGGAAGTTGAAGCGGCGATTAAAAACGACCCGCTTATTGCCACTCGCAACAAATTGATCGCAGCCGGGCTGCCACTCAGTCAAGTTGAAGCCATCGAAGCGGACGCTCAAAAGGAAATCGCCACAGCGCTTTCCTTTGCAGAAGCAGCGCCTTGGCCTGTGGTGGCCGATGCATACGAGGACATTATGAACACCAGCGCGGGGGTATGGGTATGACCATCAGCACCATGAGTTATGCCGAAGCGGCATGCTTGGCTTTGCGAGAAGCAATGTCCGCAGACCCGACTGTGATTGCCTTGGGTGAAGATTTAGGACGTGGTGGTGTGTTTGGACAATACCGCGGACTGCGCGAAGAGTTTGGTCCCGATCGCATCATCGACACACCCATTTCTGAATCCAACATCATGGGCAGTGCGGTGGGCATGGCGCTGGCAGGCATTCGTCCCGTGGTTGAAATGCGTGTGATTGATTTTGCTTTGTGCGCCATGGACGAAATCGTGAACCAAGCCGCCAAGAACCGCTACATGTTTGGCGGCCAAGGTCGCGTGCCTTTGGTCGCGCGAATGCCCATTGGCATTTGGTCGGCTTCTGCTGCTCAGCATTCCCAATCGTTGGAAGCCTGGTTTGCGCACATGCCTGGTTTGGTGGTGGTCGCACCGGCCACACCCGCTGACAACTATGGCCTTCTCAAGTCTTCCATGACTTCAGGCGACCCCATCATTTACATGGAGCATAAAGAACTGTGGGGACTTCAGGGCGAAGTAGACACCGCTGTTGAAGTGCCGATAGGCAAAGGTAAAAAATTAGCACAAGGCAACGACCTCACCATCGTCACCTGGTCCCGCGGTGTGGGCGTGTGTCAGCAAGCATTGGCCGACGGGGCTTTTGGTGCCCTCAAACCCGACATCATTGACCTTCGCTCTATTTGGCCATGGGACAAAGAGATGGTGTTTGAGTCAGCTGCCAGAACTGGGCGCTTGTTGGTGGTTCACGAAGCCGTTCAAGTTGCAGGATTTGGTGCTGAGGTTGCTGCCGCCACCGCAGAGGCCACTGGTTGCAGAGTCAAACGCCTAGGCGCGCCACGCATTCCAGTGGGCTATGCCCAGATTCTGGAAAACGAGTCACGCCTGAGTGTAGAGAAAGTGGTGACTGCCACAAACTCTCTGTTCAAGGGCTGAAAGTTCAGTTAGGATTTACCTGACTTCAATTCAGTAATAATTCAAGTTTTAGTTTGATAATTTAAAGGAGACTTCATGAGTGAAATCAATACGGGCATCAAACGTCGCACCTTCGTGAGTGTATTGTCTGCCACAGCCATTCCTGCTGCCATCACTGGCGCACCTGCTTTTGCGCAGTCGGGCACCATTACCCTGAAGTGGGCCAATAACATCCCCGTCACTCACCCTTCCAACACCCGCATCAAAGAAGCGGCCGACGCCATTCGCCAAGAAACCGGTGGCAAAGTGGACATTCAAATTTTCCCCAACAACCAGTTGGGCGGCGACACGGACATGTTGTCACAAGTTCGCTCCGGCGCCATCGACATCTTCCCGTTGTCTGGTTTGATCTTGCAAACTTTAGTGCCACTTGCGGGTATCAATGGTTTGGCTTTCGCATTCAAAGATTACTCTACTGTGTGGGCCGCCATGGACGGCGACCTGGGCGCTTATATTCGCGCACAAATTGCCAAAGTCAATTTGCACACCTTTGACAAAATTTTGGACAATGGTTTCCGCAACACCACATCTTCGACCAAGCCCATCGTGACTGCGGAAGACTTGCGTGGTTTCAAAATTCGTGTGCCAATCAGCCCCTTGTGGACGTCCATGTACAAGGCCTTTGGCTCAGCACCCACCGGCATTAACTTTGCCGAGGTCTACTCTGCCTTGCAAACCAAAGTGGTTGAAGGTCAAGAGAATCCTTTGGCCATCATTGAAATTGCCAAACTCTATGAAGTGCAGAAATTCTGCTCTATGACCGGCCACATGTGGGACGGCCAATGGATCTTGGCCAATGGCAAACGCTGGGCCAGCCTGCCTGCGGATGTGCAAGGCGTGATCAACAAGCACGTGAACAGCGCTGTGGTCAAGCAACGCGATGACATTCGTCGTCTCAACACCGATCTGGAAACCCAGCTCAAAGGCAAAGGCATGATCTTCAATTACCCTGAAGTCACCAGCTTCCGTGAAGCGCTGTCGAAAGCTGGCTTCTATCAAGAGTGGCGTGCCAAGTTTGGCGATGAAGCCATGAGCAAACTTGAAAAGTACTCAGGCCGTTTGGCTTAATTTTTCAAACCAAACCCGGCTTGCTGGGCCCAATCAAAAAGCACTGAATTTCATCAGTGCTTTTTTTATGGCTAGATGGTCTGTTTAGAAATTCAAAACCTCAGACACAGGATCGTCAAACTTCGGTAATGCGCCATTTGCGGGTGCGGCGATGGGGATGCGGGCCCCCGACTTCACAAACTGTCCGACCAAACGAGAGTATTTATCTCTCTTACTGAAATCAACCTGGACTTGCTTGCCCAAGACTAACCCTTTGAGCGTATCCCTTGCTTTAGCTCCGTATGCCTGATTTAGCTCTGGCGCATCGATACTTGCTAATCTAATTTTCTTCTCTTCTGAATTAGTCTTTAAAGTTATCGTATCGCCATCATGAACAGCTACTACCGTTCCGCTTACGACTTCAGCAGAAACATTGAAGCAGGAGATTAAATAACAACCTATAACAAGACGACTACTTATACATTTCATTAATGGCTGCAACTTGGAGTTAAAACTAAAAAATGGAGTTTCTATAAACTTTAAATTCATGAACAGCAGTAGAGCTTTTCAATCGTTTGGCACATCATCTAAATCTTTTGACTCAAATTTACAACTAGGCAAATTTACTTGCCTGTAATATTCTTTCAAAGTATTTTCACAATCTGATTGAGAACGAAAATAATCATATCGAAAAAGTGAATTTTGCAATCTCATAATAGTGGCCAATCCATTCTCTACTTTTTCTGCTGTAAATTTCATTGTCGAAATA
>CANJOS010000066.1 GCA_947476015.1 Comamonadaceae bacterium | reverse complement strand
CCCATCGAAAAAATCCTAGACGAAGCAGAACAAAAGATCTTCAACATTGGTGAAGAAGGCTCCCGCATGAAGCAGGGTTTTCAGTCAATGGACACGCTCGTGGTCGAACTCCTAGACCGCGTGCAGGAGATGGCTGACAACCCCAATGACATCACGGGTGTACCCACTGGCTTTTACGATTTAGATCGCATGACATCGGGTTTACAAGCCGGTGATTTGGTGGTCTTGGCTGCACGTCCTTCCATGGGCAAGACGGCCTTTGCCATCAACATCGCTGAGCATGTCGCCTTGAATGAGGGCTTGCCTGTGGCGGTATTCTCCATGGAAATGGGCGCAGCGCAATTGGCTGTTCGAGTCGTGGGCTCTATTGGACGCATTGACCAAGGCCACTTGCGCACCGGTAAGTTAACTGATGAAGAGTGGCCGCGCTTAACGGATGCGATTGAAAGACTCAGAACGGTGTCTTTGCACATTGATGAAACACCAGGGCTCACGACCAGTGAGCTGCGTGCCAACGCTCGTCGTCTTGCTCGCAAGTGTGGCAAGTTGGGCTTGATTGTGGTGGATTATTTGCAGCTCATGAGCGGTTCCTCCGGCTCAGATGGCGACAACCGAGCCACCGAGTTGGGAGAAATTTCTCGAGGCCTGAAAATGCTGGCCAAAGAACTGCAATGTCCCGTGATTGCTTTGTCCCAGCTGAACCGTGGTGTTGAGCAAAGAACCGACAAACGTCCCATGATGAGTGACTTGCGGGAGTCTGGCGCGATTGAGCAAGATGCTGACATCATCATGTTCATTTACCGAGACGACTACTACAACAAAGATTCCAAAGACCCTGGAGTGGCTGAAATCATCATTGGCAAGCAACGCAACGGCCCCACCGGCGCGGTGCGCTTGACCTTCTTAAAGCCGCTCACCCGTTTTGAAAGTTTGGCTTCAAGCGGTGGCAGCGGCGACTATTGAAGTGCTTGTTTTTTAAAGCACCTCGCTGGCAAAGTCAGCCAGACGTGATCTTTCGCCGCGTGCCAAGGTGATGTGCCCGCCATGGGCCCATCCTTTGAAGCGGTCTACAGCATAAGTTAAACCAGAAGAGCCTTCAGTGAGGTAGGGTGTATCAATTTGCGCCAAGTTACCCATGCAAATGATTTTGGTGCCAGGACCTGCACGGGTGATCAATGTCTTCATTTGCTTTGGCGTTAAGTTCTGGGCTTCGTCAATGATCACGTATTTGTTCATGAACGTTCTGCCGCGCATGAAGTTCATACTTTTGATCTTGATGCGACTTCGAATGAGTTCGTTGGTGGCCGCACGGCCCCATTCCCCAGCATTGCCGCCATCCCCTTTGGCCAAAAACTCCAAGTTGTCATCCAATGCGCCCATCCAAGGGCCCATTTTTTCTTCTTCGGTCCCTGGCAAAAACCCAATGTCTTCGCCAACGCTCACTGTGGCGCGGGTCATGATGATTTCGGTATAACGACGGTCGTCTAAAACCTGCGTAAGGCCTGCTGCCAAAGCCATCAATGTTTTACCTGAACCAGCAGTTCCTGCCAAGGTCACAAAGTCAACCTCAGGATCGGTCAGCATGTTCATCGCAAAGTTTTGCTCTCGATTTCGAGTGGTCACGCCCCAAATGGCATTTTTGGCATGGCCAAAATCTTTGAGCGTTTTCAGTACGGCTGTCTTCCCTCTGATTTCAGTGACGCGCGCATAAAGACTGGGTTCGCCGGGGGCCTCTAAATAGACAAATTGATTGATGAGCAAGCTGGGAACCAAGGGTCCGCTGATGCGGTAAAAAGTGTGGCTGCCTTGTTGCCAGCTTTCGATGGATTTGCCATGCCGATTCCAGAAATCCGGGGGCAGCGCCATAGAGCCTGAATACATCAGGTCGCCATCTTCCAAGACCTTGTCGTTTTGGTAGTCTTCTGCAGCCAGTCCCAGCGCTCGGGCTTTGACACGCATGTTGATGTCTTTGGAGACTAAAACAACTTCACGGGGCGCATGCAATTTTCCAAGGGCTTGAACCACACCCAAAATTTGGTTGTCTGCCTTGCCCTGTGGCAGGCTCATGGGCAAACTGACATCCATCACTTGGGTTTGGAAATAGAGCTTGCCACGCGCTTCAATGTGGCCAGTGGTGCTCAGTGGCAGACCCTGCTTCATGTCAGTGCCGGGATCCGCAGCCAATGCATCTAGAGAGCGGCTGGTTTGGCGGGCATTTCTGGCCACCTCCGTCATGCCTTTTTTGTGACTGTCCAATTCTTCCAGAACAATCATCGGCAAATAGATGTCGTGCTCTTCAAATTGAAACAGGCACATGGGGTCGTGCATCAACACGTTGGTGTCCAACACAAAAAGCTTGACAGGACCGCTTGCCTTTTTGGGCGGTTTCACCTTTTTGAGGGGCTCAGGGGGCGTGATTCTGACCGGAGCCAATACTTTTTGTACGCCATGGCCAGTATCCGAATCGGCTTGTGTCTTTTTGGGAGGTGACTTTTTGGCGACATTGTCACGTTCATATTTAGGCGCAATAGGAGGAACCGGGTTTTGAGCTTTAGCAATGACCTGAGATGAGATGAGAGAAGCGCGCTGTGTGGGAGCGGGGGGCAATGGCATAAGTCGAGGCCTCAGAAGGGATGGTGGAATCTTTGATGCAAAGAAAAAGCCGCCTTGAGACCGAGGCGGCTTTGCTTAATGGTTTGATTGAAATGGGGCTGTTGTTCAGCTGCATGTCGCAATTATGCGGCTTTTTTCAGAGCTTTTACGGCTTTTAAAACGTCTTCAACGTGGCCAGGAACCTTCAGGCCTCGCCACTCTTCTTTGACCAGACCGTCTGGGCCGATCAAGAAGGTACTGCGTTCGATGCCTTTGACTTTCTTACCGTACATGATCTTGTTTTTGACCACACCGAACATGTGGCACATTTTTTCTTCGGTGTCTGCAATTAAATCGAAGGGAAGTTCAAGTTTGGCTTTGAATTCGTCATGGGACTTCATGTTGTCGCGAGAAACACCGAACACCGTTGCACCTGCCTTGGCAAAGTCTTTGAACTTGTCGCGGAACTGCATGGCCTCCGTGGTGCAACCCGGCGTGTTGTCCTTCGGGTAGAAGTACAAAATCATGATTTTGCCGTTGTGAGATGTGTTTGAAACCTTGAGTCCGCCCGTTGCGTTTGCATCAAATTCAGGGAGGGGTTTGTTAACAACGATCGCCATAGAACTAATCTCACGTAACAGAAATGAACCGCATAACAGATCGGGTGCTTTGGGGCAACGTCACCGGACGGCAATTCGCTATTTTATCCCGAAACCTAGGTTCTTTGAAGTCTGGGAACAAAACACTTTCAAGGATTGGGTTGAAGGGGGAGCAGCGCGATGACCACACGACGTCCTTCACCCGCCAAAACGTTAAAAGTCCTGCAGGCGGCCCCGTTGTCCATGGTTTCAACCCCAATACCCTGCTTGATGAGGCCTTGAAGCAAGCTCGGGGACGGAAATTTGATCTGGGAACCGCTGCCAAAAAGGACTATTTCCGGCCGCAAGGCCAATAACTCATCAAAACTACTTTGAGTCAAGGCTTCAAAGGTCTGGGCCGTCCATTTCTGGGGGCCGCTGATGGCGCACAAAATGAGGGGGGTGGATTGGCGCAGGCCGTTCACAACCACCCCATCTTCGCCATAGCTTTGGATGGCGTAGGCATTGCTAGCGTCAGGATGAAGTTTCATGCGGATGAGTTTCTCAAATTAGGCCAGTTCTGTGGTCAAATTATAGGTTTTCCCCAGCGACAACACCCCTCGGAGGGATTTTGAAAACTATTCATAAATCAGCCAAGCTTGCCAACGTTTGTTACGACATTCGCGGCCCCATCATGGACCGTGCCCGCGTCATGGAAGAAGAGGGTCACAAAATAATCAAATTGAACATCGGTAATTTGGCGGTGTTTGGCTTTGACGCGCCCGAAGAAATTCAGCAGGACATGATTCGGAATTTGCCCAATTCAGCGGGCTATTCCGACAGCAAAGGTATTTTTGGTGCCCGCAAGGCGGTGATGCATGAAACGCAAAAGCAAGGCATCAAAGGCGTGACCCTCGAAGACATTTACCTTGGCAACGGCGCCAGCGAGCTGATCGTCATGGCCACCAATGCATTGCTCGACAACGGTGATGAGCTGCTCGTACCCGCTCCCGACTATCCCTTGTGGACCGCTGCAGTGAGTTTGTCCGGTGGATCCCCTGTTCATTATTTGTGCGACGAGTCCAAAGGCTGGACCCCCGATCTGGCCGACATACGCGCCAAGATCACGCCCCGGACCAAGGGGATTGTTGTCATCAATCCCAACAATCCCACAGGGGCTTTGTATTCAGATGAAATCCTCAATGGCATCGTCGACATTGCCCGAGAGCATGGTCTGGTGATTTTTGCCGATGAGGTTTATGACAAAGTTTTGTATGACGGATTGACGCACACCCCGATCGCTCAATTGAGCCAAGATGTGCTCACCCTCACCTTCAACTCTTTGTCTAAAAGTTACAGGTCGTGTGGTTACCGTGCAGGTTGGATGATTTTGTCGGGTGATAAACGGTCTGCCAAAGATTACATCGAGGGTTTGGACATGTTGTCCAACATGCGATTGTGTGCGAATGTGCCTGGGCAATGGGCCATTCAAACCGCTTTGGGTGGACATCAAAGCATCAATGAATTGGTGGGTGAGGGGGGTCGACTTCGAAAGCAAAGAGACCTGGCTTATGAACTGATCAGCGCCATACCCGGCGTGACATGCGTGAAGCCGCGTGCTGCTCTTTACATGTTTCCCAAGTTAGATCCCAAGGTCTATCCCATCCTAGACGATCAACAATTTTTTCTCGAAATGTTGCAAGACACCAAGGTCATGCTGGTTCAGGGCACAGGCTTTAACTGGGCAGCACCCGACCACTTCAGAATTGTGTTCTTGCCCCACCTAGACGATTTGCGTGAAGCCATTGGCAGAATGGCCAAGTTTTTAGAAAAAGCGCGTCAGCGTTTTGGAACAGCGGTATGAGTGAGAAAACAATGAAACCGATCCAAGTTGGCCTGCTGGGAATGGGTACTGTGGGCAGCGGTACTTTCAATGTGTTGCGGCGCAATCAAGAAGAAATCAAACGTCGCGCAGGACGTGGCATTGAAATTACCATGGTGGCAGATTTGGACATTGCCAAGGCGCAGTCTTTGTCTGGCCCTCATGTCAAGGTGGTCAGCGATGCCCGCGAAGTCATTGCCAATCCTGAGATTGACATCGTGGTCGAGCTCATCGGTGGTTACGGCATTGCCAAGGCCTTGGTGCTTGAAGCCATTGCCGCTGGGAAGCATGTGGTCACCGCCAACAAAGCATTGTTGGCAGTTCATGGCACCGAAATTTTTGCGGCGGCTCATGCCAAAGGTGTGATGGTGGCCTTTGAAGCTGCCGTTGCGGGCGGTATTCCCATCATCAAGGCTTTGCGAGAAGGTTTAACGGCCAACAGCATTCAGTGGGTGGCCGGCATCATCAATGGCACTACCAATTTTATCCTTTCTGAAATGCGCGAAAAGGGTTTGGATTTTGATGTGGTTCTGAAAGAGGCGCAGCGCTTAGGCTACGCAGAAACCGATCCCACCTTTGACATTGAGGGCATTGATGCTGCACACAAGGCCACGCTCATGAGTGCTCTGGCATTTGGAATTCCTGTGCAGTTTGACAAAGCCTACGTGGAAGGCATCACCAAGCTGGGCGCAGCAGACATCAGGTATGCCGAGCAGTTGGGCTATCGCATCAAATTGTTGGGCATCACGAAGCGCACAGACGCGGGCGTTGAGTTGCGAGTTCACCCAAGCTTGGTGCCCAAACAGCGGCTGATTGCCAATGTGGAAGGTGCCATGAATGCGGTCATGGTGCAAGGTGATGCAGTTGGAACCACACTTTATTACGGCAAAGGTGCAGGCTCTGAACCCACAGCCAGTGCGGTCATCGCTGATCTGGTTGACATCACGCGCTTGCACACTGCGGACCCGCTCAATCGAGTGCCGCACTTGGCATTTCAACCCGATTCAATGAGCAATTTGAAAATTTTGCCCATGACCGACGTGGTGACCAGTTATTACTTGCGTCTGCGTGTGGCCGATGAAGCGGGTGTGTTGGCCAAAGTCACGGGTTTGCTGGCAGAGGCCAACATCAGTATTGACGCCGTATTGCAACGCGAGGCCGACCAAGTCAGCCAGGCGGGCGAAAATCAAACCGATGTGATTATTCTGACGCACGATACCCGTGAGGGAGTCATGAACGAAGTGTTAACCAAAATGCAATCACTTCCAACGGTGATGGCGCCCATTACCAAGATTCGCAAAGAAGAGTTGAACTGATGCGGTATTTATCGACGCGCGGTCATGCAGATCGCAAACGTTTTTGCGAAATTTTGCTAGAGGGTTTAGCGCCCGACGGTGGTTTGTATTTGCCCGAAAGCTATCCTCAAGTGAACTCAGCCGAATTGGCAAAGCTTCGCAAAGCTTGGAACTCTCAAGGCTATGCTGCTTTGGCTTTTGAAGTTTTATCTCTCTACATCGATGACATCCCTGCGACCGATCTGCGCGCCCTGTGCGACAAAACTTACACAGAGGCCAGTTTTGGAACGCGAGAAATTGTGCCGCTTAAATTGCTGAAAACCAAGGCGATGGCTGGCGCACAAGTGAGCCTCGAGGCTTTGTCCAATGGCCCCACTTTGGCCTTCAAAGACATGGCCATGCAGCTGTTAGGCAACTTGTTTGAATACGAGTTGGCAAGGCGCAATGCGGAGTTGAATATTCTGGGCGCCACTTCGGGTGATACGGGTAGCGCAGCGGAATACGCGATGCGTGGAAAAAAAGGCGTTCGTGTTTTCATGACCAGCCCTCAAGGCCGCATGAGCCCGTTTCAGCAAGCGCAAATGTTCAGTCTGTTGGATGAGAATATTCACAACATTGCCATTGAAGGCGTTTTCGATGATTGTCAAGACATTGTCAAAGCAGTGAGCAATGACTTGGATTTCAAGCGCAAATACAAAATTGGCACTGTGAACTCCATCAATTGGGCGCGTTTGTTGGCGCAAGTTGTGTATTATTTCGCGGGCTATTTTCAAGCCACTCACAGCGATTCACAAAAGGTGAGTTTCAGTGTGCCAAGCGGTAATTTTGGAAACGTTTGCGCAGGACATGTGGCGCGCATGATGGGCTTGCCCATTGAGCAACTCATTGTGGCCACCAACGAAAACGATGTGTTGGATGAGTTTTTTAAAACTGGTGTTTACAGGGTTCGGGGCTCGGCTGATACCCATGAGACCTCCAGCCCTTCCATGGACATTTCCAAGGCAAGTAACTTCGAACGTTTTGTTTTTGATTTGCTGCAGCGTGATGCCGCACGCACCAAGAACTTGTTTCACGACCAGTTGAATCAGCAGGGACAATTTGACCTTGGCCAAGACCCCTTGTTTGAGGCTGCACAATCAAAATTCGGATTTTTGAGTGGCAAGAGCACGCATGCAGACCGCCTCAAAACCATTCAAGATATTTTTGCAGACAATCGCATCATGATTGACACCCACACCGCAGATGGGCTGAAAGTTGCGATTCCATTGGCCAAGCCAGGGGTGCCCATGTTGGTGTTAGAAACTGCGTTGCCCATTAAATTTGCGGCAAGCCTGGTGGAGGCCTTAGGCCGGCAGCCTGATTGTCCTGCGAAGTTTGAAGGCATTGAATTGCTGCCAAGGCGTGTCCATGTGATGCCGCTTTCGGTGGATGCGGTCAAAGCTTATATTGTCAAGCACTGCGATTGAGCCAATGTCAACAGATCAAGCCGCCAAGCGCCCGCCCTTGATGTCCTTGGACGAGGCATTGGCCTTTCTTTTGAGCCATGCGCAGGCGATTGCTGAGACAGAGTTGATTCCGACAGGGTTGGCAGATGGCCGCAGCTTGGCCGAGGATCTGGTGTCGGAACTTCAGGTTCCGCCGCAGGACAATTCTTCAATGGATGGTTACGCGCTGCGTGTTGAAGATGTCCTCGCAGCAGGTACCCGCTTGCTGGTCACGCAGCGTATTCCAGCAGGGCAGCATGGCCAAGCCTTGAAGCCTGGAGAGGCTGCGCGTATTTTCACGGGTGCACCTGTTCCTGATGGTGCCAATGCTGTGGTCATGCAAGAGGACACACAAACTCTGACTTCAGGCGTTTCGGATCCTCGTCAAAGCCAAAACGGGGTACCCGCAGAAATCATTTTGAACATTGTTCCGCGTTTGGGGCAATGGATACGTCGGAGTGGGGAGGATGTGACCTTAGGTGCTGTGGTCTTGTCATCAGGTACCAAGCTTGATCCTGCAGCTTTGGGCTTGGCAGCCAGTATTGGTGTTGCCAATGTTCGCGTGATGCGCAAGCCCAAAGTGGCATTGTTTTCGACCGGTGACGAGTTGGTCATGCCTGGTGACGTTGCGCCAGCAGACATGCGCCCAGGTGCGATCTACAATTCAAATCGGTTTTTCTTGCGCGCACTGTTGGTCCGGGCTGGTTGCGAGGTGACTGATTTAGGCATCGTTCCCGATCAACTTGACAAGACGCTTCAAGTCTTGCGAGATGCGGCCGCAGGCCATGATTTAATTTTGACCAGTGGCGGTGTGTCGGTGGGTGAGGAAGATCACGTTAAGCCTGCTGTCGAAAAATTAGGCAGTTTGAATTTGTGGCAAATTTCAATGAAACCAGGCAAACCTTTTGCGTTTGGCGCTGTCAATATTTCTGATGCCGCGAGTGGCCGCGCGGCTTATTTTATGGGTCTTCCCGGCAATCCTGTTTCAAGCTTTGTGACCTTTCAATTGTTAGTGCGCCCTTTTTTGATGGCGCTGCAGGGGGTTCAAGTCACTCACACTGAGCCCTATACATTGCAAGCGCATTTTGACTTTCCAAAGCCTGATAAACGCCGCGAATTTTTGCGTGTGAAGAGAAACAGATCAGGAGGATTGGATTTATTTCCGAATCAAAGCTCCGGTGTTTTAACGTCAGTGGTCTGGGGTGATGGCGTGGTGGACAATCCCAGCTCTCACGCCATTCAGTGTGGCGATTGGGTCCGCTTTTATCCCTTCTCAGATTGGCTGCAATGAATTTAAAAATTCTCTACTTTGCTTCTTTGAGAGAGTCAATCGGCCTGTCTCAAGAAGAGATTCAATCATCGGCCCAAACTGTCGGGGAGGTGCGGAACGAGCTTCTTGCCAAAGGCGGGCGCTACCTTTGCCTGCAACGCGATCAGGCTGTTCGCATGGCGCTCAATCATGTCATGGTGAACGAGGACGCCGCCATTCAAGCGCCTGCTGAGTTGGCATTTTTCCCACCTGTTACTGGCGGCTGAAACATGAGCGTGCGAGTCGTCATTCAAACGCAAGACTTCGATGTGTCCCATGAGTTGGCGCTGATGCGCAAATCGGACCTCAGGGTCGGCGCCATTTGCAGTTTTGTGGGGACTGTTCGCGACACGAGAATGCTTTCGGGACAAGATACTGACCAAGTGATGTCGATGGCGCTGGAGCATTATCCAGGCATGACAGAGTCGTCTATTGAGGCCATGATTGATGAAGCCCACCAACGATTTGATTTTTTTCAAGCCCGTGTGATTCACCGTGTGGGTGCCTTGAAGCCCACGGATCAAATCGTGTTGGTAGCCGTGACATCGGCGCACCGCGGTGAAAGTTTCAAGGCCTGCGAGTTTTTGATGGACTACCTCAAAACCCACGCGCCATTCTGGAAAAAAGAAGAAACACCAGCAGGCTCTAAGTGGGTTGACGCACGCAGCAGTGACGATGCTGCGATGCTCAGATGGGGCATAGAGGCACGCAACGCTGATCAATGACGGTAAGTCGGGTGCTCAGAAGGGGCTGATTCTGCGCCTTCGGTGCGCTGGGGAAAATCAGGTTGCTGCCATTGCGCTTTTTTGAGCGCTTGTTCGATCAGATGCAGCAAACCGTGGAGCAAAGATGCTTGGAGGTTAAATTCACAGGATGAGCCACTCGCATTGTCGCCACTTTTATCTAGGAACAAGAGCTTGAGGCTGCCGCAGTTTTGCAGGTTGAGTTGCACATCGGTTACCAACATGGGTGTTTCACCCAAGGGTAACTGGAGATTTTGTGAAGCAAAAGGGGTTGAAAAATCAGCCTGCGACAAAAAATTTTCACGTTTCAGTTCTGCCAACATTTGTTGTGCAGTGGTGTCCGTGGCCATCACTTGGGGGTCGCGCGATTCAAGATGAACGACCGAGGCCTGCAAATGGGGCAGGAGTCTCAAGGTCATAGCTCGGGTGAGCCATAGCCTGAATTCTTGACTGTCTTGGTTGTTAAC
Source organism: Comamonadaceae bacterium (assembly GCA_947476015.1). GTDB lineage: Bacteria > Pseudomonadota > Gammaproteobacteria > Burkholderiales > Burkholderiaceae_C > Limnohabitans_A. Next base: position 4,925 of record CANJOS010000066.1, on the reverse strand, counting down.
CCGCAGCGCCAGGCGATCTTGGCGATCGTCATATTGGACTGACATTTGATGAATGTTCATACTCTTATTTTAATACTGGAGGTTCGATAAATCCTCCAAATCATGCAGGCTCTTGAAAAATAGGCTGAACGTCCCAAAATGGTGAGTCATAGGAGATTCAAATGCGAATTGACAAACTCACCACTAAATTCCAAGAAGCTTTGGGGGATGCGCAGAGCTTGGCCCTTGGCAAAGACCACGCTTACATTGACCCAGCCCATGTGTTGTTGGCCATGCTTCAGCAGCAAGATGGTCCTAAGGCCTTGCTGCAAAGAGCTGGGGTTAACATGGCCTCGATCTTGGCCGCCGCGCATTCGGCTGTTGACCGACTGCCACAAGTGACTGGGCAAGATCAGGTTCAAGTGGGTCCCGAATTGGTGAAACTGCTTCAAGCTGCAGAAAAGGAAGCCCTCAAGCGAGGGGATGCTTTTGTGGCCAGCGAGCTCTTTTTGTTGGCCCTCGCCGATAGCAAATCGGAACTGGGAAAAACAGTCAAAGCGGCTGGGCTCAGCCGTCAAAGTATGGAAGCTGCTGTGGATGCAGTGCGTGGAGGACAGAACGTGAACAGTGCTGACGCAGAGGGGCAACGCGAATCTCTCAAAAAATATTGCCTTGACTTAACCGAGCGTGCTCGCATGGGCAAACTCGATCCGGTCATTGGCCGCGATGACGAAATTCGGAGAGCCATTCAGGTTTTGCAACGGCGGACTAAAAATAATCCCGTGCTCATCGGTGAGCCTGGCGTGGGCAAAACAGCCATTGTCGAGGGCTTGGCTCAGCGCATTGTGGCGGGTGAGGTTCCCGACTCCTTGAAGGGCAAACGTGTTTTGTCTTTGGACATGGCCTCTCTGTTGGCGGGCGCTAAGTTTCGGGGTGAGTTTGAAGAAAGATTGAAATCTGTGTTGAATGAGTTGGCCAAAGATGAAGGTCAAAACATAGTCTTTATTGATGAATTGCACACCATGGTAGGCGCAGGCAAAGCAGAAGGTGCCATGGATGCTGGCAACATGCTCAAGCCCGCCCTGGCCAGAGGTGAGTTGCATTGTGTTGGCGCAACGACGCTGGATGAGTACCGCAAGTACATTGAAAAAGACGCAGCTTTAGAGCGGCGCTTTCAAAAGATTTTGGTGGGTGAACCCAGCGTTGAAGCCACCATTGCCATTTTGAGGGGCTTGCAAGAAAAATATGAAATTCACCACGGGGTCGACATTACCGACCCCGCCATTGTGGCGGCTGCCGAGTTAAGTCACCGCTACATCACAGACCGATTTTTACCTGATAAGGCGATCGACTTGATTGACGAAGCAGCCTCCAAGATCAAAATTGAAATTGACTCCAAACCTGAAGTCATTGACAAGCTCGATCGCCGTCTGATTCAGCTTCAAATTGAACGTGAAGCTGTGAAGAAAGAAGCTGATGAAGCGTCGCAAAAACGCTTGGGCTTGATTGAAGAGGAAATCGTCAGCCTGAAAAAGCAGGCGGCCGATTTGGAAGAAATATGGAAGACAGAAAAAGCGCAAGCCCAGGGCAGTCAAAATGTTCGTGAAAAAATCGATCAGTTGAGACAGCAAATTGATGAACTCACCCGAAAAGGCGACTTCAATAAAGTGGCCGAGTTGCAATATGGCAAATTACCTGAGCTTGAAAAGCTTTTAAAAGAGACGCAAGCCAACGAACTTAATCCGGCAGCAGGGGCTGCGCCGCGATTATTGCGAACACAAGTGGGTGCGGAAGAAATTGCAGAAGTGGTCAGTCGTGCCACAGGCATTCCCGTTTCCAAAATGATGCAGGGCGAGCGTGAAAAATTACTGCAAATGGAAGTCAAGTTACACGAGCGTGTCGTGGGTCAGGACGAAGCCATTGCAGCAGTGTCGCATGCCATTCGCCGTTCTCGCTCAGGTTTGTCCGATCCACAAAGGCCGACGGGCTCATTCTTGTTCTTAGGCCCAACGGGTGTTGGCAAAACAGAGTTGTGCAAGGCACTTGCTGGATTTTTGTTTGACAGTGAAGATCATTTGATTCGGATGGACATGAGTGAGTTCATGGAGAAACATTCCGTCGCTCGCTTGATTGGTGCGCCACCCGGCTATGTGGGCTACGAAGAAGGCGGCTACCTCACTGAAGCCGTTCGCAGAAAGCCTTATGCCGTGCTGTTGTTAGATGAAGTTGAAAAAGCCCACCCCGATGTCTTCAATGTTTTGTTGCAAGTCTTGGATGACGGCCGTTTGACCGATGGGCAAGGCCGTACTGTTGACTTTAAAAACACAGTGATCGTGATGACCTCCAACATTGGTTCACATTTGATCCAATCCATGGTGGGTCAGCCCAATGAAGACATCAAAGATGCCGTGTGGGGAGAACTTAAAAATCATTTCCGCCCTGAGTTTTTAAACCGCATTGACGAAACGGTTGTGTTCCACAGCCTCGATGCCAAGCACATTGAGTCGATTGCCAAAATTCAATTGCAAATTCTGCAGGCGCGTTTGGCCAAAATGGACTTGCACCTTGAGGTTTCAACGGCTGCTTTGGCTGAACTTGCCAAAGTAGGCTTTGATCCTGTGTTTGGTGCCCGCCCATTGAAGCGTGCTGTTCAACAAAGGATTGAAAATCCATTGTCTAAGCTGTTGTTGGAAGGCAAGTTCTTGCCTAAGTCGGTCATTCCTGTTGACGTCGACCCCGTGAAGGATCCAGGCGTCTTCAAGTTTGACCGGGCCGTGAGCTGAAGTTGGCTCAACTTGCACTGCAAGCGCAGCTTTGAAAGTATCATGCGACCTTCACTTTGCGAGGCCCTATGAGCGATCAAAATGTCAAATTGGACAAGTCAGGGGTACCGACCCAATTGGGTGGGCACCTGTTGGTGGAGTGCCTGATAGCACAGGGCGTGACCCATGTCTTTGGCGTTCCAGGTGAAAGTTACTTGGCGGTGCTGGATGGTTTTCATCGCTACCAAGATCAAATTCAGTTTGTCACTTGCCGGCAGGAAGGTGGCGCTGCCTTTATGGCTGATGCGCAGGGGCGTTTAACGGGGCGTCCTGGCGTTTGTTTTGTCACACGCGGCCCTGGGGCCACCAACGCCTCAATTGGCGTTCATACAGCGTTTCAAGATTCCACGCCCATGGTCTTGTTTGTGGGTGACGTCGCAGCAGAGACCCGAGACCGTGAAGCGTTTCAGGAAGTCGACTTCTGTTCTTTTTTTGGGCCCAGTACCAAAGGCATGGCCAAAAGGGTTGAGCGCATTGATGATGTCAAACGCATACCCGAGTATGTGGCCAGGGCCTTTGCCGCGGCCATGAACGGCCGTCCTGGGCCGGTCGTCGTGGTCTTGCCAGAAGACATGTTGACCCATGAGGTTGTGTCGCGGCCGCTGCCCAAATTAGAACCGGTAGAAGCTTGGAGTGACCCTGGAAGTTTGCGAAAGTTGCGGGAAATGCTGATGGCGGCTCAGAGGCCGTTTGTGATTGCGGGCGGCGGCGGGTGGACCCCACAATCGGCGCAAGCGCTTCAAAGATTTGCAGAAAACTGGCAGTTGCCTGTGGGCAATGCCTTTAGATTTCAAGACACATTCGATAATTTTCACCCCTTGTATGCGGGAGATGTCGGCATCGGAATCAATCCTAAGCTGTCGCAACGCATCAAAGACAGTGACTTGATTTTGGCCATTGGCCCCAGGTTAGGAGAGATGACCACGAGTGGTTACACCCTTTTAGAGGTTCCAAAGCCAAAGCAAAAGTTGGTTCACATTCATGCCAGCGCGGAAGAGTTGAACAGGGTCTATCACGCTGATTTAGCCATCTGTGCCACCATGAATGCGGCTGCCAGAAGTTTAGAAGTATTGACCGCCCCCCCGCAAGTTCCCTGGACCGATTGGGCGGCTCAAACCAACGCCGATTACCTTGAGAATACAAAGCCCCAATTGCTTCCAGGTTTGACAGCAGACTCTGACAGCGGCTTGGTCAACATGCCTGAAGTCATCGCTGCCTTGCAACGGCACCTGCCAGACGATGCCGTCCTGACCAATGGCGCAGGAAATTTTGCCAGTTGGGTACACCGTTATTTCAAGCACCACGGACTCAGCAAAGGATTTAAAACTCAATTGGCACCAACGGTGGGAGCCATGGGCTATGGCGTTCCTGCTGGCGTAGCGGCATCAATTTTGACAGGGCGGGTGGTTTTCACCATTGCCGGTGATGGCGATTTTTTAATGAACGGACAAGAATTGGCAACAGCCACTCAGCATGGCGCCCAATCGATTGTGGTGCTTTTGAACAATGGCATGTATGGCACCATTCGAATGCACCAAGAGAGAGAGTTTCCAACTCACAACTTGGGCTCGCATTTGAGCAATCCCAACTTTGCAGATTTGGCGAAGGCCTATGGCTACGAAGGCATTCGAATTTTGAAAACGGAGGAGTTCGAGCCAGCCCTGATGGCGGCCTTAAAGCGAAAACAAGGCACTTTGATTGAAATCATGCTGGACCCAGAGGTCATTACAACGCGGGGCACCTTGTCTGCAGTGACACAAAGTGCTTTGAAAAGAAAAGCGTGATGACGTGATCTGATTTTGGTAAAAAAAAGCCGGGGTGACCCGGCTTTTTTTCATTCGGTTAACACTGAATTATTTCAGGTGCTTGCCGATCAAGCCAGCCAATTCAAACATGGTGACTTGTGCTTTGCCAAAAATGGCTTTGAGTTTGTCGTCAGCGTTGATGTTCCGCTTGTTGACTTTGTCTTGCAGGTTGTGCTTCTTGATATAGACCCACAGCTTGCTCACTACTTCAGTCCGTGGTAGCGGGGCAGCACCCACCACAGCGGCCAAAGCGGCGCTTGGTGTCAAAGCCTTCATGAAAGCAGCATTTGGGGTGCGCTTTTTAGCGGGGGCTTTTTTG
>CANJOS010000065.1 GCA_947476015.1 Comamonadaceae bacterium | reverse complement strand
TTTTTTATTGTCATATTTTTTTCATTGAAATGAGATAAAAAAGAACTGTTCTATTCAACTGAATCATTTTGAACACATCACCATTCGCTCGATTCACATTCTTGCTTGTCATGGCAACGAGCTCAGCCTTTGCTGAGGAAATTGCAAGTGAAAGCATCGCTTCAATCGGTGACAGTGATCATTTCAGCTACACATTGGGCCTTAGGCTTAAGTCAACCGACATGGCCGCTGGAGCAGACTCAGCAAAAATAAGGCCTGTCATAGGACTTCGCTATGGAAAATGGCGGCTGGGTATCGGCGACAAGAAAACATGGCTAGGCGTGAGTCAACCTGGTAATGAGCCATCATTGAGCTACCAACTGATTGAAAATAAGGACTTAACCATAGGGCTATCAGTTCGCGCTTATAACGTTAGCACCGGTGAATCCAACGATCTTTTTGAGAACGGTAAAAATACCATTCGATTCAGGGCGCTTATCAATCACAAACTTGATAAAAATTGGGGAGTTGGAATCGATTTCACTCAAGATGTACTTAAGCAAGGCGATAGCTCTACTTTGAATTTGGGGCTTTTTTATACGTGGCCTGTTTTTTCTCAAAGCGAGTTGATCATGAATATCGGTGGCCGTTGGGCCACTGCTGAGCATTGGAGAAATTCACAATCAGCAGCGCAGCAAATCATGGAAATCATCCCGGCTAAAACGGGAATTGGTAAATTAAACACTGGTGCAACCTTCAAACAATCTATGAATAAAAATTGGGCTTGGTATTCGTCACTTTCTTACTACCATGATGTGGGTGCAAATAGAAATTTTTCACATTCCAAAGATATATTTTCAGGACAGCTTGGAATTCTTTACTTCCAAAAATGAAATCTTGATTCCTTTGAAAATGAATTTTCAGGTGTTTTCAAGGGTGGCTCATATTTAAATATACCGATGGGGATCGTTAATCTTTGAGAAGCAAAGTAGCCAGGGCATTCGTAGCGGTCAATGTCTTCTTTTGAAATTGGGAACGAACCGCAGTTTGAAAGTTTTCGAAAGGGCGAGTTGTAGACCCCACACAAGTATCTGCCATCGTTTGTAGCTTCAAGAAATGCACATTGTTTATTCAAACAGCAGTTCCCACATTGGGTGCATGAACCAGAAATGCTTTCTGTTGAATCGCCACGAATAGACCATACTTTTTCTAAATAACGCTGAACAGGGCCTTGAGCCAGAGCCTTGTGGTGTACTCGAAGTTTAGAAAGTGTTGAACGGTATTCCAAAATGTATTTTGGTTTTAAATAAATTAACCCAAAGAAAATTGGCAAGAACAGCATTGATTTTTCTGCCAAAAAAAGCAAAGCCTTGGTCGTGAATTTGACTAATTTTTTTTTCAAAATAATAACTTTCCCAAAAAAAAGCCGCTTTTCAAAAAGCGGCTTTGAAATACATATTGCAATCAGTGGTACATCTGTTTTGGGTTGTTGTCCATTAACTCACCTTTGAGTAAGTACAAGGGCGCCTTATGGTACAAAATAATGTCGTGGAAAGGATCCGTGATGATTTTGGTCATCCAAACCAAACCTGTTTGAACATCTTTCAAGATGAACAAGTGAAAGGTTCTGAAAAGCAAACCAGCCACTCCTAAAATAAGCCAAGCTCCACCGACTTGGCGAACCCATTCAGTGAGAGTTCCCCAAGGCTCAATCATGCCAAACAAGCCCGGTTGAACATAAAGCAACATTGGCAAAATGGCCCAGATACTGAGCAATACAATTTTTCGATTCAGGTTGTAACCGACTTTAATTTCTTCTTTAAACTCATGGGTGGCCTGATTAATTTCGTCGTAACCCAAGGGTTCAAAGAAAAAATGTCCTGATTGTCTGGTTGTCATGGAAACAAGCCATGCAATCAATGCTGAAATAACAGGATCAATGAGAAGAAACGCATAGGCCACTACGAAACTGATCGCACTGATGAAGTGCAGTGTTTGATTGATTCTGCTGTGGTGGTAATAGCGGTGATCATCAAAACGTTGAATTCTCAAAGCTTCAAAAAATGTAGTCACATTGTCTCCTAATGGCAGTACACGCTTGCACCAATTGTGCACAGAGATATCTTTAAAGAATTTCATGAAAATTCAATGACAAGTTTTCATTGTCACGGAAATTTCATAGAAATCTAATTATTTATTTGAATTGTCATCAATTTGTTAAATCTTGTCTTGATGATAAAGAAATGGAAAATGCTGCAGATAACTCAATCGTTTTGGAAGTGTACCCAGCCATTCAGCCTTCACTTCGAATTGCTGTTGTAACAGAAACTTGGCCACCTGAGGTCAATGGTGTTGCCGTTACCTTGGCTAAGTTGGTACAGGGCTTGAGGGCTAGAAATCATGATGTTCAGCTGATCAGACCACGGCAGAACAAAATTGATGAAGTTTCAAGTGACTCTCAACTTGAAGAAGTGTTGATGCGTGGTATGCCTATCCCCAGGTATCCTCAATTGAAATTGGGCTTGCCCAGTAAAAAAACCTTGATCAATACTTGGACTCTGCGAAGGCCGGATGTCGTTCACATTGCAACAGAAGGCCCCCTGGGTTGGTCTGCATTGCAAGCAGCCAAGGTTTTAAAGCTTCCTGTGACATCCGACTTCAGAACCAATTTTCAGAGCTACTCGAAACACTATGGGATTGGGTGGCTGCGCAAACCAATCGTGGCGTATCTCAGAAAATTTCACAATGCAACGGCATGTACCATGGTGCCGACTCAAGAATTGATGCGAACCTTGGCTGAAAACGGTTTTCAAAATTTGAAGGTTGTCGCAAGAGGTGTCGACACAAAGCTATTTAACCTTTCTAAGCGAAATCTAGCATTGAGGTTATCTTGGGGTGTGACAGAAAAAACAAAAGTTCTGATTTCAGTAGGTCGAATGGCCCCTGAAAAAAACCTGGAGCAAGTCCTTAAAACTTATGAAGCATTGAGTGCAATGGACGCTGACTTTAAATTGGTCATGGTGGGCGATGGCCCATTGAAATTGCAATTTCAACAAAGGTATCCCCATATTATTTTCCCTGGCATGTTGCCCCAAACAGAGTTGGCCACTTATTACGCAAGCTCAGATCTCTTCGTATTTCCAAGTCAGACGGAAACATTTGGCAATGTCACCTTAGAAGCCCTGGCCAGTGGGGTGCCTGTGCTGGCTTATGACTGCGCCGCAGCGAGAGATTGGGTAACGCATGCTGGCAATGGCTGGTTGGTGCCTGAAAACAACATGGCAGGCTTTGCCTTGGAAGCAGTCTCCATTTTTAAAAACTTAGAATTGCTCGAATCCGTTGCGCAAAAGACCCGCCAGCAGGTGGTCAGCCTCGATTGGGATCAGATTTCAGAACAAGTGGAGTCTGTTTTGCTTGAGGCCATGCGAAGCAAGTAAAACATGCCCAGAGTCATGGCAGTCCCTAAAATAATCATCACCCATGTGAGCGGCACCGACAGTGCAAGCAGTGCGGTGTAAATTCCAAGCATCAGCATCACACTGGCATTTTCATTGAAGCCTTGTACCGCCACAGATCTGCCAGCCGTTAGAAGTTGATAGCCTCTATTTTGTAATACCGCGTTCATGGGGACCATGAGCATCCCACCTGCAAAGCCGGTGATGAGCATCAAGGGAATAGCAATCCAAAGTGTTGTTGAGAAAGCAAGAGCGGGTAAGGAGATGCCTAGCCAAAGACCCAATGGAAGTACTTTGAAAGCCTGGTTCAATGCCACCCATCTTCCAGCAACGCCGGCACCTAAAATGACACCAAACGCTACAATGGCTTGAAGTAAACTGGCCTTTTCCAATGGCATGTTCAATGACTCTTCTGCCCACAGCAAGACAGCAAATTGAACCACTGCACCAATTCCCCAAAACAAGGTTGTGACAGCCAATGATATTCTGCCAATTGGATCTCGCCACAAAATCAGATTGCTGCTCAAGAAGTTTTTAAACAATGCGATGGGATGCATGCTGAGTTGAACATACGTCATTTTCACAACTGGAATTCCAAGGTTCAATAAAGCCGCTGCGCCGTAAATGATGGCCAGACAAAGCAAAGGCGCTGCATACTGTGTTTGAATCTTCAAGTTCAAGGCATTGATAAATTCAAAATTGAGCCACTGCATGAAATTTATATTTTTGGAGGCCACTAAAAGTCCCCCACAAGCCGTTCCCAAAATAACAGACATCACCACCGAGACCTCAATCCATCCATTGGCTTTGACCAATTGGTCTGGGGGCACCGTTTCAGTGATCAATCCATACTTTGCGGGTGCATAGGCGGAGGCTGCGATCCCTACGACTGCAAACGACAGCATGGGGTGCAGATTTGTAAATATCAAAGCAACACCCATGACTTTGATGGCATTCATCCAAGACATTAATTTGGATTTTGAGAATGCATCGGCCAAAGGACCCATCAAAGGTGCTAAAAAGACATAAGAGAGGGTCAATGAGAACTTGAGCAACGGCGCCCACCAGCCATGATAGCCTTGCTCATTGAGCAAAGCTATCCCTAAAATCAGGAGCGCGTTGTCAGCTAGACCAGATGCAAATTGTGCGCTGATCAGATAGTAAAAGCCTTGAGGCATGGCTTATGCCAGAGACGTTTCAACTTTCGTTTGGTGTGAAGGTTTGAAGTTGAGAGCCAGTTGGTTTCTGCGACCAATCCCTTGATAGGCAATGCCCATTTCCTCAAGCATTGAAGGATCGTACAAATTTCGACCATCCAAAATCAAGGCTTGTTTCATAGAAGCTTTCAGGGCATCGAAGTCTGGATGATGAAACGTTTTCCATTCAGTGACAACAATCAATGCGTCTGCATTGCTTACAGCTTCGTAGGCTGATTCAGCCATTTGCAAACGGCTCAAATCATCTTGGGAATGAATGTCTTGTTTGAGAGCCTGATGAGCTTCATTGGCGGCTAATGGATCAAACGCGCTGATGTGTGCGCCCCGAGACAACAATTCTTGGATGATCAATCGACTTGGCGCTTCACGCATGTCGTCGGTGTTGGGCTTGAATGCCAGCCCCCAGACAGCAAACTTAAGCCCAGACAAATCATTGCCAAAATAATGGGTCAGTCGTGAAACAAGCAATGTTTTTTGTTGATCATTGACATTTTCAACAGCTGTAACGACTTTCATCTGACTTCCGCAGTCAAGCGCGGTTTGTATCAAAGCGCGCGTGTCCTTTGGAAAGCAACTTCCGCCGTAACCAGTCCCCGCGTACAAAAAGTCGTGCCCAATGCGTTGATCGGCACCAATACCACGGCGAATACTGTCAATGTCTGCACCCAGTAAATCTGACAGATTCGCAATTTCATTCATGAAGGATATGCGGGTGGCTAGCATTGCATTGGCGGCATACTTAGTCAGCTCGGCACTCCGCACATCCATCCAGATGGTTCGAGCATGGTGACGGTTAAAACTGGAATACAGCAACTCCATTTTTTGATGAACCGTCTTGTAATTAGGGCCATCGTCCAAGCCAATCACAATGCGATCAGGGTGCATGAAGTCTTTGATGGCTGCGCCTTCTTTTAAAAACTCAGGATTGGAAATCACTTCAAACAGTGATTCTTGAATGCCACGTTTCTCAAGTTCGACTTCTAAGCATTTCTGGACTCGGTAGGCTGTACCGACAGGCACAGTCGACTTATTGACAATGACTTTGAACTTTTTAAGATGACGGCCGATTTGCGAAGCAACGGTTAATACATGTTGTAAATCGGCAGAGCCATCTTCTTTCGATGGCGTACCCACCGCAATGTAGATCACGTCGCCATGCTCTACTGCCATTGCCATATCGGTCGTGAATTGAATTCGGCCTTCAGCGCGATTGCGAGTGATCAGTTCTTGAAGGCCCGGTTCATAGATAGGCAAGCCAGCAGCATTCAGGGTTGCAATTTTGTCTGCATCGCTGTCAATGCACATGACTTGGTGCCCCAGTTCAGCAAGACATCCCCCCGTCACCAATCCGACATAACCTGCGCCCACGATTGAAATTTTCATGAAGATCTCCTTGGTCTTCGTTCATTTTGTGATGCAAAGATTTCGTTGTTGTGACGTTTGGATGTATTTTTTATGAAATTTTGGCCGTTGATTTGCTCATCACTCCCTCGAACCAGGGGGTGTATTTAAGCGGTCAATTCGACGTTTTTACAAATACTTGCTTTGAGGCTCCAATTCTGAAAGCGGAGGCTAAGCATTTAACTTTGCAGTTGGAGACGCAATGAATCTTCTCCAGCTCAAATTAAATTCAGTATGCAGATACCAAATTAAGATGATCAAACTTGCAGTTCCGTGGAGCATGAGCATCATCTCTCCAAACGTGAAGGTTTTTTCAGCAATCAAACGCTTGCCGATGTTGAGCATGTTGTTGTAACCGAAGAAGCAAAGGAGTGCCATTGCAAGTGAGTAGCTCCTTCCAACCCTCGGATTCACGCTTGAGACTTGTATGGCCAGCATGGCGAGATTGATCGCAGATAAAATTAAGCCAATGCGCCAAAATAATTCTCCTCGATTGATGCTGTCGGGACTGACGATCAAATCAAAAGTACTCAGCATCTGACTTTGAATGCCAGTCAAAATTTGTTTTCCAATGGGGTTAATCCAGTATTTGAAATTATCAAATTCAGTGATTCTGGTTTCCCCCGTTGAATGGTTCAATATGGTTTGTTGACCTTTGGTCAGTGCGATGTATTTTTCCCCACTGATGAATTCAACGATGCCGGCTTTCGCAGTGGTAATTGTTTCAGTTTCCCCCTCTACTTTGGAGATGAAGACACTGCTTGCCAGATCGTCATCTTGTTTCTTTTTCTCTATGAAGAAAACCAAACCTTGGGAAGAGGACTCCTGAAATTTCCCAGGTGCAACTCTTTCAATGTCACTCCTGCTTTCAAATTTATTTTTCAACAGTTGTGTTTGTGTATTGCTCCAGGGCCAAGCCCCTACTGAAAGAAGTGTGATCGCCACAATGATCGGCCAAGAAAATTTGGCCAAAGGCTTCAAAAAATAGCTCAAACTGATGCCACTTGAAAACCAAATGACCATTTCGCTGTCCAAATACATTCGTGAAAATGTGTAGACCACAGAAATAAACAGACTCAAAATTAAGATAGGTGCAGCGTTGCCAATGCCATTCAATCCGATCAATAGGATCACCTCAGAAGGATCTGCCTGCCCCTTGGATGCTTGACCCAAAATTCTAATCAGTATGATGGTCATCACAATCGTGAACAAAATGACAGTTGAACCTCCAAAGTTTCGAGTCAATTCATTCTTGATGCTTTTCTGGATCAGGTTCATCTTTAGTTCGCTTTCAGTGATGTCGCTCAGACAACCAATGAACCATGTTTGTAAGACCCTCTTTCAAGGGCGTATGAGGCCACTCCCCAATTAAAGAGGATAGTTTTTCGTCATTTGAGCATGTCAATGGGACATCAGATACCTGCATCGGCGCCAACTCTATCACGGGTGTCATGTCTAAGCATTCAGAGAGAGTCTGAACAAACTCTGTGACCTGGATAGGGTTGGCGTGGCCAACGTTCACAATGTTTGCCTTACTTTTGCTAACTCCCAATTCAATCATCCGTGTGATGGCAAAAACAGTGTCCCCAACATAAGTGAAATCTCTTTTCAATAAACCATTTCCGAAAAGTTGAATTGGTTGCCGACGGCGAATTTTTTCTGCGAACAGCATGGGTGCCATGTCTGGGCGCCCCCAGGGTCCATATACAGTGAAAAAACGCATACCTAAGGAAGGTGTTTTGTATTGCGAATAATATGAAAATGCCATGGCTTCGTTGGCCATTTTTGTTGCGGCATAAAATGATTCTGGCCTGTCTATGCGATCAGTTTCACTGAACGGTGCGTTGGTTCTCGCTCCGTAAACACTGGAGGAGCTGGCGTATAAAAATTCTTCAACGTTAAATTGCTGACAACATTCAAGCACGTGGGCAAAACCCATCAAATTGGACTTGACGAAGTCCATGGGTGCCTTCACAGAATGCCTCACGCCCGCCTGCGCAGCCAAATGAACCACCACGTCAGGGCAGACGCGCCGAAACAAATGATCGACTGATGCCTGGTGAGAAATATCGCAAGTGACATACTCGATGTCCTGGCGCCTTAAAAAATGCTCGATTCTGTCTTGCCTGAGTTTCTGCAGGTACAAATGATGCGAATCACCCACATCAAAAAACTGATTTTTTGACTCATAGATGTCAGTGGCCACTACTTTGTATCCCAAGGTCTGTAAGTGAGAAGACAGACGTGAACCTATGAAACCTGCGGCGCCAGTAACCAATACTTTCCTTTTCATGAAACTAATTTATAAAAGTTTCATGACATTGTCATGAAACTTGGTTGAAATAAATCTGTCTTACTTGAATTTGCGGCCAACTGCCTGTTTATGAAGATTCAATCACCTGAAAACTTGTTGTTAATCCAAAATAAGCCCTTTTTTTTATGGGCTGGCGCCTGTGCGTTTGTATCTGTAAGCTTCTTGTTTTTATATTTGAATCTCAACCCTGAGTGGATGCTTGCCATTCATGCAAGCCCCATCATGCCCCCCATGTTCTGGTCACTGATGAACCTTGGAGGCGATGCTTGGGTTGTTTTATTGATTTTGCTATGGGTAGAAAAACATCCGGGTGAAATGACATCTTGGATACTCAAAACATGGATTTCAGGTGCATTGATCGTTCATGCCATCAAGTTGGCATACCCAATGGCCAGACCTGGAAGTGTTCTGAATATCGAAAGTTTGTCATTGATTGACCATCCTCCTTTGGTCAGTAGCTCTATGCCTTCTGGGCATGCATTGGCAGCCATTTGTTGTTGCTTTATTCTTGGCAAAGTAATCAGCACTCGAAAATTAAGCCAATGGCTCTTGGCTCTGACAGTCTGCATTGGCGCACTAGTGGCTTGGGCTCGCGTTGCAGTTGGAGCACATTGGCCTTCTGATGTTTTTGCTGGCGCTGGTTTGGGCCTTGCCGTCGTGATGATTGCTCAATCGTGGGAACGCCACTCAAGCTGGAATGCCTGGTTTCAGAAAAAGTCAGGCATCGTTCTGTTGATCACGCTGCATATTCTGATCGCTCTTCATCTCACTGTGCCTCAATCGGATTTTTTTTGGGTTCAGTTCTTTCAATTGAATCTGGCTTGCCTATCTTTGTGGCGAGCAGTTTTTTTGATTCGCAATTATTTCCTTGCACAGACCGCTTGAATTGGACAATTGCATGAAGCCATCAATCACTCAAGATCAATTCGAACCTCATGTTCGAATCCGAAAGCTAATCTACCGACTTTCCTTTTGGGTTCTTTGCTTGGTCCTTTTGTATGCTCTCGTTAGAAATTCTGATTGGACTCAAACGGGTCAACTTTTGCTTGAAATTCCAATTGGAATCATTTTATTTTGCGGAGCAGGGTGGCTGTTGAGTTTTATTTTCAGGGCTGTCAGATTTCAATCTGAATGGAAGCGACACGAAAAAATTCGCTTTGCTGATGCTTTACAACTGACATTCATTCACAACGCTGCCATTGTTCTAGTGCCCTTTCGAATTGGAGAGCTGGGGTATCCCGTTTTGGTCAGGCGGCTGATAGATGTTTCCTGGCAACAATGTATTCGCAGCTTGTTGTGGTTGCGTTTCCAAGATGGTGTTGTTTTGCTAGGGTTTGCTTTTTTTATACTGCCGTTTTTAACGATTCAGATTAAATTGGCACTGGCATTTCTTTTGTTTGCCATGTTTTTATTTTCAAAAAAATGGTGGCTGAAGAAGTTGAAATCACGTCAATTTTTAGTAAGTCAATTGAGATCATTTTTGCACCAAAGATCGACTTCTTGGGGTTGGTTGTGGTCTGTTTTAAATTGGCTTTCAAAAATTTCGGTGGTCACCATTTTCTTAAAAAGTCTGACTGGATTGAGCACCATGCGATCCCTCCAAGGGGCATTGACCGGTGAGCTTTCAGCACTTTTGCCTCTGTCGGGACCTGCAGGATTGGGCACTTATGAAGCGGGTGTTGGCGTGGGCTTGGGCCTGCCATGGATTGATGTCAAGTTGCTGATGGCCAGCGTTTTAGTATCCCACTTGTTTTTTCTTTGTATTTCCTTGACAGGTGCCGGTGTCGCTCTTTTATGGGGTTCTATGCGCTTCAAAAATTTCAAATCGAAGTCGGATATTTCACATGCTTGATTCAAATCAACAGTCAAGAGACTTGGACTATTCCATTCACAAGCTGTCTGTCGTTGTTCCCATGTTCAACGAAGAGGAATTGGCCGCTGATTTGATAGAGGCTGTCAACGCTGCGCTGATCAATTACCCACATCCCTGGGAATTGATTGTGGTTGATGATGGCAGTCGTGATTTAACTTGGCTCAATTTGTCGGTTCACGCTCAAAAAGTGGGGCCCCATATTCGATTGATTCGTTTATTGCGAAATTTCAAACAAACGGCCGCCATGCAAGCAGGAATTGATGCTGCCCGTGGCGATGTCATTGTCACCATGGATGGGGACTTGCAAAATGATCCTCAAGATATACCTGCACTGGTTGAAAAACTTTTAAGCGAAGATTTGGACATGGTTGCTGGGTGGCGACAAAACCGGCAGGATGGATTTTGGTTGCGCAAGTTTCCGTCCAAACTTGCCAATCGCTTGATTCGCCAAGTCAGTGGTTTGCACTTTCAGGATTTAGGCTGCAGTCTCAAAGCTTTCAGGGCACCCGTTCTCAGAAAAGTTCGACTGTATGGAGAAATGCATCGGTTCATTCCGGCATGGCTGGCGACGGTTACTTCACCAGACCGAATGGCTGAAATGGCAGTGGCCCATTACCCCCGAACCAAAGGGCAGTCTAAATACGGGCTCTCGCGGACCTTTCGCGTGCTTCTTGATTTACTGTCAATTCATTACTTTTTAAGGTTTGGCTCAAGACCCGGACATTTCTTTGGTGGTCTGGGCAGTCTCGTGACAGGCTTTGGTTTGCTGATCTTGGCTTATCTTGGCATTTTAAAGTTGTCAGGTGAATCGATTGGAAGCCGTCCTTTGATGTTTGTCGGATTTTTTGCTTTGGTCAGCGGTTTGCAACTTTTAACCACGGGTGTTCTAGCAGAAATTTTGATGCGAACCTATTACGACGCAGGTAAGTTCAACTCTTACCATACCTTGCGCGCATCCAACGTAGGTGTTGATGATGGTTGGCATCAAGCAGACTGAATTTTTCAATCACAACCAGGCCTATTGGTTGCTGGGTGCGTTGGCTCTTTTAGGGCTGATGTTGCTAGGCTTGCACCAAACATTGCTTTTCGATGTTGACGAAGGCGCCTTCACCGAAGCGACTCGCGAGATGCTTGAATCGAGTGATTGGGGGCATACCACCCTGAATGGCGTCGATCGATTTGACAAACCCATTGGCGTTTATTGGTTGCAGGCCATCAGTGCATCAATTTTGGGTGTGAACGAGTTTGCTTTCAGACTGCCTTCAGCTTTAGCTGCTTGGTTATCTGCCTTGATCTTGGCTAGATTTGCTTGGGAGCTTTGGGGGCACCGTGCTGCTGCTTTGCTGGCAGTTATTTCGGTCACAAGCTTGGGCCATTGGGCCATGGCAAGAACAGCCACTGCGGATGCTTTGCTGGGCTTATTTTTCGTTCTTATTTTTGTAGATCTTTGTCGCGCGTTGTTCGGTCAAGACTTTCGAAAATCTCGGCGCGTGGCGCTTTGGGTTGCTTTAGGTTTGCTTGTCAAAGGGCCTGTTGCAATTCTTTTGCCTTTGGGGTCCTTGGTCAGTTTATGGGCGATCGATTCAAACTATCGCATCCGAATTCAAGCCATTTTTCTCGACATGAAATCATGGGCCATCTGCTTCATTGTTGCTGGGCCTTGGTATGTCTACGCATATCTTCGGCATGGGCAAGGCTTCATTGATGGTTTCATATTGAAACACAACATTGAGCGCTTTACAGGCAGTATGGAGGGGCACTCGGGTTCGTTGTTGTATTTCATGGTGGTGCTTCCGTTGCTTTGGTTACCTTGGTCACCAATGTTCATTCGATCCTTTTTTAACTTTAAATCTCAGTGGCAAGATCCAGTGTTGAAATATTGCTGGCTTTGGTTTTTGTTTGTCTTTTTCTTTTTTTCCTTCGCCAGCACCAAACTTCCTCACTACTTACTTTATGCAGGACCTGCGGTCTGCATCTTGATGACGCATGCTTCAATGAATGCCAGCCGCAATTTCTGGAATTTGACTTGGGTCATTGCCGTTTCTGCATTGTCTGTCTTGCTTCTTTTGCCCGGCTATTTGCAACAACATCTGGAAGTGATCAACGATACTTTTTACCGACATTTGCTCTTGGGTTCACTGGTCACTGAAATGAAATATGGTGTGCCCTTTATTTTCTTCTTGATGTGTGTGTTGGCTTTATTCAAACATTTACTCAGAATTTCTGGAAGTTCAAAAGTCAGTTTTATGACGGGTACAAGCTTCATGGCTTTTGCACTCTTCCAATCTGCAATGCTCTCTGTGTTGGTGTTGCCTTGGTGGGCCATGACATTGCAGGGGCCAGTCAATGAACTGGCTCGCATTACTTTCAATGAAAAGGTCACGATTGTTCAATGGGGGGTCCATTTCCCCTCCTTTGCAACTTATCGTGGACAAGCATCGCCTAGGCGTCCGCCAGGTCAAGGGGAGTGGGCCTTGGTGAAAATTTCAGATTTTCAGTGGCAGCGCGATTGGGCCGTTGTGGAAGCGCGAGGTCCACTGGCTGTCGTCAAGCCATCAGTCAAGTCTGTTGGTTTGACATGCGCTGATTCAGTTCCTTGCAAGGAAAAATAATGATGAAAAAAAGACACCCGCACTTGCTGTTTGTCACTTTGGTATTTTTAGCTGGATTGATATTTACCACATGGCCCATTCTTGATATTTCGGTTTCAAGTTTTTTTTATGACAGCCATGGTAACTTTCCGTCTAACAATGAGGGATGGGTCATGGCTATCTACCATGGTGTACCTTGGCTAGGCAGATCTCTTTTTTTCATGGCCGTAGGTGTATTGGTCATTGCTGTCGCCAAACCTGCACTTGTTTCGCGACGAACGTGGAGAAGGTCCGCGGCTTTTGTGACTCTCGTTGTTCTAGGGATTGGTATCCTCGTCCACACTGTATTAAAGGACGGTATGGGACGACCTCGGCCCCGTGATGTCATTGAATTCGCTGGAAGTACGGCCTTTGTGCCGGTGTTTGTGCCCAGTCAATTTTGTAAAACCAACTGTTCTTTTGTCAGTGGCCATGCGGCAGTTGGATTTGCCTTGATGGCATTCGGCATGCTTGGCACAAAGAGGCGTCGTTCATTTTGGTTAGCAATTGGTTTGCTTTCAGGCTCCCTGATCGGACTTGTTCGAATTGCGCAGGGGGGCCACTTTCTCAGTGATATCGTGTTTTCATTCTTTGCTGTATGGTTGACACACCTTTGTGTCCGAGAAATTTGGTTGCGCTTTCGGTTTTGGCAATTGAATCGTTTGACAGTGCCTCTTCGCAGAATCAAGCCCATTGCTTGATGCAACACCGGTTATCTTGCACCATTTAAAGGCTATCATAAATATGTCATAAATATGTCACGAATGTTGGCAAGAATGAACTCAACCCACATTCGCTGCGGGATACTTGTTTAAATTAAAACTGGATGCCTTGAAGTGACCACTCCCGTACAACTGCCTGCCGAAAATTTAGCTGCTCCCATCGAACTTTTGGATCGAGATGGCAGTATTTTGGCGTTTAACGAGCGGGTCTTAGATTGGGCCAAACGTCCAGAAGTTCCTTTGTTAGAGCGGTTGCGCTATTTGTGCATTGTTTCTTCAAATTTGGATGAATTTTTTGAAGTTCGTGCTGACTTGCACATGGCCGCTTTTAGAAACAACGATAAGAAAGGTGTTTACAACCTGAAGACCTTTGAAGCGGTGTTTGAAGCGGCAAGAAATTTAGTGACAGAACAATACAGCTTGTACAACGAAGTTTTATTGCCAAGTTTAGAAAAAGCCGGTATTCGAATTTTGTCACACGGTGACCGAAATGAAGCTCAAAAAAAATGGGTGAAAGATTATTTCCGCCGTGAAGTGAAACCTTTGTTAGTGCCTGTTGGGCTCGATCCCGCACACCCTTTTCCTCAAGTTGCCAATAAATCTTTGAACTTCATTGTGCAGTTGTCGGGCAAAGACGCTTTTGGCAGAACCAATGACATTGCCATTGTGAAAGTTCCCCGTGTTCTGCCAAGGGTGATTCCCTTGCCATCCAAGGTCTCGGGGAAGGGGTCTTGCTTTGTCCTTTTGTCCAGTGTGATTCGTTCGCATTTGGCTGATTTATTTCCAGGCCGTCATGTGGGTCAATTTTCTCAATTTAGAGTCACGCGCAACTCTGATCTTTCCGTGGACGAAGATGAAGTCGACAACCTGCGCACTGCACTGCGCAAGGGTTTGCAGCATCGTCAATATGGTCAGGCACTGCGAGTGGAGGTCTCAGACAGTTGCTCTGATTACCTTTCAGAGTTTCTTCTGAATCAATTCAAGTTACCGCCTACAGCATTGTTCCGTGCTGCAGGCCCAGTTAATTTGGTCCGTCTAAGTCAATTGATTGATTTGGTTGCCGATCCCGCCCTGTTGTTTCCATCCTACCAGTCCAGTTTCCCTAAGCAATTGAGTCAAGGCGCTTCTGTCTTTGCGCGAATGCAAGAGGGTGATGTTTTGATTCATCAACCATTTGAAAGTTTTGATGGCGTCCTGGCATTTTTGAAGGAAGCTGTTGAAGATCCTCATGTTCTTGCCATCAAGCAAACCATTTATCGAACGGGCAGTGATCCCGCCATGATGAGTCTTTTGAAGGAGGCTGTGAGAAGGGGCAAAGAAGTGACGGCGGTGGTAGAACTCAAAGCACGTTTCGATGAAGAGGCCAACATCAATTGGGCGGAGCAGTTGGAGTCGGTTGGCGCTCAAGTAGTTTATGGCGTTGTGGGGCTCAAAACGCACGCCAAAATGCTGCTGGTGACGCGCCGGGAGGGGCGTTCCTTGAAGCGTTATGGCCACCTTTCGACTGGTAATTACAACCCTCGGACAGCCAAACTTTATACCGATCTCAGTTATTTGACTTGTGATACGCGTATCACAGCAGACATGGACACCTTGTTTGTTCATTTGGCCAGCCCCAGCAAATTAGGGCGAATGAACAAGTTATGGGCAGCCCCCTTCCAACTCCAAAAGAAAATGGTTGAGAAGATTGAATCGGTGGGCGCTGCTGCGACCAAGGGACAATCGGCACGCAT
>CANJOS010000064.1 GCA_947476015.1 Comamonadaceae bacterium | reverse complement strand
CTATGAGTCAGAACCAGAAACCAAAGAAGGCAAAAAAGAATTGATGGTCAGAGCCAAAGCGCATGAGGCCACCCGCGATCACGCCATGCAACAAGACCCTTGGTTTGATTATGCAGAAGGCGCTTTGCAAATTGCGATTGTTTTGCTTTCCGTTTCAATCGTAGCCTCTATGCCTGTTTTGTATTGGGCAGGTACGGTGTTAGGGTCACTTGGCTTCATCAGCACACTCAATGGTTATTTTTTGTTTTTCTAAATTGACGCAGCGCCTGGTTGTTCAATGACACCTCAACTCGAAACAGCCATTGAGTTCATTCAATCATGTGAGACCTCTTGGTCCAGAGACACGACAAGCCCTTGGGGTATTCACGATGCTGATCCCCCGCCCTACAACCGTTTGTATGGTCCCGTTCATGGCAGAGGTCCGGTGTCGGGGGTGCTTTTTCACAAACATCAATTGCTGGCCAAATGGGGGGAGCCCCACCGATCAGACCTCACCTTCAGTGTCGCTAAAACCTATTTGGCTTTGCTGGCGGGCTTAGCGTTTGACCAAGGCCTCCTCCCGGATGTCCATCAACCGGTTGTTCAACAATGTCCTGGCATTGGTTTTGAGGGCGAGCGTTTGTCGCGCATCACTTGGCATCACCTCTTGCAACAAACCAGCGAATGGGAAGGTACTTGCTTGGGTATCCCCGAACAAGTTGATCGCTACAGGTGGCTGAATTACCAACCGGGTAAAGCTGAAGGGAAAAAAGGCGATCCCAGGTCCTTAGGCGAGCCGGGGTCGCGCTTTGAATACAACGATGTCCGCATCAATCAGTTGTCCTTGGCTTTGCTACATCTCTTCAAACGTCCATTGCCAGACGTGTTTGAGGATCACTTTCGCAAACCACTCGCTTGTACCGATGATTTTCAATGGGTGGGTTATGAACAAGGTTGGACGGAGGTCTGCGGCCAGCGCATGATGTCGGTGCCGGGCGGCAGTCATTGGGGTGGCGGAATTTCAATTTCAGCCATGGACCAGGCTCGAATTGGCCTGATGCTCATGGCCAATGGACACCGCGAAGGGCAGCAAATTTTGTCGGCAAAATGGATGGCAATGATGCAGCAACCCTGCACTGTTGCCCCCTACTATGGCTATCTCATTTGGCTGAACAGAGAGGGCGCGCTGTTCAAAGATGCTCCCCGTACTTCCTGGTTTGCAATTGGTGCAGGATCTTCGGTCACTTGGGTTGATCCTCAACTCGAATTGGTTTGCATCATGCGATGGATCGATGCCACCCAAACAAACGACTGCATCGCCAAGGTGATGCAGTCGCTGTGAGTTATCGCGGGTCCACTGCTGGGGCCTCAGCGTTTCATTATTTGGCAAACAAGCTGGCAGGGTTGGCGAAGGCTTTGAACTCCACGGCATTGCCGCAGGGGTCTAGGAAGAACATGGTGGCCTGCTCGCCCACTTGACCTTTGAAACGAATGTGCGGCTCAATGACAAATTGAGTCCCCGCTTTTTTCAGCTTATCGGCAAGCGATTCCCACTGGCCCATTTCCATCACCAAGCCAAAGTGCCGCACGGGCACATTGTCACCATCCACCGCACTGGTGTTGTGGTGCCCTGCTTCAGAGGGGCTTAAGTGGGCCACAATTTGATGGCCGTAGAAATTGAAGTCAATCCAGTCTTCGCTGGAGCGCCCCTCAGAGCAGCCTAAGAGTTCACCATAAAAAGCCCGAGCTTTGGCCAAGGAAGTGACAGGGAACGCAAGATGAAAGGGTTGCATGGTGATTTTCTGAAGAAAGCAAAACTATGATTTTAGAGTGCGATTGAACAAGTCCAAAGTACGACCCCAAGATAAGTCGGCCGCGGCTTGATTGAACCTAGGCGTGGAATTGTTGTGGAACCCATGCTGGGTGCCCGCATAAAAATGCGCACTTGAGGCGACTCCCTGGGTTTTCAATGCGCTTTCATAGTTACTCCAATAGGCGTTGATTCGAGGGTCCGTTTCTGCGAAGTGCAATACCAGTTCGGCCTTGATCTTGCTAACTTTTTCGGAACTGGGTGCGATGCCGTAATAAGGCGCACCAGATTGCACGGCGTCGCCCAATTCAGCGGCCAATTCGTTGGTCATGCCGCCACCCCAACAAAAGCCGGTAATGCCCAGCTTGCCAGATGCGAGTGCATGTTTTTTCAGGAAAACGGCGCTGTTCAACATATCGGTTTGCAACTTGGCTGGCGCCAGCCCATCTTGAAGCCGCTTGCCATCTTCGTCATTGCCCGGGTAGCCACCCGCAGGGTAAAGCCCATCGGGCGCCAATGCCAAGAATCCCGCAGCAGCCAAACGTCTGGCCACATCTTCAATGTAGGGGTTCAAACCTCGGTTTTCGTGAATGACCAACACCGCTGGAAATTGAGTGGCGGTGGCAGCAATGGGCTGCACCATGTAAGCACGCATTTCTCCCGAACTTCCACCGGGAGATGCATACTTCACATAACTGGCTTTGATGCGAGGATCTGTGAAGGAAATGGTCTGAGCATTGGCATAGCGAGGAAATAAGGCCTGTGCCATGGCCAAACCTCCGACGAACAGGGCGCTGGCTTTGGCTAAAAATTCACGACGGTCCATGGCGCCATGGCAGTACTCGTCATAAAGTGAATAAATGCGCGGATCAATGTCTTGGGGTAGCAAGTCTTGCGTCATATTGAACTCCTTGGAAGGGCGCATGGTAAATCAAACCGAATGTCCCTGCAGATCAAAAGACCACCCGCCAGTTCAGCCGTTGAAGATTCCTTATGATGGCATCCACTTGATCAAATTACCAAGCACGTGACAGCCCCTCCCTCCCACTTAGCAAAGGTCAATTGCTGGCAATGCAAGCACTTTGCCACCAGCTGGGACCCCAAAATGCCCTATGCATGCAAGTTGCTGGGGTTTAAATCGCAAGTCTTGCCCAGCATCCAAGTGATGAATTCCGATGGCAGGCCGTGTCTTGGTTTTTCAGATAAAAAAGTGAGGGTGGCTTGAAATCTCGCCCGATGGCGCAATCAAGCCATTAATTGACACAGATCAAGGGAAGCCTCCTACTGAACCACAAGTTCATGCTTCTCGTCGTTGCGCCCACTTATCATGATTTCATGATGAACGCACCCGCAAAAAACCGCCTTCTCGGGACCTCCCAAATTCTCAAAATCTTGGCCCTGACAGGCTTGGTCACGGTATCTTGGTTCGCTCTCCAATGGGGATGGTTGGGTCCTGAGGTTTCCGTTGTCAGCATAGAAAAACAAGATTTTGTGCAAACCGTCGTTGCCAGTGGGCGCGTTGAGAGCCCTCATCGAATTGACGTTGGATCGCAAATGACGGGGACGGTCCAAAAGGTGCCCGTTACAGAAGGACAAACCGTTCAATCAGGACAAGTTTTGATTGAATTAGAAAGCTCTGAGCTAGAAGCATCTCTCCAACAAGCCAATGCCAATGTGCTGCAAGCCCAGGCCAAGATGCGGCAACTCAAAGAGGTTCAAGCTCCCGTTGCTTCGCAGGCCTATCAACAAGCCTTGATCAACCAGGAAAACAACCAAAGCGCTTTAAAACGGACACAAGAACTTTTCAACCAAGGTTTTGTTGGTCGTTCAGCCTTGGATGAATTCAAAAAATTATCAGCGCTTTCATCCTCTCAAGTCTTGAGCCTCACAGATCAACTGAAAAGTTTCAATCAAGACGGCAGCGAATTTGCTTTGGCACAAGCTTCACTGTTAATGGCTCAATCTGGGGTTGACCTGGCCAGGTCAAGACTTCATTACGCCCGAATTCTGGCACCTGTTTCTGGCACTCTGATTGCTCGCAACGTCGAGACAGGTGATGTGGTTCAACCTGGCAAAATTTTGATGGTTTTGTCACCCAGAGGTGCGACTGAATTGGTGGTCCAAATAGACGAAAAACATTTTCGCCAGTTGAAAGTGGGGCAAGTTGCCAGAGCTTCAGCTGATGCATTTGGCAACGAGCAATTCAAGGCAATCTTAAGTTTCATCAACCCTGGCGTGGATGCCCAAAGAGGATCAGTCACAGTCAAGTTCAAAGTACCCACTCCCCCCGCCTATCTTCAACAAGACATGACCGTTTCTTTGAACATTGAAGTAGCAGAGCGCCAACAAGTTCTCATGGTTCCCACAGGGGCCATCCACGACATAGAAAAGAAAGCTTGGGTTCAAAAAGTTGTGAACAAACGTGTTGTGCGTCAAGACATTCAAATGGGACTGCGAGGCTCAGGCTATTCTGAAGTGATCAAGGGTTTGGCAGCCGGCGACATCATCGTTCGCGAGGCCAGCGTGCTGAATGAAAATGCCAGGATTCGTGCGCATCGGGTGTCTGATAAATCATGACCACAAGAACTGCGCCGGCCGAAATTGGGGTTGCGTCTTGGATGCCTTTCGAGTGGCTGGTCGCTGTTCGTTTTTTGCGTGAAGGCAAAGTTCAAACATCTTTCATCATTGGCGGTGTCGCCATTGGCGTCGGAGTGATTGTCTTCATGTCTGCTTTGCTGAGCGGGCTCCAAGCCAACTTTGTAAAGCGCGTGCTGACGGGTCAAGCCCACATTCAACTGCTACCTCCAAAAGAAGTTTCTCGGATTCTTGCACATGCAGAAAAGGGCTTGCAAGACTTCACGGTTCAGGCCCCGCTGCAAAGGGCGAAGAGCATAGATCAATGGCAAAGTTTGGCAATGCAAATCGACGCGATGCCCGCGGTGAATGTGGTGTCACCCAGCGTTTCTGGTTCTGCACTGGCAGTGCGAGGTGCCACCAGCCGGGCTATCAGTGTCTTGGGCGTTGCGCCTGACTTGTACTTCCAAATTGTGCCCATGGCCGAAAAAATGGTGAAGGGCCAAGCCGTGCTTTCTGTGAACGACATTTTGATAGGGACCGAATTGGCGAATGACCTAGGTCTTGGTGTAGGAGACAAGTTGAGGGTCACAGCTGCCAATGGCAATGACAATACCTATTTGGTCAGCGGCATCTTTGACCTTGGTAACAAAGCAGCAAATTCTCGCACCACCATGATGACCATTCGGTCGGCACAAAGCCTGCTGGGACTGATGGGCGGTGTCACATCCTTGGACATCACGGTGCACGATGTCTATGGGGCAGAAACAGTCGCAAAAAAAATCACAGCCCAAACAGGCGTGCAAGCCGACAGCTGGATTAAAACCAACGAACAATTTTTCACGGCAGTGAATGCACAGACCACCGCCAACACCGCCATCCGAGTCTTCGTGGGTCTTTCAGTGGCATTTGGCATTGCCAGTGTGCTGGTCGTCTCGGTGGTGCAAAAGTCAAGGGAGATTGGAATTTTGCGCGCCATGGGTATTACACGAGGGCAAATTCTCCGTATTTTTTTAATTCAGGGGGGCTTGCTTGGACTTGCGGGTTCTTTGCTGGGCTCAATTATGGGCCTCGCTGGTTTGATCATCTGGCAGCAAGCCGAAAAGAATCCCGATGGTACGGTCATGTTTGCGATGGCCATAGAGCCTTCCCTGTTTGTCTCTGCTCTCCTTTTGGCAAGTCTGACGGGCCTCATTGCATCTGTTGCACCTGCATTGCGCGCCGCAAGATTAGACCCCGTGGTAGCCATCCGTGCTTAAGTCGACCTGTCCCGAGCTTGTGGTTGAACTGGCACAAGTCAGTAAATCATTCAACTTAGGCAAGCCCAATGAAATTGAAATTCTCCACAACATTCACTTGCAATTAAGTCGTGGTGAGTTTTGCGCTGTCATGGGACCTTCCGGGTCTGGCAAGAGCACTTTGCTGAACATCATTGGCCTGCTAGATCGCCCGACCCAAGGCACACTGAATCTCAATGGCGAAGAAACCACGCTGCTGGACGATCATGCCTTGACTCGGCTGAGAGGTCACGCCATTGGTTTTGTTTTCCAGCATCATCATCTTCTCAGTGCGTTCACTGCGCTAGAAAACGTCATCATCCCCATGATGGGTTCGCATGGATTTTGCACGGAAGAGATGACAGAGCGCGCATTGAGTTTGCTAGACAGCGTCGATTTGTGCTCGTTCAGCCACCAGCCATCGGGCAGTCTGTCGGGGGGGCAACAACAAAGGGTTGCAGTGGCTCGCGCCTTGGCCATGAACCCAGCCTTGTTGCTGGCAGATGAACCCACAGGCAATTTGGATACCAAGAGTGCCGATGCCGTTTTCAAGCTGTTAAGGCGGGTGAGTCGTGAGCAAGGCACAACTGTGCTGTTTGTGACACACAATCCCGAGTTGGCCGAACGATGCGACAAAACCATTCAGGTGGTAGATGGCTGCGTTGTCTAGCAAACCAGATTCTCTCTAAAATACCTTGCTGCGGTTTGAATTAAAACTTGAAACTATTAGAAGGTGTCAATCATGCTCGTACAAAGAAGAAAACTGGTCATCGCTGCCGCGTCTGCATTGATTGCAGACAATGTACTTTCCCAGCAACATCATTTGCACGGTTCAGGCGACGGACATCCCACCCTGCCCAAAGCAAACCCCTCACCCGAGCCGTTTGCCAAACTTCAGGGTGGCACACCTCACCACTTGACAGCTGATCAAGAATCACAAAGATCCTTTGCCAGTCCAGCAAGCAAGGGCCCCTCGGGTCGATGGGTTACCAGGGCCTCTCTTCCCATTCCCAGAAGCGAAATGGCCTGGGCCACAGAATGGGCGGGGCGCTTGCATGTCATTGGTGGTTATGGCGAAGGTCGAGTTGACCGCGGTTATCACCATGTTTACGACCCCAAAACAGATCAGTGGCATTTGGCATCGCCATTGCCCCGAGGTGCCAACCATGTCGCAGTGGTTTCGCTAGACGGCCGTATTTATGCATTTGGCGGTTTCATTGAACAAAATCGAAATCCAGACGCTCACGCCTATGTTTATGAAATCAATCAAGATAAATGGACAACCATTGCGCCTATGCCAAGGCCTCGAGGTGCTGCCGCAGCTGTGGCACTCAACGGCAAACTGCACCTCATTGGCGGCGCCTCTTCACCAACAGATGAACGTGCCAGCGTAGGTTGGCACGAGGTTTATGACCCCAAGTCTGATCAATGGGCTCGCAAAAAAGCCCTTCCAGGCGCGCGTGATCATGTGGGATGCGTTGCTTACAACGGACGGATTCACATCATTGGCGGCCGATTTAACACCTTCGAATACAACACCGATTTGCACCATGTGTACGTCCCTGACAAAGATACCTGGGAGTTGCTAGCCCCACTGCCCACTGCCCGATCAGGCCATGGCTTGGTGGTGCACCGAGGACGTTTTTATGCCATGGGCGGGGAAGGTGGCATCATCAACCGCCCAGGCCAACAAACTGTCTTTGGTCAAATGGAAAGTTACGACCCTGCGACCAATACTTGGCAGTCACATGCACCCATGCCAACACCCAGACACGCCGTAGGTGCTGTCTCTATCGGGGACTGGATTTATGTCGCCGGAGGCGGCGCGGTTTTAGGAGGCGGTGTACAGTCGGCAGTTCACGAAGCCTTTGCGCTTTAACCATTGGAGATCGAAGTTATGAAGCTCAGTTACTTTTTCAAGGCAGGTATGACAACTGCAGCCATGTTGATCAGCATGTGCGCATCCGCCCAGACTTACCCTGACCACTCTCTGACCATTGTGGTGCCCTTCACGCCAGGTGGCGTCTCGGATATCACGGCCAGGCCATTGGCTGCGGCCATGACGGCCAACCTAGGTCAACCCATCGTGATTGATAACAAAGGCGGCGCAGGCGGTGCCATTGGCATGGCGTTGGCGGCCAAAGCCAAACCGGATGGCTACACACTCATGATGGCCTTGCCCAGCATGATCACCATTCCCATTTCAGATCGCATCAGTGGCCGCGCTTCTAGCTTCCAAATCAATCAATTCAAGCCGATTGCGCGGCTCACCGCCGATCCCACTGTTTTAGCCGTTCGCGCAGACAGCCCCTGGAAAACTTTGGCCGATTTTGTGCGGGATGCTCGCGCTAAACCGGGTACCATTTCTTACAGCAGTTCTGGCCTTTATGGCACCACCCACGTGGCCATGGAAATTTTGTCTTATGCCGCCAATTTAAAAATGGTGCACGTTCCTTATTCTGGCGGTGGTCTTCAAGTCAATGCACTTTTGGGCGGCCATGTCGACGCCACCATGCAAACACCTGGTGCCATTGCTGGCCAAATTGCGGGAGGGAAATTGAAAGTTTTGGCCACCATGAGCAAAGACCGTTTGGCCTCTATGCCAGACGTGCCGACCGCCACAGAACTGGGTTTCAAGGGTGAGTTTTATTTGTGGACGGGCTTGTTTGCACCTGCCAACACGCCAGAGCCTGTGGTAAGCCGCTTGCGCGCTTCTGCGAAAGAAGCCGCCAACCACCCCATTTTTAAGAATGCGATGACGGGACTCAACACACCCATTCAATACCTTGACTCTGATGACTTTTCTCGCTTCATTGTTGAAGATACCAAAAGGTTAGACACCGTGCTCACCAGCATGGGCGAGATCAAGTAATTGCCCAGCTCAATCAATTTTATTTTTAAAAACTTTCCATGAAACTGATCAATATTTCCGTCAATGGCGCCACCCGAGTGGGCATTCTGGATGGCGAGCATGCTGTCGATTTACTGGCTGTGCATGAGGCCAGCCCATTTCTCAGTACTGCCGACATTGCTACTTTAGGCAATACCATTCAAGTCATTGCAGGCTGGGACCATTTGAAACCTTTGTTCGCCAAAGGCATCGAGCTGAGTCGGTCAGGCAAAGGACGCACGCCCCTTGAGCAATCGCACCTTCTTGCGCCCATGATCCCCTCCACCATTCTCTGCTCGGGTAGCAATTATTTAAGCCATAACCAAGAAAAAGCCAATGCCGATACCAGTGGCAAAGAGCCCGAGTTCTTCGTCAAAACTGGCGATTGTGTGGTGGGCCATAACCAAGCCATTGTTTGGGATCCTATCCTTACCAAAAAACTAGATGGTGAAGTTGAGTTGGCCATTGTGATTGGCAAAGCGGGTCGTCACATCGCTATCAAAGATGCGCTCGACCATGTGTTTGGCTACACCATCGTGAACGATGTGACCGCGCGTGATCGTCAAGTGCGCAAGCGTCCCGATGGCTCTTATTGGTACGAACTGGGCCGAGGCAAGTTGTTTGACACCAGCGCACCCATGGGCCCCTGCATTACCACGCGAGATGAAATTCCCAATCCACAAAACATCATGATTCGTTCGTGGGTGAATGGCGAGTTGCGGCAAATCAGCAGCACCTCTCAAATGATTTGGTCAGTGGCCGAATTGGTTCACTTCTTCTCGGTCAACATGACCTTGCGGCCTGGCATGGTCATCATTACTGGCACCCCCAGTGGCACCGCTTGGTCTAGCGACGAAGAGTTGGGTGGCAAGTGGACGGGAACAGATGGCATGGTGAAGGCCCAGGGTTACCTCAAAACAGGCGACACCATCGCTTGCGAAATTGAGGGCATTGGCCGACTGTCCAACCCAGTGGCGCTTTAAATTCTCGAAATTTGAGAATGAACGAACGACTTTCTCAAATTTCTTACGATGCGCTGCCCGCTTCAGTGAAGCCATTGGCAGATGACATCCTCAAAGTTTCCAGTGCCGGCCTGGGTGGACCTTATAACGCCCTGTTGCGCAGCCCAGAAATGGCGAGAAGGTGCTTTGACTTCTTAGATTACCTCAGGTTTCGCACCTCGGTAAACAAGCGACTGAATGAGTTTGCTATTCTGATTCAAGCGCGAATTTCGAATGCGCAATATGAGTGGTGGGCCCATGAAACCATCGCCAGAAAAGCAGGCCTGTCAGATGTGGTCATGCAAGATTTGAAAGCCTGCAACAGGCCTACCGCCATGGCAGAAGATGAACGCTTGGTTTATGACTACTGCATTCAACTCAGTCTGAATCACAGAGTGCCCGATGCACTTTGGCAAGAAGCCATCGACAAAATGGGAGAGCAGGCGGTCATGGACCTCACTGTTTTGTCAGGCACTTACGTGATGGTGTCCATGCTTTTGAATGCCACCCAAGTAGGGATCCCTGGTGGCGGCGAATTGCCTCTGGAAGTTTTAGAGCCCATGGCCATTCGAAATCGTTTGCTCGCTTGATGGGCATGGGCGCCGATCTTGTTGAGCAAGCAACGACTGCAGCACACAGCGCAGGTCCCAACGCAGCCTAAAACTGGCCCTGCTATTTTCGAGAGTAAGTTTCAATGCTCACCCCTCCCATCGTGAAATTTTTAGTCCACTGATGAATCACATTCTGGTCATAAAAAAAATAATATACGACATCACCGCTTCCAAGTTCTTCATACTTTTTTGACTCTGTTGAATAGGCGAGCTGTTTGCAGACGATTGCACTGAATTTTTTGTCGCTTAAATTGTTAATGATTTTTAACGATTTGCTCATACTGTCAATTTCCTCATTCAAACGTTCTTGAGACAGCTCTCCGTCTTTTTTTAATTTGATGAACTGAAGCATTTCATCAGAAAGCTCCGTCAAGAGCGCACCTCTTGAAACAGTAGAGCCCTCATAAAAACACACGTTGTAGAAGCCATCTTCTGAAACTAACGCTTCAGGCGGAGTGCCATCTTGGGGGGGCAAATTGATCCAAGAAAAACTGACTTCATCAGTGTTAACTGAATAAATAAACTTAAATTCTTTCGCAGAAAGCGAGAGGGTTGGTGACTCATTGTTCAAAAACCATTGACCATGCAAAGCCATATTCAATGGCTGCGCAAATGCAGAAATTGAAAAAACACATGTCAACGCATAGAGAAATATGGAATAGACTGTTTTTTTCATTTTTTAATCCTAAAAACCCAGGGATTTAATCCGTAAAGAAGCCCGAGGACGCGATGATCAAGGATCTTGTAAGCACCATTATTATCGACAGGGACTCCTTTGCCATCAAGATCGCCAAACGACAAAGAATTGGGGACAGCCTACTTATAAGCTTCTGATAAAGCGAACTCAGTTGACTGGCGCTTGAAAATAGCGACTGCTTAAGCTACAGAAAAATACAAGTACTATTGTTATAAATTTTAATAAAAAATTTAATTATTTAAGTTCAGAATTTGTCCGTCTTCAAATGATTTGAGACAGATGGGCTAGTTCTTAAAGGAGAGATTGGCTCATTGGTTTTAAAGTTTAAACGGTTTCACACTATCAACGCTATGAATTTAAACCGCCTGACGGACCTGTAATCGTTGAACCAAGTCATTTCCCTGCGGCACAAATAAAAAATTACTATAAGCAATATATCTACTTTCAACTTCAATAGATTTTGCTAGGCTAGTGGGAAATTTAGCTATTTGCTTTTTTTCTTCGTCTATCGCCCAAGCCTCATAATTATGCGACTCCATAAATGAGAACACGTCTGAAAATGGCGTATCGTTTCCATGATTCGATAGGACTTCAATAATCCAATATGGTTTACTGCGCATTAACTGAATGGATCCTTTAAGTGCTTCGAGTTCATAGCCTTCAACATCCATGAGAATAAGAGTTGCAGAATCGCCCAGTTCTAGCATGCTTTCTAATTTAACAACATTCACCGTTTGACGTTCTTCAGAAGGAGTATTTGGATGAATATTCAATAATGAAGCAGTGAAGCCGCCACCATGTAGTTCTAAGGTTCCTTCTACCGAGCCTACTGCGGCTTTAATGAGTTTGAAGTCTTTGGAAAATTTATTTGCTGAAATATGTTTTTCTAACATTGCAGCATTCATTGGATGCGGTTCAAAGGCTATAGTATTTATATTTTTACTCAGAGCCAAGCAGCAATAATAACCATGATGAGCACCCACATTTATGAAGGTTGAAATTTCCTTCAAGACCTCACTTATTAGACTGGTTTGAAAGGGCTCGTAGCCTAATTTTGAAAAATACTGACTTCTTCCACTAAATAAAAATCCTTGTGGCAACATTCGACAAGCTTGGCGCAACAATCTGTTTTCTCTGCGCTTGTTATTCAGTGCTCGAATTTTTTCTTTAATCTTTTTGAAAAACATATAGGCCATTTTGTTGATTGGAATAGGCAAGAAGCGCGTTAATCTTATTCTAAACAGTGATTAACCTGTCTGGAGAGGTCGACCTCGAAATGAGGGGGTGAGGCTATGGCGGGGTGTCTGGAGTGCCCAAATTACCCAGCAAGCGAGTGGAGCGGGGCATCGCTGAACTCAACCGTTGATGACGTTCCCAAGAACTGGTATTCTGTCCTTCCCTTGTCCTTTTAACCCCAGAAGAACACAATCAAATCGCACAAAACAAAAAGCCCCTTGCGGGGCAATCTTGTTAATTTCAAAAGAGAAATGATGGAGGCGCGGGCCGGAGTCGAACCGACCTACACGGATTTGCAATCCGGTGCATAACCGCTTTGCTACCGCGCCATTTATCTGAATGCCAAATAAAATTGATTGAAGCTTAAATATAGCCACTACTTAAGCTGGAGAATCTATATAGTTTACATAATTAAAAATTTTAGAATTTGTAAAGCATGCCTCTTTATACCGGAACAAACAAAAAAGATTCCATATATGGTGGTTCTGGAAACGACACTATTTTGGGGCTTGAAGATGACGATACGCTTGAAGGCGATATTGGCGACGACTCAATAGATGGCGGATCAGGAGATGACGACATAAATGGCGAACCGGGTGAAGACACAATATTTGGAGGTGATGGCAATGACTCAATTTCCGGCGGCGAAGGCAATGATTTAATTTATGGAGGGAACGGCAACGACAAAATAAATTATGTAGATGACACAGGCAATGACACTGTATATGGAGGCTCAGGCAATGATCTTGTTAGCTACTATTTAGTTTCTGGAAATAAAACAGTAGCTGGTGATGACGGCGAAGATACCGTCTACGGAGCGACAGGGAATGACTCAATTAGCGGTGGCAACGGAAATGATTCTCTTTTTGGTTACGCTGGAAATGACACCATTGATGGTGGTCAAGGAAACGATACCCTAAATAGCGGCAGTGGAAATGACGTTTTGTATGGGGGGGATGGCGACGACACTTTAAGCAAGTATTTAGAAACTGGTTACGGTCAATTTAATGGTGGGGATGGCAATGACACTATTAGGGGCGGCATCGGTAACGACACCATTAAAGGGGGGGCAGGTGACGACCTGTGGCTTGCAGGTTACGCAGGTGATGACTCCATTTCAGGGGACGGCGGCAACGACAAGGTATACGGGGGTATTGGAAATGACACGCTGATTGGCGGAGACGGCAATGACTACCTAAGTAAATATGGAGATACGGGGAACGGCTTATTCAGCGGTGATGCTGATGCAGACACAATACTTGGTGGGCTTGGGAACGACACAATTGATGGAGGCGATGGTAACGACCCGTGGCTTGAAGGTTATGCGGGTAACGACTCCATCGCAGGAGGAAGCGGCAACGATGAGTTGTGGGGTGATGAAGGCAACGACACTATTGATGGCGGTGCAGGCAACGACAAGTTATACGGGGGTATTGGAAATGACACGCTGATTGGTGGAGACGGAAATGACAGTCTTTATGGTGGCGATGGGAACGACACTTACTACATAGACAGCAAGTTTGACTATATATATGACTCTGGTGGCACCGACATAGCATACGTATCGACTAGTTTTATCAAAATACCCAGTAGTATTGAAGAAGCTAACATTAGCTATGTTAATGGTGCTCTGGCACTACCATATTGGATTGATGCATTATTACCAGACGCCGCAGCCGGAAACTACTACACAACTTTACTTGGAGATAAAACAGTTTTTGGATATATTTTTCCAACTGCAATACCTAGTTACGACACAAGTGCTGATCATGCGAAGGGATATACCGCATTTACTGCTGTCCAACAAAGCAGAACAATTGTTGCACTTAGCTACATTTCTTCTGTGCTTGACCTCCAGTTCACCAAAGCTACAAGTGCTGCGGCACTAAACACCTTATCTTTCGCAAGCAATAATCAAACAGGCTCAGGTGGATATGCTCAACACCCAAGCAGCAGCTTTTCAGGAAGTGATTTATTTTTAAATATTGCTGACTACAACACAACATTGGCAGACGGAACGTATGGTACATACACACTGATGCATGAATTAGGGCATGCCTTGGGACTAAAACATCCGTTTGATGAGAAAGATGCTGCTGGCAACGTTGAAGTTCCTCCATATCTTCAGGGATCAGAAGACAGTACTACTTGGACTTACATAAGTTATAACTACTCATCTTCAGAGTACTACCTCAGATACAGTCCGCTAGATATAGCCGCCTTGCAATACTTATATGGGCCAAGTAAGTCAGCACGAAGTGGAAATGACAAATACACAATCTCTTCTAGCTCTGCAAACTTCATTTGGGACGGTGCTGGTACAGATTTAATTGACGCCTCTGCCGCAAGCCAATCAGCCACAATCTATTTGACACCCGGATATTGGGGTTACCTTGGAACAGCAAAGACTTCAACAATCACATCAGCAGGCCAAATTACTGTCAACTTCGGTTCAGTAATAGAAAACCTGACTGGGTCTGCATATGCCGACAAGCTCTATGGAAATGAAATTGGAAACTCAATCGACGGAGGTTTAGGCAATGATCTCTTAGAAGGTTGGGCTGGCAACGACACCCTACTGGGAGGGGCTGGGAATGACTCCATTTCGGGCGGTGCAGGTAACGATTTGATTTATGGCGGTGATGGTGATGACACAATAAATTACTTATATGGTGACTCCGGCAATGACACTGTCTATGCAGGCGCTGGCAATGATCTTATAAAGTACATAAACTTATTTTCAGGTAACAAGTACGTACTTGGCGAATTGGGAAATGACACCATATATGGCGCAGATGGAAATGACACTTTAGATGGCGGTCAAGGAAACGACTTTATCGACGGCGGTGAATTAAACGACTCCATATTTGGAGGTATTGGCAATGATTCAATTACTGGTGGTGTAGGTGACGATTCAATTGATGGAGGAGATGGAGTTGATACCCTAATAGTTAGCGGAACTTCACTCAATTACACAATACGCTATAACTCTGCCATACAAAAATATTCGATAGAAGCTAAAACAGGAACGGATGGGAAAGATACTTTTTCTAACGTTGAATACATCAGTTATTCTGACAAGGCGGTTCTAATATCTTCGATAGATTTCAAACCACCAAATTCACCAATTATTGGAACAGAATTTTCGGAGACTTTCAAAACCTTAACTGGCGACGACTCTATTAATGGGGGAGGTGGAATCGACACCGTTGTAGTTTCTGCTGGCATAGATAAATACTCTGTTACAAAAACCGCAAATGGCTACACACTTGTTGACAAAAACGGGGCAGATGGCATTGACAGCTTAATAAATATTGAGCGAATTCAATTTAAGGACAAGACTCTTGCTCTCGACATTGGCCCCGGTCAAAACGCAGGCCAAGTCTATCGTCTGTATCAAGCCGCTTTTGCCAGAACCCCAGACACACCCGGAGTT
>CANJOS010000063.1 GCA_947476015.1 Comamonadaceae bacterium | reverse complement strand
TTGATTTGTCGATATGACAACTTCAGTGTCAAAAACCCAACTCAAAACGGCAAGAAACGCATGGCATGAGACTTGCAATCGACTGTACTTAAGCGGACTTGAGTCCACGATCTGTCGTTAAAACGGCAATGGTTTTTAAGCAAGGAAGGTCACACATGAACATGATTGATAGCGCCCTCGGGGTGCATGCACAAGCCCTCAGCGTGCGCAGCCGTCGCATGGAATTGCTGGGCCTGAACATTGCCAACTCTGACACGCCCAACTTCAAAGCCAAAGACGTTGACTTCAAAAGCGTGCTGCAAGCCGCGCATTCAAGCAACCTCAGCATCACCAACAAAGGCCATGTGCCCCTGACTGAGTCAGGCAGCCCAGATGGCGAGATGTACCGCATTCCTTTTGACACGTCCTTTGACGGCAACACCGTTGAGATGAACGTGGAACAAGCCAAGTTTGGTCAAGCAGCTGCTGACTACCAAGCTACTTTGAACATATTAGAAAACCGCATTGGCGGCATTCGCAAAGCATTGCGAGGAGATTGATCATGGCCTTAGAAGACATTTTTAGCGTTGCAGGTTCTGCGCTCAATGCGCAAACCACGCGCATGAACACCACCGCCTCCAACTTGGCCAATGCGGCCACAGTGGCAGGCTCCGAAGAAGGCGCCTTCCGTGCTAAGCGCGCTGTTTTTAAATCCATTTTGGCAGACCAAATGGGTGATTCAAACGCTGGCGGTATCAAAGTTGAAAAGCTGATTGATGACCCTTCTCCCATTCGAAAAATGTCAGAACCAGGCAACCCTGTGGCTGACAAAGATGGCTACATCTACTTGTCCAACGTGAACGAGATGACAGAGATGGTGGAGATGATGGCGGCCTCGCGCTCCTACCAAAACAATGTGGAAGTGGTGAACACCACACGCCAACTCATGATGCGCACCATTGACATCATTAAAAACTGATCGAAATTTTAGGAACTGCACACCATGATGTCTTTGAGTACCAACAACAGTTTGACGGCTGCCGCTCAAACTGCCAACAAAAAAATCAATGCCCCTGCTGGCATTAAAACAACCGCAGATGCCGCCAATGAAGCACTGGCCGCCAAGTCCAGCAGCGGCATGGGTCAAAAAGATTTCCTCACACTCTTCACGACTCAATTGAAATGTCAAGATCCTTTGGACCCCGTTAAAAATGAAGCCTTCGTGGCTCAGCTTGCACAGTTCTCGCAGCTTGAAGCAACCACCAGCATGTCAGAAACACTGAAGACCTACGTCGACAGCATGGCAGGTGAGCGCATGATGAGCAGCACCAACATGATTGGCAAAACAGTGGCCGTACCCGATGCCCCCGTGGTCATTCAAGGTGACAAGTCTGCTCAAGGTTTTGTCTCATTGCCCAACGGCGCTGAAGGCGTGAAGCTCGAGGTCTACAACGACAAAGGCCAGTTGATGGCCACTCAAATGATGGGCGCCCAAAAAATGGGCGACATGCCATGGATTTGGGATGGCTCCAATGATGCAGGCAACAAAGTGCCCGATGGCAACTACTTCTTCAAGGCGACAGTGGTCAGCCAAGGCAAGACCACAAACCCTTCAGTGAACGTGCTTTCCACAGTCACAGGCGTGAACCAAGCCGTTGACAAAACCATCATGCTGGAAGTCACAGGCGGCAAGAGCGTGAAGCTCACCGACGTGCAGCGCATTGGCAGCTAAACCAGCCATCTTTTTCAAATAGATTCAAACAAGTTAATTCCATAAGGAGCATTCAAAAATGTCTTTCTATACCTCGCTGACCGGCTTGAACGCCGCCACCGCCATGTTGGGTGTGACCAGTAACAACATTTCCAACGTGGGTACCACCGGATTCAAACGATCACGCGCCGACTTCGGCGACATTTTTGCCACTTCACCACTGCAAAAAGCGTCATCTACTGTGGGTCAGGGTGTGTCATTGAAACAAGTGTCACAGGAATTCGGACAAGGTAATATTTCCTTCTCATCCAACGCGCTGGACTTGGCCGTGACCGGTGACGGTTTCTTCCCACTCCGATCTGCCGACGGCTTGCAGGAAGTTTTTACACGAAACGGCTCCTTCTTGTTGAACGAACAGTTCAACGTGGTGAACTCTTCCGGACAACGTTTGATGGCAGCGACAGTTGACTCGACCGGTTCTGCGAACGTGAATGAACGTGTGGTGCTGACCATTCCTCAGAAAACATCGGGCGAAGCCAAGCAAACATCCGTGGTGTCATTGGGCTTGAACTTTCCTGCTGATGCTGGTGTTATTTCAGATTCATTCAACCGCGCCAACCCAGCCACTTACAACAAGTCTACTGCGTTCACCGTTTACGACAATGGTGGTAACGGCTACTTGGCCACCATCTATTACGTCAAAACAGCCAATGCGAATCAGAATGTGCCTTACAACAAATGGCAAACGCATGTGTTCGTGGGTGAAGATGCTGTTGAAGCCTCTTTGGTTCAATCGACCAATTCAAACAATGAAAAGCTGTATGTCAACCAATACGGTCAAATCAAACCCTACAGTGAAGTCAAAGACGAATTAACAACTGCAAAAACCCAGCTGTTCTCCCTAGACGAATTAACAGACAAGCGAACATCGGTTCCTGCATCAGTTGAAGGAAGCACTGTTGCGACGTCTTCCTTTTTTGGCTCTTCAGGTGTCAATTTTAGTGAGATAGAAGCCGTTTACGATTTGACCAAAGCATTTAAAGTTTCTATCGATGGCAGTGAGGCGGTCGATATAGATCTGAGCCATTTAAGAGCGAGAACAACACCCTTGACTGGCTCAGAAATCGCCACCGAAGTGACAAACGTCATGAACAGAAAATTTGGTGACCAGTGCTACTTTAACTTCTCAGACGAAACCAATCGCAAGTTTACGCTCACAAGCTCCAACAGCGCGACTCTTGGCGGCACTCCAACTAATTACCCAATTGAAATTTTTGCGACGAACGATCCAGCGGCACCCAGAAGCGCCAAAACAGTTGAGCAAACACTCACAGAAATACAAAGTCAATTAAACATTGTCAATACTGCAAATTCAGCTGCGACTAACTTTCAGGTTTCCTACGACTACAACAATCAAAGCTTTAAATTTACGGATGGCGCTGCAGCCATCACGATCAAGTCAACACTGTCTAAAAATGAAGCATTCAGTTTGACCTCTTCCGCAGTCACCCTCGATGAGAATGGCTTGTATGGTGGCAAGGCTGTACCTAACGGTGCTGCAATTCGACCTTCTACTGAGCAGCGTTTTGGTATGAAGGTAACGTTTGACTCAGTGAACAAAGTATTCAATCTTGAATCCGGAACTACGGGTGACAAATCAAGCATCAGCATCACGCCTGGCGTCCCCGCACTCACTGATCCTCCGTCTACAGAGGCCGCCAATGCTGCCGCGTTGGCGAAAAATTTGTTTGGTTTTGAAAGCAAAACAGTTGTCACTTCCAACTTAGCGCTGAGAGGTATCGCCTCAACACCCGCAATTGCTTACGGTACAACCCCCACCATCAACATGGCAAATAACTTTGCTGTTGATGCAACCAATAATTCTTTTGTTGTCACAGTCAATGGTATCAAAGGGAAAGTCGTCATCCCTAGCAATCCGAACTATTCACTTTCATCATTCAAAGCTGCTTTGGAAAAAGGCATTAACTCTTTGTCAGCCAGCAATGGCACCCTAACGCCTTCGACCGTCAATGGCGTGAAGGTTGATTTTGACATCGCGAATAACAGATTCATATTTAAAACTGGTACAACAGGTTCCGATTCATTCATCAAAATTTCTGGTAGCTCTAACTGGGGCTTGGAGACTGTTGAAGCAGGTCGAGGCACAACCTCCACCTGGATTAATCCAACCCAACACAAAGATTTCGTCAGTGGCGCGCTCCAACCAAAGTACATCGACGGTGCGGGTCTTGAAACCACCAACGGTGACGGCTTTACAACTTTGCCCCCATGGTCTCCTGTTTGGCTCGACAAAGGCGAGTTGACTTTTGACACCGGCGGTAATTTGGTGTCACCCGTAGCAGGTACCCAGTTGGAAACTGTTTACTTGGCGGGTGGTAAAGGTGCTTTGACCATCAACATTGATTATTCAGCCTCCACTCAGTTCTCCTCAGCATTCGCGGTGTTGTCTCAATCTCAAGACGGCGCTCCTGAAGGTGACTTGGTGGGTGTGACCATCGGTAATGATGGATTGGTCAGTGCGTCTTTTTCTAATGGCTCTCAAAAATCGCTGGCAAAGATCTTGCTTGTTAACTTTTCAAGCCCTGTAGGTTTACGTCAAATTGGTGACTCTAGCTTCTTGGCTTCGGCAGCTTCCGGCAAACCTATTTTGGGTACGGCGGGTAGCGCTGGTTTCGGAACCCTTCGCGCTGGTGCCACAGAACGGGCCAACGTGGACTTGACGCAGGAGTTGGTGGACTTGATCACCGCTCAGCGTAACTTCCAAGCCAACGCTAAGGCCATTGAGACCTCAAGCACGATGACGTCCGCGATCATTAACTTGCGAGCTTAATTGTCAAGCTTTTGACTATTTTGATTTGAACTGACAGGAAACCGACATGGATCGCTTAGCTTTCAACGCCTCAGCTGCAATTGCAGAGTCGCGCACAGCCCAGCACATGGTTAACAATGAGTTAGCCAACGTGTCGACGCCTGGCTTCAAGCGCAGTTTTGAATCAGCCATGCAAAGTGTGACGGCGATCGGCTCAGGCTTTGCCTCGCGCATTCAGCCGAAGTCTTTGAATGTGGACACCGTCATCATGACGGCTGGCATTGCCCTCATTGCCACCGGCAATGACTTGGACATTGCCATGAACGACAAAGCAGTGTTGGGTGTGACCGGCCTCGATGGTACTTTGGGCTTCACACGCCGCGGTGATTTGCGAATCAAATCGAATGGCATGATGGAAACCGGCAATGGTCATCCTGTCAGGGGACAAAGTGGTGGTCCGATCACCATTCCGCCTGGTTTCAAGGTCACGATCAATACCGATGGTGCCATTTATGCCAACAATCCTTCAGCCGTCGGTATCGACGCACCCATCCTGATTGACCGCTTGTTACTCAGAGACGCCGATGGCGTGAAACTTTCACGACGCGAAGACGGTTTGTTTGCGATTGAAGGACAACCTAAAGGCACGGACCTTCCCCAAACCAACGCAATTTTGTCCGTCAACCCAAAGTGTTTAGAGGGCAGCAACGTGAATGCGTTGTCAGTGATGGTTCGATTGATGGACTTGAGCCGTTCGTTTGAAATGAACGTCAACGTGATCAAGCAGAGTAAAGATTCAGATGAGTCTGGCGCCACCATGATGCGCAACTCATGAAATTAACAACAAATTGAAAAGGAGCTAGCCATGGATGCTTCAATGTGGGTTGCCAAAACGGGCCTCGATGCGCAACAAACGCGCATGAACGTGATTTCCAACAACTTGGCCAACGTGAACACGTCTGGCTTCAAGCGCGACCGCGCGGTGTTTGAGGATTTGTTGTACCAAAACGTGCGTCAACCTGGTGGCCAAACCGGCGCCAACACGCAAAACCCCACCGGCTTGATGTTGGGTACGGGTGTGCGCGTGGTGGGCACTGAAAAAATGCACGCCCAGGGCAACATGATCAACACGCAAAATCCTTTGGATTTGGCCATTGCAGGCGACGGCTTCTTCCAAGTGGCTCAACCCGATGGCACCATTGCTTACACCCGTGATGGCAATTTCAAGTTGTCTTCAACTGGACAACTCGTTACTTCTGGCGGCACGCTGTTACAGCCTGCCATCACCATTCCCAATACGGCATCGAGCGTGACAGTGGGTCGCGACGGTACGGTGTCAATTGAATTGGCCGCCGGTGGTTCACAAGTGATTGGTCAAATTCAATTGGCTCGTTTTGTCAACCCCGGTGGTTTGCAAGCCAAGGGCCAAAACTTGATGAAAGAAACCCCCGCGAGCGGAACACCACAAATTTTGCAACCAGGTGTGAACGGAGCAGGTTCTTTGATGCAGGGCACCTTAGAAGCTTCCAACGTGAACGTGGTGGAAGAAATGGTGAGCATGATTGAAACGCAACGCGCTTACGAAATTAACTCCAAGGCAATCTCTGCAGTGGACGGCATGTTGAAGTTTGTCAACAACAACCTCTAATTTTCAGCTCATCACTCAAGCAATCAACATCATGACTTACCTTGCATCGATTTCCAAATCATTCAGCCTCACACGTTGGACGGGTGCAGCCTGCATGGTGTTGGGCTTGTCGGCTTGCTCAGCCATCCCTCAACAAGGCTTGTCACACTCACCTCAGTTTGAACCGGTTTACCCCGTGGCCGCACTGCCTAGCAAACCCGCTACCGGTGCCATTTATGTGGGCCGCCAAAGCGACAGCTGGTTTGGCAAAAGCCGAAGCTTTCAAGTGGGCGATGTGATCACCGTATTACTCAATGAATCTTCACAAGCCAGTCGCACCCTCAACGGCACCATTACCCGTGACTCAAGCAATGACGTCATCCCAACAGGATTTTCAAATTGGGCCAAGGGCAAGAACGGCTGGATGAATGGCATCAAAACAGATGGCGCCAGTTTCTCCAACAAAGGCACAGGTGCAGCTGACCAACAAGCCAGCCTGACAGGCTCCGTGGCTGTGGCGGTGGTCGAGGTGATGCCCAATGGCAACCTGGTCCTTCGCGGCGAAAAACAATTGGCCCTCACTGAAGGCACGGAAATGATTCAGGTGTCCGGCATCATTCGCCCCGACGATGTATCGCCCAGCAACACGGTGCAATCAAAACGATTGGCCAATGCTCAAATTTCTTACCGCGGCACTGGCGACTTGGCCAATGCCACGCGTGCAGGTTGGGGTACCAGCGCTTTGCTGAAGCTCTGGCCCTTCTAAGCAACATTTTTTGAACCTGAATTCCCATTCAAAACATCATGAAATCCTGGCTTTCTCTCTTCTTGGCTTTGTCACTGTCTAGCGGCAGTGTGTTTGCCGATCGCATCAAAGACCTGACTTCTGTGGCTGCTCAGCGGAGCAACCAGCTCATCGGCTACGGCTTGGTGGTGGGCTTGGCCGGCACAGGTGATGGCGCCGATGTGTCTTTCACCGCCCAAAGCATGAAAACCTTGCTGAACCGTTTGGGTGTGAGCTTGGAAGGCCCCTTGTCTGACTTTGAAACTGCAGCCAGCACGGGCAAAGTTGACATTAAAAATACAGCGGCCGTGATGGTCACGGCTGAACTGCCCGGCTTTGCCAAGCCCGGCCAAAAAATTGACGTCACCGTTTCTGCCATTGGCAAAGCCTCCAATTTGCGAGGCGGTACCTTGTTGCTGACCAGCTTGCGCGGCGTCGATGGCGAGATCTATGCCATTTCTCAAGGCTCTTTGGCCGCTACGGGCATTGATGCCACAGCCTCAGCAGGCAGCAAAGTGGTCATTGGTGTCCCCACGGCAGCGCGAATTCCACAAGGTGCGACAGTAGAGAGAATTGTTGACAACCCATTTGACAAGGCAGAGCGTGTTGTTTTGAATGTGCGCGACAGCGACTTCACCACCACCACCGCCATTGTGAATGTGGTGAACTCCCGATTCGGCCCCGATGTGGCACGCGCCATGGATGCGGTCACCATTACCCTGCAAGCACCCCAAGACCTGACCCAACGTGTGGCATTCATGAGCATGGTGGAAAACATGGATG
Source organism: Comamonadaceae bacterium (assembly GCA_947476015.1). Taxonomy (GTDB): domain Bacteria; phylum Pseudomonadota; class Gammaproteobacteria; order Burkholderiales; family Burkholderiaceae_C; genus Limnohabitans_A. The sequence continues at coordinate 7,812 of CANJOS010000063.1, read as the reverse complement.
TGATGCCCGGCGAACCTTCTGCCCGTGTCGTGGTCAACGCCCGCACAGGCACCGTGGTCATCAGCCGCAATGTTCGCGTGACTGCAGCCGCTGTTTCGCATGGCACCATTTCTGTTTCGGTAGCGGTGACCAATGAAGTGTCACAGCCCAATGCATTCAGTGGCGGTACCACAGCCGCTGTACAAAACGCCGATGTGGCGGTCAGTGAACCCAACAAACCCATGTTCATGTTCAACCCTGGCGTAGACCTTCGCCAAATTGTGGACGCCGTGAACCAAGTGGGCGCCACACCTTCTGCACTGATCGCCATTTTAGAAGCGCTGAAAAGCGCCGGCAGTTTGCGCGCTGACTTGCTTGTGATCTAAAGCCTGAACGAAACAGGCCCAGAAAGCAGACCATGGACAACACAATTGGCAACACACGCTCTTACCTTGACTTTGAAGGCCTCGGCCAACTCAAGGGACAAGCGCGCCAAGACTCCAAGTCGGCCATGCGTGAAACAGCGCAGCAGTTTGAAGCCTACTTCCTTCAAACCATGATGAAGTCCATGCGCGACTCCATTGTGAAAAGCGATCTGTCAGAAAATTCAACCCTCGACACCTACGAGTCGATGTTTGACAAAGAAATTTCGGTACAAATGGCCAAACGCAACAGCATTGGCTTGGCCGACATGATTGTGAAAAGCCTGGAGCAGCAACAAGCTTCTACGGTGAGTACGGCAGAAATGCTGAAGATGCGTGAAGAAGGTGGCTTGCCCGCTGCCAAACCGATTCCTTTGTCGCCCAAAGAGACTGGCTTGCCTTTGAACAAAGAGCAGAGCCCCGTTTTCAAGCTTCCCAAGACAGGTCCTATTCCATTGAGCACGATGCCCATGCTAGGCAAAAACTTTGATCGGAGCAGTTTATGACCGATCTAGTGAGCGTTGCCTCCAATGCTGTTGCTGCCTACCAGCGCTCCTTAGGAACTATCAGCAACAACATTGCCAACGTGGCCACCGATGGCTACTCGCGGCAAGAAGTGGTTTTGGTGGCCAACCCCGTTGCCAAAGTAGGCAACACCTACCTTGGCACGGGCGTTACTGTGGATCGCGTGCAGCGTCAATACGACACCTTCGTTGAATCCAATCTCAGAAACAGCAACAGTGATTTACTGAGTCAAGAACCCATGGTGAACTATGCCAATCGGGTCATTGACGTGATGGGCGGCCCGTCCATGGGATTGAGCAGTGCTCTGGACCAATTTTTCAGCTCAGCTCGCAACCTGTCTTCAGACCCCGCTTCAAGCGTCTTGCGTGGTAGTTTTATCCGTGATGCTGAGAATTTGGCAACGCGTTTTGGGCAACTGTCGGGGCAGTTAGACCTTGTTCAACAAGAAACTGACCAGCTGGTTGAGGGTCATGTGAATGAAATGAACACGACCATTTCACAACTGGCTGAACTGAATGTTCAGATGACCAAGCAAAAGAACGCAGCTGCCCAGCCTCCCGACTTGTTGGACCAGCGTGACAAGCTGCTGAAAGATCTCTCTAGCTTCGCTCGCATCAACACTTTTTTCCAAGAAAACGGCTCTGTCACTGTGAGTTTAGGTCCCTCCATCACACGTGACGTGGTGGTTGACGGCACAAAATCTTTCAGAATTGGAACCACTTTCACAGCAGCCTCCCCTGAAAAGGCGGCCCTGGTGATTGACCCGTATGGCGACGCAAAACCCCTGACGTCACTCACAAGCGGCAAGCTTTCTGGCCTGATGAGTTTCAGAGAGCAGGTTCTTGGCAGCAGCCGCAGTTCGCTCAATGTCTTGGCCAGTGCTGTGGTCAAAGAAGTTAACGCTTTGCACGCAGGTGGCATTGATGCCTATGGCAACAAAGGCGTCGCGCTTTTTACCATTGATACCGCCAACATAGCCGCCGCCGGCACAATCAAGGTTGCATTTGAGGACCCTCTGCGCGTAGCCACTGCCGCTCAGTTCAGGGTGATTGAATCGCCCAACAACATCAGCAGCGCCGATGCTTCTGTGACCTATGACGCAGCTGAAATCAGTGGCCCCAAGGTATTGTCCAGTGCGCTGGTGAACAACGCCGATGCGTCCTCAGGTGTTAATTTTCAAGTTGGCACGGTTAGAAAAGTGGCTTCAATCGCCACCATTCAAAATGGCATGACGGACGTTGGCATCTACCTCAATACGCCTGGGCCAGAGCAACAACTTCAGATTTTCACCCGCGATGGACGTCAGCTGTTAGGGGCTTCCTTAACGTCTGAAGATGAAAGTCAAATTTTCACTGCAGCCAATGGTTTTGCCACAGGCAGCACTTACAGTCGGCAATATTTGAATCAGACTGGCGAGCAAAGCTACAAGGACATGCTTGTCTTTTATGGCGCCAAAGCCGATGTTCAATCTATTCCTCAATGGGACTTGCAGGAAAAGAATCCTGAAAAGCACACGGCACTGTCCAGCATTCGATCACCCGCTCTGTTGAGCGGCATGCGAATGGGTGATCTTTCACAAATTCAAGATGGCATGTTCAACTTGAATGGCGTTGCTCTGAGTGCTGCAAATAACGACGATGGCTCACCCCTGCAAGCTTCTGACCTGAAGACTTGGTTGGAGACCAACATCGTCGACAACCCATCGACGCTTTCAGGCTTCAATGTCAGCGCTCAAAATGAAATCAGAATTCCCAAAAATCAAATCAATTTGGCTGATCCTTCTAAATCCAAGTACTTGTCAATCAATGGCACAAATTTCAGTGACGTTGACACTGAATGGGCAAGCCTTCAGGACTTGGTTCAAGCTATCAATGATGAATCAAGCTCCACCGGCGTAGAAGCAAGACAAGCTGACAATGGTGACATTGTTTTGACCAATACAGAAGACGAAAAAGGCTTTGATATCGAGATTGATTCTGGCGCTATTCCCAATGCCTTTGGAATTGCAGCAGGTGTTTACAAAGGCAGTATCAGCATTACTCGAGGCCTTGATCCCAACGTTGACACCCCGATTGAGTTGGGATTTGGCAATGGCAAACCTTCTGATTTGGCAAAATTAGGCTTCACCACGGGCGCTTTCATCAAAGGCCAAACTAAAGAAGATTTGCTGGTTTTTGTCACTGGCGCAGGCACAGCCAAAATAAGCGCGACTTATTCTGGCGCTGCTGCTGACGCCAAAGAGTCTTTGCGCACGCAACCTCTGCAGATTAAATTTTCCAGTCGCAAAGTAGGCACAGCCGATCAGTCTTACTACACCATCACGGATTTAAACACCAAGACGGAAGTGGCACAGCGCGATTTTGACCCGACTCAACCAGAGTTGTTTGTCAATTATCAGGGCCTCAAAATCAATTTTTCGAACCCTCCCGCCAAAGGTGACACCTTCACGGTCGACGGCAACCGGGACGGCGTTGGCAACAACGAAAACATGATCGCCATTGCCAACCTTGAAAACAAAGGTGTGATGGGCGGCGGCAAAACTTTGGGCACTTACTACATCGACCATGTGAACGACATGGGCAACATTGCTCGGCAAGCCGCCATCTCGCAATCTGCATTGCAAGTGGTTTATGACCAAGCTGTGAGCGCACGAGACGAGGTCTCGGGTGTGAGCTTAGACCAAGAAGCAGCAGACCTGATTCGTTTTCAACAGGCTTACCAAGCTGCCGCAAAAATTCTTCAAGTGGCCAGTCAGTTGTTTGACAGCGTATTGGCTGTTCGTTAAGCCTCGAATCAAGTTGTGTAACCAGGACGCACCATGAAAATTTCTACTCACTTGATGTTTGAAAAAGCCACCCAGCAGATGTCGATGTCTCAAACCAACTTGGCGAAATCACAAGCCCAATTGGCGCAAGGCAAACAGATCATCAATCCCAGCGATGCGCCCGATCAAGCAGCGACGATTCAGCGCTTGAAATCGATCATGTCGCGTCAGGCCAGCTATCAAACAACATTGAATTCTGTTCAAACACGCTTGCAAGAAGAAGACAGCACCTTGCAAAGTGTCAGCGACTTACTGATTCGCGCCAAAGAAGTCTCGGTGCAAGCCGCCAACGGCACCCTCAGTCCTTCCAACAGAAAAGCGCTGGGCGTTGAGCTTCAGGGTTTGCGTGACCAAATTCTCAGCTTGGCCAATTCCAAAGACAGCAGCGGCAACTATATTTTTGCTGGCAGTCGAGTCAAAACATCGCCCTTTGTTTCAGTGGCAGGTGGAAGCCCCCAGTACGTGGGCGACCAAACTCGCATGAGCGTCAAGGTGGGTGAAAACCGAAGCATGCTGATCAACCGCTCCGGCACCGATGTGTTCGCGCCTGTGTCGCGAACTCTGCCTGATGGCTCAGTTGAAGGCGTTGGATTTTTTAACTCACTTGATGACCTCATCAAGGGCGTGAACACTTCCGATCCTCAGCGCATCCAAGGTGGCGTGGGTGAAATGGACAAACTGCTGGAAGGCCTGACATTTGCGCAAGCCACCATTGGCTCGGGCTTAAAAGGCATTGATCAGCAAAACAGCGTGATCGAAGACACCGTTTTGAACTTGACCACCACCTTGTCTTCTTTCGAAGACTTGGATTACACCTCTGCCATTACAAAAATGAACCAGCAAATGATGAGTTTAGAAGCCGCACAAAGCAGCTTTGCCAAGATCAGCCAGTTGAGTTTGTTCAACTTCATCAAATAAACACCGCTGCTCACACTCAAGTTTTTTTCAATCCAACCGATCTATTTGCCTGATGACTTACTCAAAAATCTCTGGAGCATTGAATGGCAACTGATACCATCAGCGCCCTGGGTGCCGGCTCAGGGGTCGACGTCAAATCATTGGCAACCAGCTTGGTGGACGCAGAACGTGCGCCGAGAAAAGCCGTTTTAGACAAAAAAATCAAAGCCTCTGAGGGTGGCATTTCAGGTTACGCTGCCGTCAAATTTGTTTTAGGCGACCTCAATACCGCCTTTGCCAGTTTGAAAAATCAAAGTGCCTTCAATGTGATGAGCACCCGAAACAGCCAAGCGACCGCTTTTTCAGTGACCACCACAGCGGCCACATCTGCTGGCAATCACTCAGTTGCAGTGACACAACTGGCCAAGCCTCAACGAAGCATCAGTCCTGGGTTTACTGCCAAAGATGTTGCCCTGACCAACAATTTGCCCATCAATTTGTCCCTTTCTGTGCATGGTGCCACACCCGCACAAATCATCACTGTGCCTGCAACAGCCAATACGCCGGCCGGCATTGTTTCTGCAGTCAATGCGGCAGGCAAGGGCATCACTGCACAACTGATCAATACAGGCGACTCCACCAATCCCTTCAAGATCATGTTCACGGGCCAAACAGGTCTGAACAATGATTTCCAATTAACAGGTTTAGAGCTTTACGCCCCTCCTGAATTGCCCAACAACCAACGTGGCTTGTCTGTGGTTCAATCTGCGCAAAATGCACTTTTGAATGTGGATGGCGTTAACATTACTTCTACGACCAACAAAGTAGAAGGTGCCATCAACGGCACCACTTTTGATTTGTTCTCATTGACCACGGCCAATGAGCCGGCCTCACTGGACTTTGTGCGGGACACCAGCAGCATCAAGCCCAAAATTGATGCGCTGGTGAAAGCCTACAACGATGCCACTTCCATGCTGGGCGTGGTTTCCGATCCGAAGTCGACCGTGGAGACGTATGGCGCCACCTTGGTGGGCAATTCTTTGATTGGTACCGTTCGTTCTCAAATGCGCAGCTTGATCACCAACACGGTGAACGCGCCTGCTGGGCAGGCCAACAAGCTCACCATTCCTTCATCACAAATTAACTTAACGCTTCCTGTCACCTTGGGAAGCACCACGGGTGTTTCAACTCAAATTGCGCCCCCCAACTCTTTAACCGGCTTTGCTGATCTGACAAGCATGGTCACGGCCATCAACGCTGTCAGCGCCGATACCAAAGTTTCTGCGTCGAAGGATGCCAACGGCAATTTGGTGTTGACCAACCTAACCGGCACTGAAGGCAATGACATTTCTGTCAGTGGTATCACACCTAATTCCTTGGGAATCGCAGCAGGTTTATACAAAAGTCAAATTCCCAATGCCTTGCGTGACATTGGTTTGAGCATCTCCGCCAAGGGCGTTTTAGAACTTGATTCAACCAAGCTTGACACGGCACTTCAAGGCAACTTCGAAGGCGTTGTGACCTTGTTAACAGGCAATCAAGAAAACTTATCTGTCTACAGTCAAGCCCCAGGCGGAGTAGCCAACTCAGCCATCAAAAAACTGACGACCATGTTGGACGTCAACAGCGCGATCACCGCGCAAAGCACCAACTTGACCAAGAAAATTTCGACCTACAAGTTAGAGTTGGAAAAACTTGAATTCCGAATGACCGATCTCTTGGCCAGATACAACAAACAATTTGGCGCCATGGAAAGCATGGTGGGTCAGAGCAAGGTCCTTAAATCCAGCTTAACCAGCACATTTGATGGCATGATGGCTGCCTACACCAAATAAATAATACTTATTAACTCACTTACGTGAGTTACATCATTTAACGGCAAGTATTTGCCGCTTTCTATTCAAGTTCCCTAGTTCGGTTCCGATACTCCTTTTGCTAAGCCTCCAATTCGGCGCACTCTGTGCCAATGAGGCATTTGAATGCATGCGGTGCATGCTTTTTAAAAGGGACAGAACAATGAGCTCTCAGATCAACCATATTGCGGCAGGGGGTGCCAGTGCAGTTGCGCCAGCAATGCGCTCAAGCGCCCCTGCGCTCGAAGCTGCTGCTAAATCTTCAAGCGCACAGCAATTGCCTGAGGCGCCCAAGGTCAATGCACCCAAGCCCATTGCCATTCAATTTGACCCCAACGCAGCCAGGGAGTCTATTCAAGAAGCCGTGAGCATTTTGAATCAGCAAGTGAAACAAACCAATCGGGGCTTAGGTTTCCGCATGGATGAAGTACTGAATGCACCCGTGGTGACTGTGGTCAGTGAATCAACTGGCGAAGTGGTCAGACAAATACCCAATGAAGTGGTCGTTCGTGTAGCGCACAACATTGAGAAAATGAAAGGATTCTTTTTCAATTCAAAAGCTTGAATTCAAAACTTATCTTCACGATTTACTCAAATATTTCTAAAGTAAACAAAGCATCAACCGAATCATCAGTTAACAAGATCTCAAATGGATTTCTTGTGAACTTCTTAAAAAACCTTTGAAGGAGAAATCCCAATGTCAGTTATCAATACCAACATCAGCGCCATTGCCGCTCAAAATTCTTTGCGCACTACCGGCCTGAATCAAGCCACAGCCATGGAGCGTTTGTCTTCAGGCATTCGCATCAATTCTGCCAAGGATGATGCGGCAGGCCTGGCCATCAGCACCCGCATGACAGCCAACATTCGCGGCATTTCAGCTGCGATCCGCAATGCAAACGACGGCATCTCTCTCACGCAAACAGCTGAGGGAAGCTTGACCTCCATTGGCGACAACCTCCAGCGTATTCGTGAATTGGCCGTTCAATCTGCCAACTCTGGTAACAATGCCAGCGATCGTGCCGCTTTGAACAATGAAGCTTCTCAATTGATCTCTGAAATTGACCGTGTAGCCAACAATACAGCCTTCAACGGTATTAAATTACTGGATGGCACTTTCAAGGATCAACCGTTGCAAGTGGGTTCTGGCAATGATTCCAATGACCGTATTTCAGTTTCAATTGGTGATGCAACCACCAGTCGATTGGGTGCTGCGACTACCGCTGAAGTTGTAGGCGAGGCTATCACTGAAGGTAAAAAAATTGGAAGTGGTGAAGTTACACTGAATGGTTTCAACGTTGGCGCCACTGCT
>CANJOS010000062.1 GCA_947476015.1 Comamonadaceae bacterium | reverse complement strand
ATTACTGGATATTTTAGAAGTAGACCCTCTTCAAAATCCACCGCCTTATGAGAAGTTAGTTGGTGACCTAAAGGGGACTTACTCACGCAGAATTAATATTCAACATCGCTTGGTTTATGAAATCTTTCGCAAAGAAAAAACAGTCCGCATCTTAAGAATGTGGACTCACTATGAATAAGCTAACGTGGATTTAATGTTGTGGTGGGCGATGCAAGTTTCGAACTTGCGACCCCTGCAGTGTGAAGACTCCTTTAGACCACTACTTTTCTCAATGAATTCATTGACTTAGCTGCTTTCTGGTTACTTAAACTAGCATGGAAGTAGTATATTCAAAGCAATGGCTTACACAGCCGGCACACCTAGAAGTTAAAATAATTTAATGCATCCTGCTATCGAACAGTACAAAGACGATATTTATATTATTTGCAAACGCTACCGCGTTAGCAAATTGGATGTATTCGGCTCTGCTGCTCGCAAAGATGACTTCAATGCAACTAGCAGTGACGCTGATTTCTTAATCGAATTTGCCCCCGAGGTAAAAGTTGGACTTGGTGAATTGATAGGCATCAAAACTGAACTTGAAAATTTGCTTGGAAGAAATGTAGATTTACTTGAACCTGAAGCAATCGTTAATCCTTACGTGCTAAAAAGCATCAAAGGCAATAGAGAATCTGTTTATGCAGCATGACCCGCGCGCCTTTCTTTGGGACGTACGCGAATCAGCATTGGCTATTCAATCTTTTGTTGCTGATCTGAACAGCAGTACCTATGCTTCAAATCCAATGGCACAAGCGGCCTGCGAAAGAAAGTTTGAAATTATTGGTGAAGCCCTGAATCAACTTTCAAAAGTTGATTCTGTTTTGGCATCCAAGATTTCAGATCTTCCACAAATTATTGCCTTTAGAAACCAACTGATTCATGGCTACGCCAAAATAAAAGCCAGCACAGTTTGGACCGTTATAGAAGATTCACTGCCGCAACTGCTCAAATGTGTCAGTGAATTGCTAGATGATCTGGGTGAGGCTTGAGCAAAGAAAAAGCGCCTACGATTTCTCGCAAACGCTTTTAGATGATTTTTTGGTGGGCGATGCAAGTTTCGAACTTGCGACCCCTGCAGTGTGAAGGGAGCGCGTGCAACAGTACCGCTGCAACGGTGTCGCAATGATACTGCAAGTTAAATAAATTCCGCTCCTAAAAACAAGTTGCAAAATTAATATTGCTAGATCAATTTCACCTGACTTCCTTGGCCTGCCCAATCGCTACTTAAAGTAATGTCTAGTGCATCGGGGAAATGCCACACTTAGTTCCTGAAAGGTAACTAGGGCTAAAATTTTCCTGTCTAAGGTATACCCTATAACTTATTGAGTTTGTGCCATTCGAAAGTGAAACCGTTTAAACTTTTAAACTAATGTACCAACCTCTCCTTTAAGAAATTAGCCCATCTGACTCAAACCATTTGAAGACGGACAAAAAATACGACTATGCGGCGTTTATAAACAATGGAAATAAAATTTTGATGAAATCACGTCCCTTGGCTGGCATACGAATTATCAGTATGGCTGAGCAGTATCCAGGCCCCTACGCGACTATGTTGCTCGCCGATTTGGGCGCTGATGTCATTCTTGTAGAGCGTCCCAACGGTGGGGACCCTTCCCGGCGGTTTACAGGGCTATTTGCATCACTTAACCGTAATAAGCGATCTGTTGTTCTCGATCTAAAGAATACCAGCGATAAGGAGCGCTTTCTCCAACTGGTCGATACCGCTGATGTTGTGATGGAGGGATTCAGGCCCGGTGTTATGAAGCGTCTGGGTCTTAATGCAGAAGTATTGCGGCAACGCAAACCCTCATTGATTTTCACGTCTATTTCATCCTTTGGGCAGGATGGCCCGTTAGCAGGGGTGGTCGGCCACGATCTGAGTATCCAAGGAGCGGCTGGCATGATCAAAGTGCCTTTAGGACAAGAAAGCCGCAGTGCCGTGCCGGGTTTGCCCATGGCTGATATAGCTTCCGGCATGTTCGCCGCTTTGAGTATTGTGACTGCACTTTTTTCGCGCACGCAAGATAAAGAAGGCAGCACGCTGGACGTTTCAATGTTGGACTCATTGGTGAGTTGGATGACGCCTTTTCTCGTGCCTGCTGCCAATAATTTGCCTCGGTGGACTATGCCGCCTGTAGAACCTGGGTATGGTATTTTTCTTTCAGCTGATTCGCGTCAACTTACATTGAGCATTGCTGGCGAAGACTCGATGTGGCGTTCTCTGTGTGAATTGGTAGACCTCCCGCAATATGCTAATTTGAGCGAGCTAGAACGCAGCGAAAACTTGTTAGAAATCGATCTTGTTCTGCGGCAAGCCATTATGAAATGGCGTTTAGACGATTTGTTTCAAGCATTAGAGAAGCGTGGAATCGCATTTGGTCCAGTACTCGACACACAAGATGTGCTGAACGAACCGCAGTTGCGGTACCGCGGTATCCTCGCCACGGAAGTCGGACCTGAGCAACAGACGTTCATTCGACAACCGGTTCTTTTCAACGGCACAAATTTCACTGTAAATAGTTCGGCCCCAACCCTTGGGGAGCATAACAACGAGATTTTTGGTTCAAAGTAAAAATTATTCAGTTTAATCATAAGGATTTATCGTGATACACGTCGTCGTAAATATCTCTGTTAAGCCCGGTATGTTGAACCAATTGCTGGAAATTTTCAAGGCTAATGCTTGTGTGGTCAGGACCGAGAAAGGATGTATTGAGTATGGCGCTTTTGTAGATGCAGAGGATGCACCTAGTTTTCAAAGACGACTTGGCCCCGACTCGATGATGGTCTTTGAGCGATGGGAGAGTATGAAGGCACTCGCAGATCATGCCAACTCACCGCATGTCATTCAGTATCGCGCCAATGTAAAAAATTTGGTGATTTCTAACACGGTCAACGTTTTTGTGTCAGCTTAACTTTTGATTGTTTATTCTTTTCAAGGAACCATTTTATGTTGACAATTAAAAGTGACGGTCGCTTCAAAGGACGTCTTGCGCTTGTCACCGGCGGTGCCAGCGGAATAGGCCAAGCTTGCGCTGAGCTTCTTGCTGCCGAAGGCGCCAAGGTGGTGATTGCTGATGTCAATATCGACCGAGCAAATGAAGTCGCTCAAATCGTTGGCGGATACGCTTTTGCGATCGACGTGAGTGATGAGGTAAAAGTAGAAAAATTGGCGGCGCAAATAGAAATTGAACTAGGTGTTGTGACTTTGTTGATTAATTCAGCAGGCATTGTTCAGGGCTCTGCCGTTCCTCCGTCAGATCTTTCAATGGAAATTTTTGATCGTATTTTTCAAGTTAATCTGCGCGGCACTTACAACGTTTGCAATACGTTTGGCAGCCGAATGACCAAGTACGGGGCGGGGTCTATTCTCAATATCGCTTCAATATCCGGCATGCTTTCGACACCTTTGCATGCCTATGGCTCAATGAAAGCTGCCGTTATCCAACTGACTGCGAACTTAGCCGCCGAATGGGGGCAGTTCGGCGTACGCGTAAATTGCATCTCCCCTGGCCCGGTTTTAACCCCCGCAATGCAGGCGTCGGTTGACGCGGGTCTGCGCAGCTTAAGCCTCATGGAGCAGAGCACTGCCATTGGAAAGATGGTCTTGCCGCAGGATGTGGCGCTTGCTGCTGCTTTCTTGCTTTCTGAGCACGCCTCAGCCATCACCGGTGTGAATCTTCCTGTTGATAACGGGTGGTTGTTGACTGGCTCATGGTCAATGTTTGGAGGCGTGAAAAGACTTCTTTGATAAGGCTTTAATGCCGCAATCATCTTATTCATAGGGGTTAGACCCTATTTCCATTTATTTAATTTTCATCAACATGAACTTCATCATAAATTCCAATTTCAGGAGACACATTTTGAAAACATTTCGTTTCTTTTCAGCTCTTGCTTTGTTGACTTCTTTCAACTTGGCTTGTGCTCAAAGTGTCCCGGGCGTGACTGATACAGAAGTCAAGATCGGAGTCCATCTGTCTTTGTCGGGACCGGCAAGCTTTGTTGGACAAGGCGCTAAAGTTGGAATTGCTCTTGCACAAGCTGAGATCAATGCTAAGGGCGGCATCAACGGCCGCAAGCTAGTTTTCAACTTTGTTGATGATCGTGGTTCTCCGGATGGTGGTGTAACTGCAGCTCGAAAGCTGGTGGATGAAGAAAATACGTTTATTGTGCTTGGTTCTGGTACCAGCAGTTCAACCGTCCCTGTGTTGCCTTATTTTGAGCGCAACGGTGTCCCCTATTATGTAAGTCTCGCATCGGATCCCCAGGTCATGGGCAAGTTCAGACGCAATGTATATTCGGGCGCAACCAGCACCCAAGTTGTTTGGGGAACGTCAATGGCAAAGTTTGTCAACGACAAATTCAAACCCAAGCGTGTTGCCATGATGCAATGCGACCAAGCGCATTGCATCTCTGGCGTGCCATTGGTCAAGGGCATGTTGCAAACGGGAGGAGCGGAGGTCAGCGTCGTCACTTACAACTCTGGTGATACTGATTTCACAGGTCAAGTTCAGCAAATGAAGTCTTTTAATCCGGATGTTGTATTTATTTATGGTCTTGCGTCTGATGGCGGTCGGATTCTGCCTCAAGTTCGACGCGCAGGGATCAACGCTGCTATTGTGGGAGACCCGGCATTAGGAGACCCTTCGGTTGCCCGCATGGCGGGTTCTGCCGCTGAAAACTTTCATACCTTCTGGAGTGGTGGCACCCAGTTCATTGATGATAAAACCGGCCCCATGGGTCAGTGGCTTACGGCATTGGACAAGTTCAGTATCGAGCGTCCAGCCAACACCCCAAACACCTACTCAACGATGCTCTATGCTGATGTCTATGTGATTGCAGAAGGTATTCGGCTTGCAGGTAAGAATTTAACTCGCGATGCATTCATGACGAACCTTGATACAAAGATTAATGGCTTTGTTGCGGGTAAAACGCCTGAGTGGAATTTCGCATCACCAGTTGGTTTCCCACGAACTTTCTCGCCAACTGACCATCTTGGTAACCGCTCCTTGCAAGCCTTGATCAGCGTTGGTGGTGTCTTTAAGCCGGTTAAATAAAATTCCTAGGCTGATATCTGTATCAGCCTGTCAATAATATCTTTTTCAGTATGAACCTTTTAATTGGTGGTCTCGCTTTGGGCGCCGTGTATGCATTGCTAGCCATAGGCGTTGTATTGATATTTCGCGCCAGTGGAGTTGTCAATTTCGCTCAAGGTGAGTTGATGATGGTGAGCGCTTATGTCTATGTATTCGTCTCGCAGCACTTCAGTACGCCATTGTTGCAATTAGGCATTGCCTTAGGCGCAGGACTCTTGGGTGGCTTACTTTGTTATTGTGTGGCACATATTTTATTGCCGACGGGTAGCAAGATTGCGCAAGTTATTGGCACCTTGGCCATATTAATACTTCTGCAAGCAAGCGCGCGTTACCTTTTTACAGATGTCCCATTGAGGGCGGAAGTTTGGATTTTTGGCGACCGCAATGTAGATATATTCGGAACCAGCCTGCCTATTAATTCCATCATGATCCTCGGGATCACAATAATTGCAACTGCTGCGATTTTTTACTGGCAAGGCTTAACACTTTATGGGCGCGCTGTAAGAGCTGTTGCTGAGGATGAATGGCGAGCCGCCCTTTGCGGTATTCATGTCAAAAGTACGCTGGCTGTGAGTTGGGCGGTGGGTGGCATGCTCGCTGGTTTGGCTGGAATATTGATCAGTCCTTTGATTGGCGTGTTTCCAACAATGGGTGACAGTATTTTACTTCCTGCATTTATTGGTGCAGTTATGGGCGGCTTTAGTAGTATTTTAGGTGGGCTGATTGGTGGCTTGGCACTTGGCTTGATTCAAACCTATGCGACTGTCTACATTGGTGGCTCAATGAAAGAAGTTGTTACCTTTTTGATTTTCATTGCCGTTATGCTTTGGAGGCCAACAGGCTTATTCACAGTTCAAATGTCCAGAAAAGTTTGATGAATTTATTTCGAAAAAATTCGGTTGTAGCAATATTTTTATTGGGACTCTTACTGGCTGTGATTGCCAGTTTCCTTCCCTCGTATAAGTTATTTCTAGTTGGTCAACTTTCGATTGTCATTATTGTCACGGTTGCTTTGACTGTGTTGATGGGAGGCGCAGGATTACTGGCTCTCTCAAGTGCGGCATTTATGGCTGTCGGTGCGTATGGTGCAGTGATTTGTGTCAGCACGTTTAATTTGCCGCTGCTAGTGGCCGTACCGCTTGTCGTTGTATTTGGTGGCATTTTTGGGGGAGTGTTGGGTTTTATCACTTTGCGCATGTCTGGCTTTTACCTAGCGATTGCAACACTGGGACTGTTGCAACTTGTGCTCGTTGGTCTGAAGCATGGCGGCACATTGACGGGAGGTGGCTACGGCCTAGTGGTCCCCGTACTGTCAATACCTTTCATTCCTGAGATAACTGTAGAACGAATTGCCAGTTTCTCAGTCCTGTTAATGGTATTGGTGCTGGATGGATCAAGAAAAATTATGCGCTCAAGGATAGGACGCGCTTGGCTGGCGGTTCGTGACAACGAACCAGCAGCTCAAATGCAAGGCATCAATATCAGTCAAATGAAAATTTTGGCTTTTATTTATTCAAGTGCAGTCATCAGTCTGGCGGGGACGCTGCATGGTTTTCTGTTGGGAGTTACCAATCCGAATGCCTACATGGTTAACCTCTCTATTTTTCACATCACACTGGTTGTGGTCGGTGGTATGACTGGCAGTCTTGTTGGTGCAGTTATTTCGCCAATTATTCTTTATTTCTTGCCTGAAGTATTTAGCGCTCTTGGTGAATGGCGAGATTTCTTTTACGGCTTAATTCTATTGTTATCTTTAGTATTTATGCCAATGGGTATTTCGTCAAAGATACAGCTTTTAAAAGCGCGATTGCTTAGCAGAAAGAGAGTTCAGCTATGAGCTTGATTCTGTCGGCTAGGGATTTAACCGTTTCCTTTGGTGGAGTTCTCGCGCTTGATCGGTTCTCTATTGATGTTGAAGAGGGCGAAATTCATGGCGTCATGGGTCCGAATGGTGCCGGCAAAACGACTGCGATCAATGTACTGACCGGGTTTTTGCCGAATTTATTTGGAACAATTGAATTTGCAGGTCATGCGCTTCCCACCAAGCCAGACCTGATTGCAAAGGCTGGCATTGGAAGAATTTTTCAGACCTCAGCGATATTTCCGGACTTGAGCGCCGGTGAAAATGTCATGTGCGCCGGCCATCGGTGGACGCATGCCGGTCTCTTGCGTTGTATGCTGCAAACTGGTTTGGCTCGCAGCGAAGAGGCGCAACTTAAGCAGACCGCGAAGACTTGGCTCGATCGAGTGGGTTTTAATTCCGATTTTGATGTGGCTATGAAATCGCTGCCTTATGGCGAATTGCGAAAAGTTGAAATAGCACGCGCTTTGATGTCCAATCCTCGCTTGTTATTGTTGGACGAGCCGACGGCGGGTCTGACTTCTGATGAAGTGAAGTTGATCGCAAAGTTGTTGAAGTCTCTCAAAAATGACGCCACCCGGCCTCTCTCGGTCTTGATCATTGAACACAACGTACCTTTTATTTTTTCACTTTGCGATCGTGTCACTGCTCTTGACAATGGCAAAAATATTGGCACCGGTACTCCCGCACAAATTCGGCTTAACCAGCAAGTTATTTCCTCCTATTTAGGTGGCGCGACGGAACAAAACATAGCCAACTCCACGCTGACCACCACTCCTTCCAGTGCGCGCGTCAGCCTGTCCGAACAACAAATTGATTCTTCAACGGTCATTCTTGAAGCTAAGGGCGTCAGTGCGGGTTACGGCCGAATCAAGGTGATCAGAGAACTGGATTTCAAAATTCATGCTGGCGAAATGGTTGTTATTTGTGGCCGCAATGGAGCAGGCAAATCAACTCTTTTGAATTCGCTTGTTGGCCAGCCTCGGATATCGACAGGCGAAGTCAACTGGATGGGTAAACGCATCGACAAGTTGAGTGTCAGTGAGATCGTCCGGTCTGGGATTGCTTTGGTGCCACAGGAAAGAGGCGTTATTTCGGAACAATCGGTTGAGGCCAATCTGCTTTTATCTAGTATCGGTTTGGGCTTGTCAGCTAAAGAATTTAAGGCGCGGCAGGAGGAAATGCTAGATCGTTTTCCAAAGCTCCGGATTCGCAAGAATCAGCTGGCTGGCACCCTCAGCGGGGGGGAGCGGCAGATGCTTGCCTTGGCCAAAGTCTTGATCCGTCGCCCCAGACTTTTGCTGATGGATGAGCCGTCGATTGGACTCGCACCAACCATTCTCGAAGGGTTGCAGGAAATAATTGCTGATATTAGCCGCGAAGGTATTGCTGTTTTGGTCGCAGAACAAAACGTCTGGTGGATCGCGCCGCTCGCATCCCGCGCCTACTTGCTGGAGTCAGGCACCTTCGTAGCCCAAGGGCATCCTGACGAGATCATCAGGCAGGAGCAATTGATTGAGAGCTTCCTAGGAAAAGAGATCGAAGTGGTGAATCACTAAGCTGAGGTCAATAATTTATGAATACCGCTGAAAGACTGATCCTAATCAATCAAATGATTCATCATGCCCATCTACTCGCCGCAGATGATCATGTGATGGTGCGGGTTTCAGGTGAACGCATTGCCGTCATTCTGGCAGACCTTCTTTATGAAATAGATACGGGTTTGGATGAAGTTTTTTCACTTCTTCCGGTGCAACGGCGTGACTGCATTTGATGCATTTTAAATCGTATTGAAGTGAGATGACGATGACAGAACCACGCTTGAAACTCATCAATCCTGCGATTGAAAAAATGTCAAGAACAGAGATGCTGAGCTTGCAGGAGCGCCGACTGATTGCTCAGGTCAGGCGCGCTTATGAGCGAATTCCGTATTACCGTAAACGACTACCAAAAGAAGCCTCTACGCTGTCGTCGTTTGCACAGTTCCGGGACATCATTCCTTTTCAGAGCAAGGCGGACTTGCTGGTCGCGCAGACTGATTTGATGACCGAGCAGGTCGCCAATCCCGGCTCGCAGGTTGTTTCGATGCACATGACGTCTGGCACAACCGGTTTGGGCCAAGAAGTTCACCCGCTGACCAAGCTTGATGTTGAGGCCATGGGATCTACCTGGGTTTACCAAGCGCACTGGGCAGGCTTGAATCTAGGCGATTCTATTGTTCATACTTTTCCTGTGGGCATGCAAACCGGTGGTCTGTCGAGTTTCTCGATGGCAGCACGAATGGCCTCGCGCTTTTTTCAAACCGGCATCTACGCTACAGAGAAAAAGATTGACTATCTGCTCGCTTACAAACCCAACGCGTTGGTCATTTCGCCGGCCTACTTAACGCGTTTGCAAGCAGTTTTTGAAGAAAAAAATATTTCACCGAAACAAGCGTTGCCGCATTTGAAAGCTATTTTCATTGCTGGCGAAAACTACACCAAAGACTGGGCTGAGCGGTCCATCGATTTCTGGGGCGCCAACATCTCTGAGTGGTATGGATTGATGCAAGGCGGTTTGAATCTTTGTTTCTCTTGTGAAGGTGGCATATTGCCAAACGGCAAGCGTGGACACCTACACATCATGGAGCATCGTGTGCTGGTTGAAATTTTGCATCCGGGTACAAATGACCCGGTTGAGCCTGGCGAAGAAGGCGAACTGGTGGCCACGACTCTTTTCAGGGAGGCCTTTCCAATCCTGCGTTTTCGCACGGGTGATCGGGTGCGTTTGATGGCCAATACATGCTCATGCGGCAGGCATTTGATGAGTATAGAAGCTGGAACCGTGGCCCGTTATGACGACATGATGAAGATACGGGGTCAAAATTTGTGGCCTGATGCTGTCGACAAAATTGTTTTTTTTGCAGGTGACATCGAAGAATACAAAGCCCTTGTTTATGTGGACAAGGAAGGTCGAGAAACCGTAGATCTGGCTATCGAATTCAAATCCAATACCGGTTTTTCAGATTCTGAAAAAGCCTTGCGTGTGAAAGAAATATCGTCAGAAATCAACCAGAAAGTCAACGTCAGAATGGATATTCGGGAAGTTCCTTACCTCACCCTGCCGCGCTTTGAATTCAAGACACGGAGATGGACTGACGAGCGCAGGGCCGGCCGCGACTTCATCCGATATCAGAGCCATTGAAGCGCATTTAAACGTACTTAAAAAGGGTTCAGTTCTTTTCACCAGCCGGCGAACGAGAGACCGCCGTTGACACTGATTGTCTGTCCTGTAACCTGAGCTGATGAGTCTGATGCAAGAAAAAGCGCAACCCTTGCAACCTCTTCAGCCTGAGGTGGTCTGCCTTGTGGAAACTTCTGCAGGGCTTTCTTAAAAAGGTCGGTCGCCCAGTCTTGGCGATGCATTGCTTGATCAAAAGCATCGGTCCCCGAAGTGATGGTTAATGCCAATCCGTTGACCCGTATATTCCATCTTGAAAACTCACGGGCCAGCGTTTTAGTCAGCATTATTTTGGCTGCCCCGAGACTGCCGTGAAGCGCCTCACCTACGGTTGAATGACGGCCTGCATCGGTGCCGACGATGACGATAGAGCCACCCAGTACTTTCATAAAAGGCAAAGCCGCTTTAATCGGAAACACACGGTTTAGAAATTGACCTGCATACACCGAGCTGAATGCGTCGTCGGTCAGTTCACTGAACAGCGCCGGAGCGGAATCTCCGGCGCCACCACTTACCACCAGTATGTTGGGACCACCGTGGGCGGCATTCACGCGGTGTAAAACGGCGCGGGCTTCATCGGCCACAGCGCCATCGCCAATTTCAAAGAAGGCACGCTCGCAGTCGAGAACTTTCAAGGCAGCCAGTCCACGGACTTCATTTCTGCCGTTGATCACGACCGTGGCACCTGCGGCTAAAAGACTGCGCGCAATCTCAAAACCAATACCCGCAGTTCCCCCAGTGACCAACGCTACTTTGCCTTCAAGGCTTGTCACGCCAATACAAAATAAAAGTCGGTGACCCGCCCTTGGGGAACGGGAATAAATGCCACGTTGACCCGGGCGCCAGGTCTGATTTTTTCCATTGCTTTATCAACATCTGACATATCCAAGCCTTCGACGTAATTGGGTATGGCCGAGTCGACGCCGTCGAGGCGGACAAATGCGACCGCAATCGGTGGTGGACGGGAGCCTTCGAAGCCCCTCACCACGATCGTCGATGATTCAATCACGCCGCTCGTTCCGGCTTCTACCCAGGAGTCACACAATTCAAAGGTACGCTCACAAAAGGCACGGGGCGGTAAATACACCATGGCCGACTTGGAGCAACGGGTGGCAAGAATTTTCCCCTCGCGCAAGCCATCCATGAATTTGCCGGCGACCTCACCAAGAGCATAGTCATAGCGGAAGCTTACTTCCTCTGTCATGACCTGACTCTGCGCCGCATGTTTGGTAATAGACATTTTGTTAGTGCTCCGTAACGTGGTCAGTGCTGAATACGCTGCATGTGAGGAATTGGGCAATGCCGCCAACTGCTGTGGCAAGGGCATTTCGAACCCCTTTGACCTGATGTTCTCCTGCAGTGCCCATCACTTGATCGGCGGCTTCAATGGCGCGAACCAAACCTGCAACGGCGATGGGATTGGTGCAAAGTGTGCCGCCAGACGGACAAACTGCAACTTGGCCGTTCATTTCCCAAGCACCGTCCCGCTCCATCTTGAAGGCTTTGCCAGATGAACAAAATCCCAACTGTTCTAACTGGGTAAGACCCTGAATACTGAACGCGTCGTAGACCTCTGCCACCTGCACTTGATTGATCGGATCTGTGATGCCGGCGCTCTTGAAAGCCTTGCCTCCTGCCAGTCGCATCAGCTTCCAGTCAATGAAGTCGTACTCCGAGGTGGGAACGATTCTGTCGCCAATCCAGTTGGAATCAGAGACAGCTCCAACGCCTGTGATGAATGCAGGTCGGGTTTGGTACTCCCGGACTGCATCCATATTTCCAATAATCATCGCGGCACTGCCAGATGATCGAGGGCAGCAATCAAACAGCTTGAAAGGATGCGCAATCATGGGTGAGGCCATGACGTCTTCGACGGTGATGATGCCTTTCAGATGCGCGTGCGGATTACCCATTGCGTTCTTGCGTTGGCGTACAACGAGTCTGGCCAAGTCTTCCTGCGTGACACCGTGCCTCAGCATGTAGGCCGTCGCCATCATGGCCACTGTTGTGATCGTTTGCAGTGGCATGTCCTTCTCATAAAAAGGATCAAAAATCTGATTCAGAACTTTTTGCGCATCTGGAGTTTCGGATATGCGCTCGGCGCCAACGATCATCACCGTTCGATAAATGCCGGAGCGAACCAATGAATGGGCCGCTTGCACAACAGATCCTCCGGTCGCTCCGCCCGTGTGAACCCGAAGCATCGGCTTGCCTGCGCCAAAAATGTAGTCAATGCTCCAACGATCGGCATCGGCCACACCCATGAAGGCTGTTGGCGCGAGTGAAAAGACGATGGCATCAACATCGTCAGGCTTCATATTGGCGGCAGCAAGACATCCGATCGCGGCTTGTTGAGCCTGCTCAGGAAAAGTCATTGCCTGATTGCGCAATTTAAAGTCCGACTGGTAAGTCCCTAGGACACCGACAATTTCAGGCAAATTGACCTCCTGCTTGTTCGAAAATCATGACTACATTGCCCTGTTGAGCAAAACCATGACATGAATGCGCCACCGCCCGGCGAGCATCTTTGATTTGTGTCGCGCCTGCTTGGCCGGCGACTTGCAAAATGGCTTCCGCAGCGCACACCAAACCGGTACAAAACAATGGATTTTGCGCAAATGCACCACCTGATGGCGAGACCACTGTAGTTGGTGAAAGTCCCAGAGCTCTGACATAAGCCGCTTCGTGATAACCCGTTTGCGATTCAAATTCAAACAGATCGATCGCTTCGGCAGATTGAAGACTTGCCATTCGACAGGCATTCTTAAATGCAAGCCGTACCGATTTGAGCGAACTCAAACGCTCACGATCAAGCCGGTATGAGTCAGTCGCCCACCCAACACCACTTAGCCGCGCCAGCGGTCGATGCCCAGGATGCGCCCGCAACCACCGTTCGGATGCCATGACAATGCTGACGGCACCATCCGTGAGAGGCGCACGATGCATGCTTCGAAGAGGCAGTGCTTCGTAGTTTGAATTTGCAATCGTTGACTCATCAGGGACGGCGTGCCGGATGCTTCTGGGATTGACGAACGCGCGTGAATAATTATTCGCCACTCGCTGGTTAATTTCTTGAGGCGAAATAGAAAACTCGTTTGTAACGGCCTGCGCAAAAAGAGCATCAGATACGGCCATATTGATGCCGAAGGGCCTTGTGTAAAACGGATCGCCGCGAAATCGCATGATCGATTCAACATCAGTCTTTGAGCTTTTGCACCAGCTGGAAACCATGCCAATGTCAAATTCTTCTGACTGGAGGCGTGCCATTTCAAGGCACATCGCCGTAGCGCCAGAGTCGGTGACTTTGATTTCATCAACTAGATAACCGCCGGCAGGCATCGCCATCAGCATGCTCGAAATTGAGCGTCCATCCAATTCATCGCAGGCGCCAAGGGTGATGTGGTCAAGTTGTCCGCGAGTTACGCCTGCATTTTCAAGTGCCGCGTGTGCGGTGTGATAAACCATCTCTTCCAGCCGAAGACCAGACAGTGCAAGTGCCGGCGGATGCACGGCCAATCCAAGAACATAGCTATTCAATTAATTAACCGCTTATTATTAATTTTAATAATATAGATAAAACACAATTAGATGTGAACTAGAACTTACCCTCGGTACACACCACCCAAAGTAGTACGTGGTTTTAACCCTGTAATCCAGTACAGCCGGTATCTTTAAGTTACCGATCGCTTCTCCCTGAACAGCGTTGGTGGCAAGTAACCAAGTGCGCTGTGCAGGCGATGCAAGTTTCGAACTTGCGACCCCTGCAGTGTGAAGGGAGCGCGTGCAACAGTACCGCTGCAACGGTATCGCAATGATACTGCAATTTTTGTAGATAAGGCCAACTGAGCTAAGTCACAATTAATCAAAACAGACTGCTCAGCAAAATCCAACTGAAGCTCTTCAGATGTCTTTGACTGTCTTTGACAACCTGCTCTGCAGCGGTCTTGGGTTGATTAGATTTCAATTTCATCTTCACTCCTTAAGTTGAAAGATGAACCAAAACCCTCCTTTAATCAAGTACCCCTATTTGTCTCACACACGCTGACGTCGGACATATACATCAGAACTTCTGCGAAATACTTGCCTTCAATCTTCAACGCATTAGGTTCAATTCCATACTCAACAAATCTGAATTTCTTATATAAATTGATGGCTTCAATATTTGTTGAATTCACAGCCAAAGTCAGTTGCTCTAATTTCATTTCCGCTTCGGAAAAATTGATGGCTGTTTTAAGAAGTTCGGAAGCAACACCTAGTTTTCTCGCTGATGAATCTACGAACATACTTCGTATAAATCCTTTATGTTCAGTTTTGACGCCATCTTCTCGTCCAAGTCCAACCATTCCAATGAGATTATCGTCTTCAAATGCTCCCCAAAATACTCTTTCACTTGTAGGGTCAATGAAGACTTCAAATTGCTCAAGTGATTTTTTGACTTCCTCTTCAAAACTAGATCCAAATGAAGTTGAATTGTTTTGAAGTGCGAATAGCCTTAAACGCTGAAACTCTTGAGCGTCAGTTCTTTCAAGTTTTCGGATCTTGAATTGATTCTTCAACTAGCTTTCCCCTTCGGTCTTCAACTAAACTGAAATAGACCAACACAATCTCTGTTGCTGATTTAATGTCAAATCCTTGCTTGGACCAAAATGCAAAGTGACTATTTCTAAAGTCATCTCCACATAAATCTCCTTCTGCTTCTGCAAGAGCAAACTCATCTGGAACATCCGCAAAACTTTTTACCTCCACTCTTGTTGTTTGAATAGTTGCCACGTGTCGATTATGGTTATCAATAACAGCTAATTTCTCACCTACAACTTCAATAGGCTCATTCTCTGCTTTGTAATCCCATTCAAGAGTACCTGCAGTTGCTCTTTTATTGCCATCAAGGATGAGTGAGATCAATTTCTCTCGTGAATCTCCCGGATTTCCAAATTCAATAGTACGCAAACCATTAACAATAGGAAAAGTCATAGGGATCAATAAAAAAATTAATTCAAAATTTTACATTTGATTGTATTTTGCTTCCAAACAATTCTCTTGCCAAAGCACTAATGATCACCACTCTATGCAACCCAAGGTCCCAAACTTTATTCAAAAGTTCTCGCAATTGAACCCAATCGTTTGCTATAATTTTTGGCTCAGGCTCTTTAGCTCAGTCGGTTAGAGCGATGGAATCATAACTAACAATTGCGACGGTAGGAATACCGTGTCATCACCATATCAAGCCCAGTGCTCCTCCAGCCTGGGCTTTTTTGTTTTGTAAAGCGTACTCGTGTTTACTTTTTCGTAGTTTTTTCACAGCAAAAACTTTATCGCTTCGGTTGTCCTTTCAGCAGTTCGACAATAAAGTTGCTGAATGAAACAGCGTGACGCACTCCCTATTTTTTCATTCACGAATTACTACGGCGCCTGGCTTGTCAATCCAAAGGGTATGCAAATTGCCTTGCGCATCAAACAGAATCGATTCGAAGCGATGGGTAATTTCTTGACGGTCTTGG
This sequence comes from Comamonadaceae bacterium, assembly GCA_947476015.1. Lineage (GTDB taxonomy): Bacteria > Pseudomonadota > Gammaproteobacteria > Burkholderiales > Burkholderiaceae_C > Limnohabitans_A. The sequence continues at coordinate 172 of CANJOS010000062.1, read as the reverse complement.
TGCACCGTGAAAGGCGCAGAAAATGTTTGACCGCCATCTGCACTTCGAAGCATTCGAACAAAACCGGTATAGGGCTTGGGCAGCGGTTGCGTGTAAGTCACGACAGCCCAGCCATTGGGGCCAAAAGCCATTTTGGGACGCGACTCCCCTTCCGCTGCAATCTCATCTTGTT
>CANJOS010000061.1 GCA_947476015.1 Comamonadaceae bacterium | reverse complement strand
GTGCTTTCCGCCGTAGAAGGTTTGGAGATTGTTTCTCCTAACTTTAAAAAGGCCGTCATTCCCCTCACCTTGTTGATTTTGTTTGCCTTGTTTGCGGTGCAAAAGCGAGGTACCGCTGGCATTGGCAAATTCTTTGGGCCGATTACGCTGGTTTGGTTTGCTGTGATTGCCATTTTGGGTGTTTATCACATCTCGACTCACCCGGAAATTTTGTGGGCCATCAGCCCGCACTATGCGGTGATGTTCATGTGGGAGAACCCTGGCACCACCTTCATCATTTTGGGTGCCGTGGTCTTGTGTGTCACGGGCGGCGAGGCGCTTTATGCGGACATGGGTCACTTCGGTAAAAAGCCCATCCGACTGGCGTGGTTCACCACCGTGATGCCCGCATTGACCTTGAATTATTTTGGCCAGGGCGCGCTGTTGTTGTCCAACCCCGAGGCCGTCAAAAATCCTTTTTACATGATGGCGCCTGATTGGGGCCTGATCCCATTGGTGTGCTTGGCCACCATGGCCACTGTGATTGCTTCTCAAGCCTTGATCACAGGTGCGTTCAGTGTCACCAAGCAAGTGATTCAGTTGGGTTATTTGCCCCGCTTGCAAGTACTCCATACCAGCGTGAAGGAACTGGGCCAAATCTACATTCCGTTCGTGAACTGGGGTTTGTTTGTCTTGATTGTGTTGGCTGTGGCATTGTTCAAATCATCAAGCAATTTGGCAGCAGCCTACGGCATTGCGGTGTGTACCGACATGTTGATCACCACCATCCTCACCTTCTTTGTGATTCGCTACAGCTGGAAATTGCCGCTTTCACTTTGCATCGGTGCAACCGGATTTTTCTTTGTGGTGGACTTTGCATTCTGGGCTTCTAACTTGATGAAACTCTTTGAAGGTGGCTGGTTCCCCTTGGTCATTGCGGGCGGTATTTTCTTGCTGATGATCACTTGGAGCGATGGTCGTCGTTTGTTGAATGAATCGAGGAAGGCTGACGGATTTGGCTTGGTAGATTTCCTGGAAGCTATTTTTGTGGCACCACCGGCCCGCGTGGAAGGCACGGCTGTATTTTTGACTGCTGAAATTGGCAGCGTGCCCAACGCCCTGTTGCACAACCTTAAGCACAACAAAGTGTTGCACCGCCAAAACTTGTTTGTCACGGTGCGGAGCCATGAGGTACCTTGGATTGGTTTGAACAAGCGAATAGAAATCGAACCTTTGCACCACGACTGCTGGCAAGTGATCGTTAACTATGGCTTTAAAAATGATCCCGATTTGCCGAAGGCCTTGGAGCAGCTGAAAGTTCATGGGGCAGATCTTGATCCCATGACTACCAGTTATTTCTTGTCCCGCGACATCGTCATTCCAACCATTGGGGGCGGCATGGCCAATTGGCGTGAAAAGCTGTTTGCGCAAATGCACTTGAATGCCAGTGCGGCTGCTGAGTTTTTGAAACTGCCAAACAACTCAGTGGTGGAATTGGGCTCGAAGATTGAGATTTGAAGACGCCTGTCTTCGCGTGTTGCCCGCTTAGTTTAGAGGCTACTCATGGTCTCGCCCATTTGAATGGGCCGAGCACTCACCCACTCCGATGGGAATTGAATGCTGCTCTCTGGAAACAGCATGACCACAGTAGAACCTAATAAAAAACGACCCATTTCTTCACCTTGCTTGAGGCGAACATCTTGGGTGTCGTAACGCCATTCGCGGACCATGCCAGGACGCGGTGGGTTCACTTGGCCATGCCACACAGTGGCCATGCTGCCCACAATGGTGGCACCCACCAAGACCAAGACCATGCGGCCTTTCTCGGTTTCAAACTCGCACACCACTCGTTCGTTGCGAGCGAACAATCCGGGCACGCCGCGCGCTGTGGTGGGGTTCACAGAAAACAAATCACCCGGCACATGAATCATGCGCAATAACTTGCCCGCAATCGGCATGTGAATGCGGTGATAGTCGCGTGGGCTCAAGTACAGCGTTGCAAATTGGCCATTTTGAAATTGCGCTGCAAGTGCGGCATCGCCACCCACCAAAGCGCATGTGCTGTAGTGATGCCTTTTGGCTTGAAAAACCTGATCGCGTTCAATCGCACCGCATTGGCTGATGGCGCCATCCACAGGGCAGATCCAAGTGCTGCTGGCTAAAGGGCGCGCGCCATCTTTCAAAGGCCGAGTGAAAAATTCATTGAAACTTTTGTAGTGAGCAAGCTCTGCGTGGACTGCTTCGGCCATGTTGACCTTGTAGCGTTGCACAAAGCGCTTGATGAGCCAGGTGGTGAATGCGCCCAACTCGGCGCTGGCCAAGCTGCCAGCCAAGCGGGTCAAGGCCAGCTTGGGCATCAGGTATTGCGGCAACACCGCCAATTGATCAAACACGCAGGCTCCCTAAATTCACAGTGGCCCTATTGTAGAAGTCTTGTGAATCACTCAAGTTGCGCCGCTTCTTTCAAAACTCCTGATAGAAGCCTAACGCACGTTGGGTGGGTGCGTCATCGACATGGAACAAATACGCATTCCCGTTGCTGGCGCGGTGTGTGATTAGCGCATGCGTTGGAATGGCCACCGTATCGCCTTCTGACCATTTCAAAGTCACACCATCGATCTCCGATTCGCCGCGGCCCTCAATGACGTGCATGACGGCGCTGGCAGAACGTGGGCGCGGAGAGAAGTCCAGGCCGCCTCTTAACAGTTGCGCAGAGAAGCCCAGTGTGGGCAAACAAGGCGCGCCCGTTTCGGGGTTCACGTATGCCAGTTGAACGGCGGCCTCCCTGGGCGTCCCTTGATCAAGAGCTAGCAAAGCTTTGCGAACATCCACCCAAGGGTAACGAATTTGAGGGTATGGCGCACGCACGGCTTGGCTGAGAGACCCGAAAGGAACCAAGCCCGCACGTTGGTATTTTGTTTGAGAAGCATCTAAATCGGGTCTTGCATTTTGTGAAGGCCCCTCAATGGCGTAGGAAGCCTCCATGCCATAGACCATGGGCAAGTCAAGCGCATCCAGCCAGACCACGGGGCCATTGCCATCATGCCCATGCTCATGCCAAAGTCCTGCGGGCGTGAGAATCAAGTCGCCTTTGTGCATCGGACATTTTTCGCCCTGCACCGTGGTGAATCCGCCTTCGCCTTCCACCACAAAGCGCACCGCGCTGGGTGTATGGCGGTGATTGGGGGCCACTTCGCCTGGCAAGATGAGTTGCATGCCGACATAAATGGTGGGCGTGGCCACCAGTTTTTCAATGCCATGGCCTGGGTTGCAAAGAACCAAAACGCGACGCTCGGCTTTTTCAATGGGGGTGAGTTCGCCTGCGCGCATGAGTTGAGGCCGAACGTCTTTGTAGTGCCATACAAAGGGCTGGGTGACGCGTGCTGGTTTGCCCCGAGGCAACAGTCCACGCAATTGCGGCCACAAAGGCGCAATCGACAATGCGGTCATGTCGGCAATGTAGTCGGCAGGCAGGTCTTCTAAGCGTCCCAGCGAATCGGCAGGGTTGGAGGGGTTCAAGGACAAGCTCCTGAAAAAAGTTGCTTCAATTTAATAAGTATACGTATTAATCTCCAAGCTGCAAGGTTTTCCAGTACAAAACCTGAGACGGGTCAGCGAGCCACTAGGATGTCCGAGGCACAATCGAGCCATGTCGTATTTATTGCACGTTGAGAATCTCGTTAAACGCTTTGGCGAAAATACCGTGGTGAACGATTTGTCGTTTCACATCTCGCCAGGAGAGTGTCTGGGGGTCATTGGACCTAACGGCGCGGGCAAAACCACCACGCTGCGGATGTGCTTGGGCTTGACGACGCCCGATGCCGGCAGCATGACCTATTTTGAAAATTTGTCCATGCCCGAAGAGGCACTTGCCATCAAAGCGCGCTTGGGTGTGGTGGCGCAAATGGACACGCTAGACCCAGACTTCACGGCCGAAGAAAATTTGTTGGTCTATGGCCGTTACTTCGGAATGAAAGATCGCGACATCAAAGCGCGCATTGCACCCTTGTTGGAATTTGGCGCGCTGACCAGCAAGGCCAAAGCCAAACCGGGTGAGTTGTCGGGTGGCATGAAGCGGCGCTTAAGTTTGGCGCGCGCACTGATCAATCAGCCCCAAATGCTCATGCTCGATGAACCCACCACAGGCCTTGACCCTCAAGCCAGGCATTTGATGTGGGAGCGTTTACAGACGCTCATGCAAGAAGGTAAATCAATCTTACTGACCACGCACTTCATGGACGAAGCCGAACGTTTGTGCGACAGGCTCTTGGTCATTGACCATGGCAAAAAAATTGCAGAGGGCAAACCGCGTGATTTGATTGCCCAACATTTAGAACCCGATGTGGTGGAGTTGTATGGCCAAGGGGCTTTGGCCTTGGCGGCCGAGGACTCTCCCTTAAGGCAGCACGCAGCGCGGGTCGAAGTCAGCGGTGAAACGGTATTTTTCTACACCCCACAAGCACAACCCCTGCTCATTGCTTTACAAGCCTGGCCACACATTCGAAGCTTGCATCGACCCGCCAATTTAGAGGATTTATTTTTGAAACTCACAGGTCGACAAATCAGGGAGAACGCATGATGCATCGGAAACATGTGACCCCATCGGTTTGGGCTCCGCCACAACTGTCGATGCGTTGGTGGCCCGTATTTTTGCGCAACCTCTTGGTCTGGCGCAAGTTGGCGCTCCCCAGTTTGGTGGGCGGCATCGCCGAACCACTCATGTGGCTGGTGGCATTTGGCTACGGCTTGGGCGCGCTGGTGGGCGAGGTGAACATGGGCGGCCAGCAGGTGCCCTACATCTTGTTCTTGGCCAGCGGTAGCATTTGCATGAGCGCCATGAATGCTGCGTCTTTTGAGGCTTTGTATTCTGCTTTCTCTCGCATGCACATGCAAAAAACGTGGGATGGCATCATGAATGCCCCCGTGCGTTTGGACGATGTGGTGATGGCCGAAATGTTATGGGCCTCCTACAAGGCATTGTTCACTGTGACTGCCATTTTGGGTGTGATGCTGGTGTTGGGTATCAGTCAGAGTTGGAAGTTGTTTTTGGCATGGCCTGTCTTGTGGCTTGTGGGCGTCACGTTCAGTTGCATCGCCTTGATTTTCAATGCCTTGGCCAAGGGCTATGACTTTTTCACGTACTACTTCACTTTGTTTTTAACGCCCATGATGTTTTTGTCAGGCATCTATTTCCCACGCACGCAATTGCCAGACTGGTTGCTGAGAATCACAGATTATTTGCCACTGACGGCGGCCATTGAATTGGTTCGCCCCTTGTTTTTAGATCAGTGGCCCAGCAATGTGGCGGCCAATTTCGGGCTCTTGCTGGCAGTGGCAGTGGCTGCCTTTTGGATTGCATTGGCCTTGACTCGCAAACGATTCAGAGCGTGAAGTCGTCATTGTCAGCCAGCGTTTTTTTCTTTTTTAACTTTCCATCTTTTAAATCATGATCATTCAAAAAGTAGGCATCATTGGCGCCGGCACCATGGGCAACGGCATTGCACAGGCTTGTGCCATGTCAGGCATTCCGGTGGTGATGGTCGACATTTCTGAAGCGGCTGTGGCCAAGGGCATGGCCACAGTGTCTGCCAGCTTAGACCGCCTGGTTAAAAAAGAAAAAATAACCGAAGCTGACAAGGCCGCTGCATTGGCCAAAATTCATGGCGGCACGCACTACGATGATTTAAAAAGTGCAGACCTGGTGATTGAAGCCGCCACAGAAAATCAAGATCTCAAGGTCAAAATCTTGAAGCAACTCGATACTTTGCTGGCCCCTGAAGTGATCATTGCATCCAACACATCCTCTATTTCAATCACCCAATTGGCGGCAGTCACTGGCCGCGCTGACCGCTTCATAGGCATGCACTTTTTCAACCCCGTGCCGATGATGGCTTTGGTGGAAATCATTCGCGGATTGCAAACCAGCGACGCCACACACGACGCTGTGCACGCCTTGGCCACTGCCTTGGGCAAAACACCCATCACTGTGAAAAATGCACCCGGCTTTGTGGTCAACCGCATCTTGGTGCCCATGATCAACGAAGCACTTTTTGTGTTGTCTGAAGGCTTGGCCACACCCGATGACATCGACGCCGGTATGAAGTTGGGCTGTAACCAACCCATTGGCCCTTTGGCGTTGGCTGACATGATTGGTTTGGATGTTTGCTTGGCTGTCATGGAGGTGTACCTCAAAGAATTTGGCGACAGCAAATACCGTCCATGCCCTCTGTTGAAAGAGTTGGTGGCCGCGGGTCGCTTGGGTCGCAAAACAGGCCATGGTGTCTACCAATATTGAATGCAATGACCGTGAAGCTTGATCAGTGAAAATAGCGCTGCTCTCTGACATTCATGCCAACCTGCAAGCGCTGAATGCTTGCATGGCACATGCCAAGGCGCAGGGCATCGACCGTTGGGCTTTGCTTGGGGATTTGGTGGGCTACGGCGGCAACCCTCAAGAGGTGGTGGACACCGCCATGCGCTTGGCCGATGAAGGTGCTTGGGTCATTCAAGGGAATCACGATGCCTTGGCGGTCAAGCCACCCGTCGATGATCAAAGTTTAGGCAATAGCACAGCGCAATGGACGCATGATCAATTGGGAGTTTCCCAGCGCGGATTTTTGAAAGCTTTGCCCTTGATCGCACTGTCGGGCCCTTTGTTGATGGTGCATGCCAGCGCGCACGTGCCCGAACGTTGGCACTATGTTGACACCGAACGCGCAGCAGACTTGTGTGCAGACCATGCCCTTCAAGCCTATGACGCACGACACGTGGTGGTAGGTCACGTGCATCAGCAAACGGTGTATTACCGCGGCACTGGCCACAGCATGATGCGCTTTGAACCGACAGCAGGTGCGCCCGTGCCGATGCCCGCGCATCGCAGATGGATCGCCACGGTAGGGTCTGTAGGACAACCACGTGACCACCAACCCGATGCCATGTATGCAATCTACGACGAAACCGCAGGACGCATGACATTTCACCGAGTGAGTTACGACCATCAGGCTGCAGCGGCAGCCATTCGCGAAGCCGGTTTACCAGAATTTTTTGCTGAACGTTTGGCGCTGGGCAAATGAAACTACTCAAGCCTGGCGAAGAGATTGACGGCTTTGAAATTGAAGCGTGTCTGCATGCGGGTGGCATGGCTCACATCTACAGCGTTCACTTTGCACAGAGTGCAAACGGGATGCGCCGCGAGCCTGAGTTTTCCATGGCCATGAAAATTCCCCGGATGACCGCGGGCGATGGCGCAGAGAACATCGTCAGCTTTGAGGTTGAACAGCAAATCTTGCCATCACTGACAGGCCCGCATGTGCCGCGTTTTGTGGCCGCAGGCGATTTGTCTCGGACACCTTATTTGGTGATGGAATATGTCAAAGCCACCACCCTCGAAACTTGGGCGGAAAATTTCCACAAAGAAAATTTTCAAACAGGCTTACACGACAGGGCCATTGCCCGATTGGGTGCCGAGTTGGCACATGCTGTTCACAGTTTGCACAAACAGAATGTGTGCCACCTTGACCTGAAGCCTGCCAATGTTTTGATTCGTCCCAATGGCAAAGTGGTGCTGCTTGATTTTGGTTTGTCATGCCATGCGCACTACCCTGATTTGTTGGCAGAAGAATTGCGCAAAGCGGTGGGCTCACCGGCTTGGATTGCGCCGGAACAAGTGGTGGGTGTGCGCGGTGATCCGCGCTCCGATATTTTTGCCATTGGCGTCATGCTTTATGAACTGGCCACAGGTGAACTGCCCTTTGGAGAGCCGGCTACAACAGGTGGCATGCGCCAGCGTTTGTGGATGGACCCTGCACCACCGCGAAAGCGCAATCTCAATGTGCCAGAGTGGTTGCAAGAAGTTATTTTGAAATGCTTGCATCCTGAGGCTGCCAAACGTTACCCATCGGCTGCACACTTGGCCATGGACTTGCGCAATCCCGAGCAAATTCTCATCACAGAGCGTGGCAGGCAACTCAAAGGCACAGGTTTCAAAGAGCACTTCAAGCGCTGGATCAAAGCCGCGGGAATGCATTACCAGGCCAGCCCTTTAGCTTCAAGGCAAATCAAAGAAGTACCGATCTTGATGGTGGCGTTGCCGCATGCTGATGTGAGCGATGCCACATGGTATTCTTTGCGCGAAGCAGTAGACCGCTCTTTGGGCATCCGGCCAGGTGCACGCTTGGCGTGTGTCACCGTCATTTCACCGAGTGACACCAGCAGCATCGAATCGGATAAGAGCGAAAGCAGTGTGCACCGAATGCACTTGGCGCGCATGCAGCAGTGGTCGCAAGCGCTTGATTTGCACGACCATCAAATTTCTTTCCACGTGTTGGAAGCCAGTGATGTGGCCAACGCTTTGGTCACTTATGCGCAAGGCAATGAAGTGAGCATGATCATCATGGGCGCTGCCACGCACGGTTTGCAAATGCAACGCTTTGTGGCCACGGTGCCCATCAAAGTGGCGATGGAGGCGCCTTGCACTGTGATTTTGGTCAAGCAAGATGTGCCATTTGAATTTTTAGGAACATTGAATGACGAATGACCTCCCACAAGGGCCTGCCGAGTGGGACGCTTTGCACCCCTATGCATCGCTCACACCAGATGCTGTCTTGGATGCTTTGGCAGACATCGGCCTGATGGGGGATGGGCGACTGACGACACTCAGCTCCTACGAAAATCGCGTTTATCAGATTCAACTTGAAACTGAACGTGAACCCACACAAACCGATGGCACACCTGTTTCAGACAGTGTGGTGGCCAAATTTTATCGGCCAAGCCGGTGGACCGATGCACAGATTCAAGAAGAACACGACTTTGCAGCTGAACTGGTGGCTGCGGAAGTACCTGTAGTGCCGCCTTTGAATTTGCAAGGGAGAACTGTGCATCACAAAATTTTCAGCAAGGGCGTGAGCAGTTCTCAGAAAAACAATGCGCTCCAAGGATTTTCTTTTTCAGTCAGTGAGCGCAGAGGAGGACGTCCGCCTGAACTGGATGATGGGGAAGTGTTGGAATGGATTGGCAGATTCTTGGCGAGGATTCACACCGTGGGTGCTGCCGCAGTTTTTAGCAATCGCCCCACTTTGAGCGTCGACACCTTCATGCAAGAGCCTCAAGATTGGTTGTTAAAAAACAAAGCCATTCCCATGGAAGTAGAGCGTGCATGGCAAGTTGCTTGGCAACAAGCCATGGATGTGATGCATGCCAGTGGCTTGGGCGCTCCGCATGGCAGTGACTGGCCGAATTTTCAAATGCTGCGCTTGCACGGAGATTGTCACCCTGGAAATATTTTGTGGACGCCTGCTGACTTGCCTGGGGGTGGCCCTCACTTCGTTGACCTAGACGATGCACGCATGGGACCTGCAGTTCAAGATTTGTGGATGCTTTTGTCGGGCGATCGCAAACAACGCGCGGGACAGTTAAGCATGTTGCTGGAGGGTTATGAGCAGGTGCGAGATTTTGATCGGCGTGAATTGGCCCTGATTGAGCCATTGCGCACCTTGCGCTTGGTGCATTACAGCGCGTGGTTAGCGCGCCGTTGGGAAGACCCTATTTTTCCGATTAACTTCCCTTGGTTTGGAACGCCAGATTACTGGCGCAGCCAAGTACAAATGTTGGAAGAACAGATCGAGCAAATGCAAGAGCCACTCTTGCTGGTTTAAGCTTGCTTGGCTTCAACCAGCAAGGCATTCACGCGTCGAACATAAGCCGCTGGGTCTTCCGGCATGCCGCCTTCCGCCAGCAAAGCCTGGTCAAACAAAATGTTGGCCAGGTCATGGAAGTGCACAGAGCCTTCAAGTTTCTTGACCAAGGCATGTTCTGGATTCACCTCCAACACAGGCTTTGATTCTGGCGCTTGTTGACCCGCTTGTTTCAACATGCGAGCCAACTGCATGCTCATGCCGTTGTCGGTCACCACAAGACAAGCAGGAGAGTCGACCAAGCGACTGGTCACACGCACGTCTTCGGCTTTGTCCTTCAAAGCCTCTTTCAGTTTGGCAAGCAAAGGTTTGAAGGCTTCGGCCGCTTCTTCGGCTGCTTTCTTTTCTTCTTCGTCTTGCAAAGTACCCAAGTCGACAGCGCCTTTGGCGACACTTTGCATGGGGGTGCCATCAAAATCATGCATGAAGTTCAAGGCCCACTCGTCCACCCGATCGGTCATGAGCAACACTTCAATGCCTTTCTTCTTGAACACTTCCAGTTGGGGGCTGTGCTTGGCCGCTGCCAGCGTGTCGGCGGTGATGTAGTAGATGGCCTCTTGGCCTTCTTTCATGCGCGCTTTGTAGTCGGACAAAGACACGCTCACTTCGTCGGACGAAGTGGATGCAAAGCGCAGCAATTTGGCCAATCGATCGCGGTTGCCAAAGTCTTCGCCCAAGCCTTCTTTCAGCACCGCACCAAACTCTTTGTAAAAGCGCGTGTACTGACCCAGCTTGGCTTTGTCTTCTTCGCTCACCACATCGGTCACTTCGTCGGCCGCATGAGAGGGTGCTGCGTCGTGCTTGGCCAAGTCTTCCAACATGGACAACACACGCTTGGCGCAGCCTTCGCGAATTGCTTTGACATCGCGGCTTTCTTGCAATAATTCGCGGCTCACATTCAAAGGTAAATCTGCGGAGTCCACTACGCCTTTTACAAAGCGCAAATAGCTGGGCATCAAGGCTTCAGCGTCGTCCATGATGAAAACGCGCTTGACGTACAACTTGATGCCCGCTTTCTTGTCGCGGTTCCACAAGTCTTGCGGTGCTTGTGACGGGATGTACAAAAGCTGCGTGTACTCGGTGCTGCCTTCCACACGGTTGTGCGTCCAAGTCAGAGGCTCAGCAAAGTCTTTGCTAATTTGTTTGTAAAACTCTTTGTACTGCTCTTCGGTGACATCTTTCTTCGGCCGCGTCCAAAGCGCCGTGGCTTTGTTGATGGCCTCCCATTCGCCGGTTTTCACCATGCTGCCAGGCTGGCGGCCTTCACTTTCATCCTTGCCAATCAGTTCGCCATCTTTCCACTCTTCTTTTTCCATCAAGATGGGCAAGCTGATGTGGTCAGAATATTTGCCAACGATTTCTTTCAGTTTCCAAGTGTTGGCGTATTGCAAAGCGTCTTCGCGCAAATGCAAAATGATGCGGGAGCCGCGATCAGCGCGCTCGATGTTTTCTACTTCAAAATCGCCAGTGCCGCCACTGATCCAGCGAACGCCTTCAGAGGCGGGTGCGCCTGCGCGGCGTGTTTCAACCGTGATTTTGTCAGCCACAATAAAGCCAGAGTAAAAGCCCACACCGAATTGGCCAATGAGCTGTGCATCGGCTTTTTGATCACCGGATAACTTGCTCACAAAGTCTTTGGTACCACTCTTGGCAATGGTGCCCAAGTTGTCGATGGCCTCTTGCGCGGTCATGCCAATGCCGTTGTCGTCGATGGTCAGCGTTTTGGCTTCGGTGTCAAAGGACAAACGCACTTCCAAGTTGGGCTGACTCTCATACAGCGCGTCGTTGTTCAAGGCTTCGAAGCGCAGTTTGTCACAGGCGTCTGATGCGTTGGAGACCAGTTCGCGAACAAAAATTTCAGGGTTGGAATACAGTGAGTGCGTCACCAAGTGCAGCAGTTGGGCTACTTCGGCTTGGAAGGCATGGGTCTTTTTAGTCATCTTCTGGCGATTGGTTAGTAAGGGGTTGAGAGGATTTTGCCGCACAGGCGACAGGGGGCTGATTCAGCCGCAACCTCGAATTTGGGGGTGCGGTTGGAAATTTCAAGAGGTGTTTTAAAAGGACTCTTTGGGCCCCAGATAGCGCCATTGGCCCACCGGCAATGCCCCCAGATGGATGCGTCCCATTCGGATGCGTTTAAGGCCCACCACCTTCAGGCCTACTTGCTCGCACATTCGCCTGATCTGCCGTTTCTTGCCTTCTTTCAGCACAAAGCGAAGTTGCTCAGGGTTTTGCCAATCCACCTGAGCCGGCTTCAAAGGCTTGCCATCCAAGCTCAAGCCGTGCCGCAGCCTTTGCATTTGTGCCGCTGGAAAATGCGCTTGCACATTGACTGAAATATCGCCTTGTGGCCCAGCGCAGGTGACACGCACCAAGTATTCTTTCTCCATGTCGGCGTCTTCACCGATGAGCTGACGCGCCACGCGGCCATCTTGCGTCATCACGAGCATGCCAACGGAGTCAATGTCCAAGCGGCCGGCCGGCGCCAGGCCTTTGAACTGCGCAGGGCTGAATCGAATGTGTGTCGTGTCGCCCGACCATTGATTGCGCGCTTGAAACAAGACCATGGCGGGCTCGTGTCCGTCTTCCGCCTGGCCACTGACGTAGCCCATGGGTTTGTGCAGCAACACCGTCACTTGTTGCTCTTGCTGGGCTTGCGCTTCACGTTCAACCGTGATGCGATCGGTGGAACCCACTTGCATGCCCATCTCGGCCACTTGGCCATTGACCAAGACCCAGCCTTGTTCTATCCAGGCATCGGCTTCGCGGCGTGAACACAGACCCAGCTCCGCCATGCGCTTGTTCAGGCGCACCGTGGTGGCACCCGAGGCACTCGGATGAGCCGATGACACGGCATGTGCAGGACGAGGGGCTCTAACAAATGAGGGCTTGGGAGGTGCTTGAGTCATCAAAATTTCTCTTAGGACTGATTGTCCCTGTTTCTGCGGTCAATCATGCGAGTTCGAAGACCCTGCAAGTCCAAAATTCGCAGACCCCCATATTCAACCCGAATGAGATCTTCTTCCTGCAGGTGAATCAAGGCCTCGTTCACGCGCTGCCGAGAGAGACCCACGAGATAGGCCAATTCTTGCTGGGTGATTCGAAGTAAGTCACCAACGCCGGAAAACAACACAGGGTTGAAAAGGGCTGCCAAATTTCGCGCCACTCTTAAATCAGTATTGCTCAATCGATCAAACTCACGTGCGGCAATGAACTGCGCCAAACGTTCATTGAGTTGGTTCATGATGAAGCGGTTAAAGCCCAGTGAGTTGTCAACCAGCCAATGAAAAGTGTCAAGCGGTAGGCCCGCCACCACACTGGCGCGCAGGGCTTGGATGTTGTAGCGGTAGGCCTCGCGTTTCAAGGCCGTGCCTTCGCCAAACCAACCGCCTGGGGGAACGCCGGTGAATGTGATGGTCTGGCCATCCTCGTTGTCAGTGCTCATTTTGAGCAGGCCCGACACTGTGCCAAACCAGAAGGTGACAGGGCGACCCACACGGCACACAAGATCGCCTTTTTCAGCATCACCCACTCGCAGTGCATTGACGGCGCGGTCACGCTCTTTGGCTTGCAACAAAGAAAGCCACGGAATATTGGTCAATTCCTCCCCAGTTGGGGGCCGTCTTCTTTGATACAGGTCAGATTTCATGTCATTTTGCTGTAAGACGTTGAAAATCCTAGGGAAAATCCTAGGGGAGGAGTCCTTGGATTGTCGTCGAAATGACAACTTGGCGTCAAATGAGAGTCTAGCATGCAGTCCAAGAAATCAACAAGTCTCTCTTTCTTGGATGAGACGGTGACCCAACAAGGATTCGGATGCAGACGACCTTCCCTAAACTGCTAATCAAGCACGCCGCTGAGCGCCCCGAGGCGGCTGCCATGCGTGAAAAAGAATATGGCATTTGGCAATCCATCAGTTGGCAAGAAATGGCCATCATGGTGGGACACATTGCTTGCGGACTCCACCAAGCCGGCTTGAAGCGCGGTGAGCACATGGTGGTGGTGGGTTCCAACCGCCCCCGTTTGTATGCAACGATGTTGGCTGCGCAATCTTTGGGTGCCATTCCAGTTCCGCTTTATCAAGACGCTGCCGCAGCCGAGTGTGTGTTTCCCATGACCAATGCCGAAGTGCGTTTGTGCGTGGTGGAAGACCAAGAGCAGGTCGACAAAATGTTGGAAGTCCGTGAGTCCTACCCTGCGCTCGAACACATTTATTTTGACAATCCACGCGGCCTGCGCAAATACGATGAGCCCGGACTCGGCTCGCTGGATGAATTGTTGGCAGCTGGCGAAGCATTTTCCAAGCAGCACCCCCACTTTTACAAAGAACAAGTTGAAGCTGGCACCCAAGAAGACGTGGCGGCCATGTTTTTTACATCAGGCACCACTGGCAACCCAAAAGGCGTGGTCCACACGCACGGCACCTTGATAGACCGCGCGCAAGCTGGCGCAGAGTTTGACCACCTCACTTCCAATGAAGATGTGCTGGCTTATTTGCCACCCGCATGGATCGGTCAAAATATTTTCAGCTATGCGCAGTGGTTGGTGGCCGGTTATGTGGTCAATTGTCCTGAGTCGATGGCCACCGTCACCATCGACTTGAAAGAAATTGGCCCCACCTATTACTTCGCACCCCCTCGCGTGTTTGAAGGCATGCTCACCAGCGTGAGCATTCGCATGGAAGACGCCAGCAGCATCAAGCGCAGCATTTACAAATACTTCATGCGCTTGGCCAAAGAAGTTGGCCCTAAGCGCATGGATGGCGATGCCATTGGCTTGTTCAACAGCCTCATGTACGCCTTAGGCAACTTCTTTGTCTTTGCTCCTTTGCGCAACAACCTCGGCTTTAGCCGTGTGCGCGTGGCCTACACGGCCGGCGAAGCCATTGGCCCCGACTTGTTTACCTTCTTTCGCTCCATCGGCGTGAACTTGAAACAACTCTACGGTTCCACAGAGACCGCAGTCTTCGTGTGTTTGCAGCCGGACAACCAAGCACGTGCAGACACCGTGGGCGTACCTTGCCGCGGCGTAGAAATCAAAGTGGCCGATAACGGCGAGATCTTGGTCAAGTCACCTGGCTTGCTCAAAGGCTATTACAAAAATCCTGAAGCTACAGCTGAAGTGCTGACGGCAGATGGCTGGTACCACACCAGCGATGCTGGCTTCATAGACAGTCATGGCCATCTGAAAATCATCGACCGTGTGAAAGACGTGGGCCGCATCAAAGGCGGCAGCAACGATGGCGCCATGTTTGCGCCCAAGTATGTCGAAAACAAACTCAAATTTTTCCCGCACATCAAGGAAGTGGTGGCCTATGGCGACCAGCGCGAAAAAGTGTGCGTCATGATCAACATTGATTTTGATGCCGTGGGCAACTGGGCTGAACGCCGCAATTTGCCTTATGCCGGTTACACCGACCTGGCACAAAAACCGGAAGTCTATGCACTGATCAAAGAATGTGTAGAACAAGTCAATGCTGACTTGGCCGTTGACGTTTTGCTGGCCGGTAGCCAAGTGAGCCGCTTCTTGGTGCTTCACAAAGAGTTGGATGCTGATGATGGCGAACTCACACGCACCAACAAAGTTCGCCGTGGCTTCATTGCCGAGAAATACCTGCCTTTGGTCGACGCTTTGTATGGCGGCTTGACCACCCAGTTCATTGAAACGGTTGTGAAGTTTGAAGATGGCCGTTCAGGCAGTGTGAGTGCAACGCTCAATATTTCAGATGCCCAAACATTTGTCCCCGTGAAGGCTGCAGCTTGATCGCGGCGGGCCTCAACACAGAGAAAACAACATGACCAAAAAAATTGGCGACGTCATTTTGGATGTGAACAACATCAGCCTTCGATTTGGCGGTGTGAAAGCACTGACGGATATTTCTTTCAACGTGAAAGAGCATGAGATTCGCGCCATCATTGGCCCCAACGGTGCTGGCAAAAGCTCCATGCTCAACTGCATCAATGGCGTTTACACCCCTCAAGAAGGCAGCATCACGTTTCGCGGTCAAACCTTTGACCACATGGACAGCCGCCAAGTGGCCGAAATGGGCGTGGCCCGCACTTTCCAAAATTTGGCCTTGTTCAAAGGCATGAGCGTGATCGACAACATCATGACGGGTCGCAACTTGCGCATGAAGAGCAATATTTTTCTGCAAGCCTTGCGCATTGGCCCTGCTGAAAACGAAGAAATCAAACACCGTGCACGCGTGGAAGAAATCATCGATTTTTTAGAAATTCAAGCCTTTCGCAAAACACCTGTGGG
>CANJOS010000060.1 GCA_947476015.1 Comamonadaceae bacterium | reverse complement strand
CAAGCTTTTCAAAACGTATTTTCCACTGCTGGCTTTTTTATTCGTCTTGCTCTTTCCGTTTTATTGGATGGGCATCACAGCATTCAAACCCGACAATGAATTGCTGTCGCGCGATGGCAATCCTTTTTGGATCATTAACCCCACGCTGGCGCACGTTGAAAAATTACTTTTCAAAACAGAATACCCCCAATGGATGTGGAACACTGTTCTTGTTTCAGTGACATCCACATTTTTCTCATTGTTTGCTTCGGTTTTGGCAGCCTATGCCATTGAGAGGCTCCGATTTAGGGGTGCCAAGCAAACAGGCTTGGCCATTTTCTTGGCCTACCTCGTACCGCCTTCTATTTTGTTCATTCCTCTGGCCTCTGTTATTTTTCAGCTCGGCTTGTTTGATACACGCTTGGCGCTCATTCTCACTTACCCCACTTTTCTGATTCCATTTTGCACATGGTTGCTGATGGGGTACTTTCGAACCATTCCTTTTGAACTAGAAGAATGCGCCATGATTGACGGCGCCAATCGCTGGGAAATTCTGATCAAAATCATCTTGCCGCTTTCAGTGCCCGGTCTTATTTCAGCGGGTATCTTTGCTTTCACCTTGTCATGGAATGAGTTCATTTACGCACTCACCTTCATCTCCTCCAGCGAATACAAAACAGTTCCGGTTGGCGTGGTCACAGAGCTGGTTGAAGGCGATGTTTACCACTGGGGTGCCTTGATGGCAGGGGCCTTGTTTGGGTCGCTTCCCGTGGCTTTCATTTATTCCTTCTTCGTCGAATATTACGTTTCTGGAATGACAGGCTCTGTTAAAGAGTAAGAACTTGACTTTGATCAAGTCATACAAGTTTCAAATGAATAACATGGGTTATTACTTTGAAAGTTGTTATGAAATTATTGATAGCAGTAGACGGCTCCAAAGCTTCTGAAGGTGCTGTTAAATATGCGGCACGGCTTTTCAAAGCCTTGACTGACCCCAGCCACATCACCCTCATCACGGTACAAGATGACAGCGCCCTTCGACTGTTTAAAAAGTACACACCCAAAGGATCTGTTGAAGATTACTTGCGTGAGAATGCTGATAAAAACTTAGCCTGGGCAGCCAAATACCTGAACAAGCTTAACTTAGCACATGACATGTCGATTAAATTTGGACATCCTGCAGAGCAAATCATCAAAGAGTCTAAGTCTGGAAGCTTCGACATGATTGTCATGGGCACCAAGGGCCGATCATCTTGGGCCAATACTGTCATTGGCTCGGTTGCACAACGGGTTGTTGCCACCAGTCAAGTTCCCGTTGTTTTGGTTAAAAACTGAGCCTCTGATATTCACAAAAAAACAATGGTCTTCTGCTCACTCAGCCCTTTTTGCTTGCCATTGAGTTTTGCTGCCTCCCTGTCGCCTAGCGGCAGTATGTTGAGGCTTGAAAGATGCGGTTGCCTCTTTGGCTCTTAGATGAAGAACACTCATTAATTTGGCCAATTCATCGCGCTGATCATCGCTCAAGTCTTGAAGAATTTCATGGTGGAGTTGCACAACTTTTGGAAAAAAATTTTCATAAAGCGCCATGCCTTGCTGCGTGAGCCCAATGATGGCCCGTCTTCCATCGCCCTGAACCTGATGACGATCCACCAAACCTTTAACCATCAAGGTTCTCAAGGTTTTGGACGCCTGAGATCTGTCAACTGTCGTTCTGCTGGCCAAATCGGAGGGCGACAGTGCTCCTAATTTGGCCAACATCGCCACAAATTGCCATTCTTCGCGCGTGATACCCATATCACCTTCGCAGATGCGCGTGACAACGGAGCCGCTCAGGCTCATGAATTCGAACACGACAAAATTTAAAAGATCAAAGATCGACTGAGGATCTTTGAAATTAGGAACCGGCCTTTTCCTGTCTGGCTTGTCTTCAGTGAAATCCATCATTGGCAAGAGGTACTGGGGAAAAACCTGAGGATAATTGATTTTATCCATTAAACCAAGTTGCCTATGCTCTATCGAATGAAAACTTCATACGACATAAGAGCTGGCAATGCCCACCACATGTACCACCCCATGATTGACCCCAAGGTGGTGCAGGCCTACCCACCTTTGATCGTGGACAGAGCGGATGGTGTTTACATCTTTGATATTGATGGCAATCGGTATCTTGACACAGTGGCATCTTTATGGAATGTCAATGTAGGACATAACCGGAGAGAAGTCATAGATGCCATCAAAGCCCAGCTCGACAAGCTTGCTTACTACTCCACATTTCAGAACACATCAAACCCGCCAGCCATCGAGTTGTCCATGAGATTAATGGACATGTTCAAGCCAGAAAAGATGAGCAAAGCATTCTTTTCATCGGGCGGGTCAGATGCCATAGAAACTGCACTCAAATTAGCGCGCCAATATTGGAAGTTGGTAGGACAACCTAACCGCCACCAGTTTATTTCACTGAAGTGGGGGTACCACGGTGTTCATTTTGGCGGTGCTTCGATCAACGGCAATCCGATGTTTCGAAATGCTTACGAGCCCTTGTTGCCTGGTTGTCATTTAACTGAGACGCCCTATACCTATCGCAATCCATGGCATGAAAGTGATCCAGCGAAGCTCTCCAACTTGTGTTTGAATGAACTCTCCGACCTGATTCAGAAAATTGGTGCAGGTCACATTGCAGCCTTGGTTGCTGAACCTGTGCAAGGCGCAGGCGGCGTTATCGTTCCGGACGCCAGCTATTGGCCAGGCATGCGGAAAATATTGGATGACCATGGCATCTTGCTGATCAGCGATGAAATTGTCACTGGATTTGGCCGAATTGGCGCGCTTTGCGGCGCACGCGCATGGGGTGTTTCACCTGACATCATGGCCATGGCGAAAGGCATCAACTCTGGCTATGTGCCAT
This sequence comes from Comamonadaceae bacterium, assembly GCA_947476015.1. Lineage (GTDB taxonomy): Bacteria > Pseudomonadota > Gammaproteobacteria > Burkholderiales > Burkholderiaceae_C > Limnohabitans_A. The sequence continues at coordinate 13,123 of CANJOS010000060.1, read as the reverse complement.
TGGGTGCCACCTTGGTCAATGAACGCATCGCTAGCGCTTGGGAGCAACCCAATGTGCCCGCAGCCATGATGCATGGCTATACCTATTCGGGTCATGCATTGGCCTGTGCAGCAGCCAATGCCAACTTAGACATTGTGACCCAGGAGAATTTGCCCCAGAACGCCCTTCACATCGGCACATATTTTCAGGATTGTTTGAAGCAATTGATGAAGTACTCGCATGTGGGTGAAGTTCGCGGCAAAGGACTCATGGCTGCTGTTGAATTAGTGACAGACCGTGTTTCCAAAGAAATGCTCTTGCCTCCCTCAGCTTATATCCAAACCCTGGTGGGCACTGCCCGTCGAGAAGGTGCAATGATTCGAGTTCAAGGCAATCGGCTGATTTTGTCGCCACCTTTGGTTTTCACTCATGCACATGTCGACGAAACATTGAGAATTTTGAACATCGCTTTTTCTGCTGCAGAAAACCTCTAAATCCCATTTACCAACCTAAGGAGTTAAAAATGAACGCACGCATCCGCATTTTGTCATTGGCTGTCTTGAGCCTGGTGGCAGCCCTTCCAAGCTTGGCACAAGAGAGATGGCCCAGCAAACCCATTGAAATTATTTACCCCTATCCACCAGGCAACGACATGGACGTCGTTACACGGTTGTTGGCGGAGGGCATGAGTAAACGCTTAGGCGTTCCCGTTCAAGTCATTAACAAACCAGGCGGCGGCGGCGTCGTAGGTTTTGCTGAAATGACAAGAGCGAAACCCGATGGCTACACCATCGGCACATGGACACCTGGGCCCGGAATTTCACAAATTGTGGCAGGCAATACGCCTTACAAAATGAGTGACTATCAATCCGTAGGTGGAATGTTAATCAATGACTTTGTATTGGCAGCTCGCGGGGACATTCCAGCCAACAATCTAAAAGAGTTTGCTGCTTGGGCAAAGAAAAACGGCAAACCCGTCATCATTGCCAGCTACGCCCCAGCGGCAGTTCCTGCACTGATTGCCGCCAAAATAGCAAAAACGGACGGCTGGGCCTACAAAGTTGTTTCATTTCCCAATCCAAGTATCAAAGAACTCACGGCGGGTGATGCTGACGTCTCTACTGCAGGTGCTGAAGGCGCCTTGAGTTATGCCAAAGCGGGTCAAACCAAAATATTGTCAGCTTGGGGGCCCGATCGGAATCCTGTTTTCCCTAATGTTGCGACCCCGAAAGAAGAAGGTTATGGCGAGTTGTATTCATGGGGCGGCATGGCAGCGCCTGTAGGTGTTCCAAAAGACATCATCAACAAGCTTTCCAGTGTCATGATGGAAGCACTGAAAGACAAGCCCGTTCAAGACCAATTCAAAAAAGCAGGGATACCCGCTCTGCCCATGACGGCCGATCAAATGAGCAAACGTGTGATTGACGACAGCAAATGGATTGCTGAATTGATGACTGAATTGGGCATGACGAAAAAGTGATGACGACATTGCAATCAAGGCGAAGCAAATGGACTTGGGATCGTTTGTTCCTGTTTGCCTTGTCTTTCATCGCGGTATGTATTTGGTATTTTTCTACCCAACTCATACAACCCTATCCTCACAATGCAAATTGGTTTGAGTCTGCCGCGTTGTTTCCCAAACTTTCATTGCTGATCGTGGCCTTTGCTGGGTTGATTGAAATTTACCAACGCCGCCATCAAATGGCATCAGGCGAGTCCGAGGAGCTTGATTCGAGCGCCGCTAATGTGCAAGACGCCATCTCGATGGTGGTGGCATTTGCTTTGTACATGCTCGCTGTTCCCTTTATGGGCTACTTGGTCAGCACCTTGATTTTTCTGGCAGTGGGCTGCTGGCTGCTTCAATTTGATCGCCGAACAAGCTTGCTGTTGGCGATCACGCTGTCAGTCACCATGTGGTTGGTGTTCGTGAAGATACTCAAGGTTTACTTTGGCCATGCTTGGTTTATTTAAACATGGAGTTCATTGACGCACTTTCAGGTGGGCTTTCTTCACTGAGCACTTTACCAATTGCATTGGCTCTGCTCGTTGGCGCAGCGTTGGGGATTGTGGTCGGTGTTTTGCCGGGTGTTGGCCCTGGTGTCACCATCGCGGTCTTACTCCCTTTTACCTACGGCATGGCCCCTCTGGGAGGCATCTCTCTTTTGCTCGGTGTTTATTGCGGTGCGTTCTATGGCGGTGCAGTGACTTCCATTTTGATACGCACGCCTGGCGAAGCTTCTTCCATCATGACCATGTTTGATGGTTACCCACTGGCCAGACAAGGGCAGGCTCAAAGAGCCTTGTCCTTGGCCTTCATGTCTGCCTTTGTCGGTGGCATTGCAAGTGCATTGTTACTTGGATTGGTGGCCCGACCGATGGCCAGTTTTGCAGGGAAATTTGGTGCGGCAGAAAATGTCATGGCCATTTTGTTGGCCGCTGTTTGCATTGGCAAAGCCTATCGCCGTCAGTTTCCAGCCGCCATGATGATGATGGGATTGGGATTTTTCTTGGCCACGGTTGGCATCGACCCCAACTCCAATGAACAACGCTACACGTTCGGCATTCCGGGCATGCTGAGCGGCATTCCATTGGTTCCAGTGGCTGTCGGATTATTTGGCATGGCTCAAGCACTGGTCATGGTCAGCTCGCCTGTCCCTCAATTTGATGCTTCGCTGATTCAGTCTGCAGGACTATCTTGGCGCGGTTTTTTAGAACCCTTCAGATACCCAAAAGCCATGTTGAAGGGTTTGTTTTTAGGTTCCGCCATTGGCGTGCTTCCGGCCGTTGGTGCCGCTTTGTCTACTTCACTTGCTTATTTTTGGGCTCAAAAAGGGGCCAAAGACCCCACGCCTTTTGGTCAAGGGAATCCTGAGGGCATTGTGGCGGCGGAGTGCGCCAACAATTCAAACTCGGGTGGCGCAATGATTACCGTACTCACACTGGGTATTCCAGGCGATGCCATCACGGCCATCATCATGGGCGTGTTCGTTGTCCATGGCATTGTTCCAGGTCCATCGCTGTTCACAGATCGGCCCGAAATCATCAACGGTGTTCTAGCATCCTTGTTGATCATCAATTTCGTTATTTTGGGCTTGCTGATTTTGACTGTGAAGCCCTTGGCGAGATTGGCGTATGTCAACCCTAGAATTCTGGGACTGGTGATTTTAGTTTTAGGTTTTGTAGGCTCTTATTCAGCAGCAAACTCCATGTATTACGTGATCATTGCGGCCGTATTTGGTGTTTTTGGTTTGGTCTGTGCAAGAGGCAATATTCCCACCATCCCCCTCATCTTGGGCATGGTCATGGGTGACACATTGGAGGCCTCATTGAGACAATTGTTAGGACGCAGCGATGGTTCACTTGAGCCATTTGTGACTCGACCGATGTCACTCGCCATGCTCATTGCCATCGTGCTTATCTTGTTTTGGCCTTTTCTTATGGCCCTTACAAAACGCGTACAACGCCGCAAAGACTGACAACTCATGAGCCATCACACTGAGTCTATTTTTCCTGACGAAATATGGATCAATGGCCATATTCTGACTTTAGATTCAACGCAACCCCACGCAGAAGCCATTTCGATCTTCAAGGGTCAAGTTTTGAAAGTCGGCGCCACGTCTGATTTAATCAAGACAGCCAGTTCTCAATCGATCGTTCACGACCTGAAGGGGCAATTTTTAATGCCCGGTTTGATCGACACCCATGCGCATGGTATTTGGGGTGCCTTAAGAGACATGTTTGAAGTCTATGTTGGCTTGTCTTCTTCCTTAGAAAATCTCATGTCGGCTGTCACTGAACGAGCCAGCCAAGTCCCAGAGAACGAATGGCTATCAGGGGGGCCATGGCACATGTCATGGATCGACGATATTCAAAGACCTCCGAGAGAAATACTAGACATGGCAGCGCCGCGTCACCTTGTTGCACTCAAGGATGTCACCTACCACACGGCCTGGCTGAACACTGCCGCGTTAAAGGCTTGCGGCATTGACAAACACACACCTGATCCTGAGGGGGGTCGAATTGGGCGAGACAAGCTAACAGGTGAACCCAATGGCATTTTGTATGAAAAGGCTCAGAATTTAGGTAGACGTTTTATCGTCCCTAGCAGTTTACAACTCGCGCATGCTGTCAAGCACATGAGTCACTATTTTCACAGTTTGGGTTTGACCGGATTCAAAGAAGCCATGGCCAGCGAGCCTGAGTTACAAGCCTACTATTCGGCAGACCAGCTAGGCACATTGGATTTGCATGTGGCTACCCACATGGCCTTGAATTCGCTTACTTCAGAAGGCATGACGCCGATTGACCAATTGCTCATTTGGCGTGATCGTTTTAAATCTGATCATGTTCACACCTCATTTGTGAAATTATTTTTAGATGGTGTTGCGCCCAGTTTGACAGCATCTTTTTTAGAGCCCTACTTGCCCATGCCAGGTTGTGCCCCTTCAGCGCACAACCCGGATCAATTGCTGGCCATACCTCCCGACAAACTCGCTGAAATCGTCACAGAACTTGACAACTTGGGGTTGACCGTCAAGATGCATGCCGTGGGTGATAGAGCTGCCCGAGCGGGGCTCGATGCTGTGCAAGCAACGAGGGCTTCTAATGGCCACAGCGACCTCAGACACGAAATTGGCCATACAGCATTTGTTCACCACACTGACCATCCGAGGTTCAAGGCCTTGGGCATGGTGGCTGACATGTCGCCCAGGCTTTGGTTTCCAAATCCTGTCACCCCTGGGCAAGTGAAGGTGCTTGGCCCTGTACGAACACAAAGATGTCATCAGATTAAATCTTTGATGCTTGCCGGCGCAGAACTGACTTATGGTTCAGATTGGCCCGCAGCGGCCGCCGATGCCAATCCTTGGGTTGGCCTAGCGGGCATGATTTCTAGGCGCAACCCCTTCGGACTTTTCCCTGGTTTTGTAGGTGAGGCGGAAGCCATTAGCTTGGAACAAGCCTTGCCCCTTTTCACAACCCAGGCTGCCAGATCAATGGGGCTAGAACATGTGACAGGTTGCTTGAAAGCTGGATTTTCTGCGGACTTTATTCGGCTTGCTAAACCCCTGCAGGGGCAGACGCCGGAAGAGATCGCTAAAACAAAGGTTTTGGAAACCTATTTCGAAGGTCGCCGAGTCTATGCCTCAGACGCTGGGCATCCCTGAATTTCAAAAACCAAACCAAGCACTGTTCATCGCATATCTTGCATGATGACTGGTTAATTCCTGATTTTGGCTTTCCGAGTTGTTTTCTTTTCTTTTTGAAGCGCTTCCTTGCGAAGCACTCTTTCAGCGTCCGCTTGCAAACCTGAATTCAACCAATTGGCAAACTCAATTGGCGTTTCCAAAGTCAAGCGCCCCAAGGCCGCCGATCTGAAGTCGTGAATCACAATTTCTGCAGCTTTGGTATGGTTCACTCTCCCACCACTTTGGATAGCGCCACGATAGCGTCCTATGGCTTCGAGCAAAGTTTCATCCGTCAGGTTGGACACGTCCTTCATTTTGTAACGCGCCTCCAAAGCCTTTGGGTAATTTGGAATGAGGTAGTTGAGCAGTTCAAGTGCAACCTCTTCATCGTCAAAAGCGTTCACACCAATGGCGCCACTGGCAGCCAAGTTGAAGCCACTCTTCTCCACAATGATTCGGGGCCAGAGCACACCCGGCGTGTCGTACAAGTAAAAGTCGTCTGCCAAAGTAATGCGTTGTTCTTGTTTGGTCACGCCGGCCTCATCACCCGTCTTGGCTGCCTTCTTGCCTTTGAGTGTATTGATCAGTGTGGACTTGCCCACATTGGGGATGCCGCATATCAGCACCCGCATAGGCTTGGCCATCCCAACCCGGTTGGGGGCAAGCAGATGACAAGCCTCGATCAATGCTTTGGCGGGCGAGACCATGCTGGTATCTAGCCCCAAAGCCTTCACCTGGGGCATGGCGTTGTAATGCGACAACCACAAGACAGTTCGGGCAGGATCAGCCAAATCTTGTTTACTTAAAATTTTCAAGCCTGGCTTGCCCTGTATCAGTTGCGCCAACATGGGGTTGGCACTGGAGCCTGGCAAACGCGCGTCTAGCATTTCAATCACCACATCGATGTCTTTGATACGCTCTTCAATCGCCTTTCGCGTGAGATGCATGTGACCGGGAAACCATTGAATTGCCATAGCGCTGAAATACCAAACAGAAAGTAATGGGCTCTATTGTCCAATACTTCAGACGTTGGGGTCAGTTATTGGGGTCAGATCAACATTAATTTACTTCATTGAGGCCAGATTCAGCGAATTCAATCCGGGCCTGGCCCAACATGATGGGTTTCACCAAAATTTTGTAGGTGTCCAAATCAAAAGATTTTTGAACACTCACTGGGTACGGTTTGGAATGGGAACATTGGGTGCCCAAGTAGCGCCAATTCTGAATGCGATGACGCTGAATCCAAGCACCCTTCTGCTCAATCAATTCAACCATCCCATGAAATGGCCATGCATGAACTTTCATATCGGCCAGCGCTGATTTCCATCGCGCATCATGGACTGCGCGATCTTCAAGACCCACACAAGCACCTAAGCATGTTTTCACTTGAAGTCCGAAACAACCCCTTGCGCTCAGTTTCTCAAGACCCAAAAGTCCTGCACACAAACGGTACTGATCGGAAAGCTCTCGAAGTTTGGCTTGTGCAGAATGTCGAGAAGAAAAAAGCCCATAAAGTTCATCCACGGTCTCCGCAAGCAAATCCTTGCCAGTCACAAATTCAGGAATCAATCCCTTAGCGTCCGAACGCAGTTGAATGCTGTAAAGATTCCGAATTCGACGCAGCCGAATATTAAAAAGCGGTGTTTGCTGTTTGATGAGCTGTGACTCTAATAAAAGCGCACCGATTTCACCTGCAGTTTCAATGAAATCAATTCGCATCGTTTGCGACATCATTTCAGTTTCGTTATCTGCTCTGAAGTGCGCTTGTACGCGACTTCGAATGTCGACACTCTTCCCAATGTAAAGAGGCAATTCACCCAGGCCTCTGAAAATATAAACGCCCGTTGTTCGAGGCAAAGGGATAACAAGGTCTTTAATGGATGTCACGTGCAAAAAATAAAATTTGAGCAGGTGATTTTAAGTGGGCTACTCCAACTTGATGCCACGACTGCTCACAACATCTGCCCACCTGCGCGTTTCAGTTTGAATAAAGCTGCGCAACTGAGCAGGCGTTGTAACTTCTGGCGTAACGCCAAAATTCGCGAACTTTTCTTTGGTGGTGGGATGCGCTAAAGCTTGCCGCAAAAGAAGTGATACACGCTCAATTTCTGCAGGTGGCACGTTCTTCGCAGCGAAAAGTGCAGCCCAACCGGTGATCACAAATTCATCACCCAAAGTGCGTAAAACTGGAACACCTGGCAATGAGGAAACAGGTTGGCTGGAGGTTACCGCAAGCGCTCGCAAGCGCCCGCCTTGAATCAATGGCAAAGCCACCGGCAAATTCACCACACCCATCGAAATATTGCCTGAGGCCACATCTGGCAAAAGCACGCTGTCCCCCTTGTAAGGTACAGCAAGGATTTTTGTTTGCAGCTTATGGTTCATCAGTTCCGTCGCCAAGTGGGACAAGGTACCCACACCACTGTTACCAGCAGATAAATTGCCAGCTTTGCCTTGGCTGATGAGATCGTCCAAAGTTCGGAGCGGAGAATTGGCAGCCACCACCAACGCCATGGGCTGCGACGAAATCATGCCGACAGGCCTTAAGTCGCGTTGAATGTCATAGGGAATGTCGTTGCGCAGAGAAGGCAGAATCGTCATGGTCGTGCTGCCCATCAAGAACAGATGGTCATCGTTGCTGCTCGTCACAGTGCTGGATCCCGTGATTCCCCCCGCGCCAGGCCGGTTGTCAACAAGGATGGGTTGCCCCAATTGAGGGCTCATCATTTCTGACAATATTCGAAGTGACCCATTGCCAGCACCCCCAGGCGCAAAAGGGACCACCATGGTGACTGGCTTAGAGGGCCATGACGCTTGCGCATGTGCCCAACCCGTCATGAGAAAGACACCGGAGAATGCCAGGGCATACACGATGGCCTGTTTGAGAAACTGATTATTTTTCATTTGATGCGTCACCTTGATCAATCATTTCAATTTATTCATTAGTCAGGCTTGATGCCTGCGTCTTGAATCACTTTTTTATAAAGCTCATATTCACTGGCCATGAATGTCTGAAACTCTGCAGCGCTGTTGCCAACCTTGACGACTCCTTTGTCTTGCAACTTGGTTTGTGCTTCTGGTGTTTTCAAAAAGGCTTGAACCTCTGCGGAAATTTTATTGACAATAGCAGGAGGCGTACCCGCTGGTGCCATCAAACCATGCCAAGGCTTGACATCGAAGCCACTCACTGAATCTCGAATCAGTGGCAGTTCAGGTGCAAAGAATGCTTTTTCAGAACCGGCAATTCCCAATGCGCGCAACTTACCTGCCTTCACTTGCGGCCAGCTGGTGGTTGCGGCATCCATGGCAGCCACCACTTGTCCACCCAACAAATCAGTCATCATGGGCGCAGATCCTTTGTATGGAACATGCAACATCTTGGTACCCGTTTTTTGCAAAAACAATTCCATGGCAATGTGCAGCGATGACCCCGTACCAGAAGAACCATAGGCCAGCTTATCAGGGTTCGCCTTCAGATAGGCCACGAACTCCTGCAAGTTACGTGCAGGCACCTTGTCAGCATTCACCACCAACACCAAAGGGGTTACGCCGATCAATGAAATGGCTGCAAAATCTTTCACTGGCTGATATGAAAATGCATTGGGCTGAAGCGCCGGATTGATCGCGTTGGCGGCAATGTTACCCATGCCAATGGTGTAGCCATCTTTGGGTGATGTGGCCAGCAAGCCTAAACCCACGGCAGAGCCTGCACCAGGCTTGTTGTCAACCGTGACTGGCTGACCCCATTTACTTTGCAAATGCTCAGCAACCAATCTGGCCATGCCATCTGCCGCGCCACCCGGTGGAACGGGAACGATCAAGCGTATGGGCTTGTTGGGATAATTTGACGCATCTTGGGCGACGGATTGAAAACAAATTCCGAGTGCCACTAAACATTGGGCAAAAGAAAACAGCCATTTTTTCATGTCAGCTCCTTGAATAGGATGGAAGAGTCAATTACGCAAAAACTGCCAAAGGCTTGGGTCAGGCTCAATGCCCAAACCATGCCCCTGAGGCATCTCGAAAAAACCACTTGTGCACGTCATGGTGGTCTTCATGTAAGTCAAATTTCGATCTAAAACAGAATGCTGATATTCGTGCATGGGCACATTGGGCAATGCCGCTGCCGCGTGCAAACTGGCCGCTTGATAAATACCCATGCCAATGCTGGCATGCGGCATCATCTTCATGTGAAAGGCATGGGCCATGCGACCAATTTGCATAAACTGACTAATGCCCGTGTGCCCCATTTCTGGTTGCACAATGCTCATGGCTCTTTTCTCAAAACGAGGGCGGTACTCAAACACTGTTCTAAGCTCTTCGCCTAAAGCAATTGGAATTCGGGCTTGTTGGGCAACAAGCGCTTGTCCTTCAATGTCCTCAGGAGCACAAGGCGCTTCAACAAATAAAGGACGATAAGGCGCCAACTGGTCAATCAATTGAATGGCTTCATGCGCTGTGAATTTCCAATGCAAATCGACCATCAAATCTACGTCTGTACCAAGCGCTTCACGCAGGGCAGCCATCTCCTTCACGATGCCATCAAATGAAACCACACTGTGGAATTTGAACGCACGGTAACCTTCCGACTTGAACTTCAAAGCCAAATCGACACGGTCTTTCAATGCTGCGCCAGGTAGGCCTGAAACATAGGCTGGCAACTTGGTTTGGCGCTGGCCACCTAACAACTTTACAACGGGTTGCTTGAGTAATTTTCCGGCTAAATCCCAAAGTCCAATGTCAACGCCTGCAATGGCATCCACATAAAAGCCTCCAAAAAACCCCCGAATGCGCATGAGGTCATAGAGGTCTTCTTGAATGACGGTAACGTCTCTGGGATCGCGCCCCACCAAGACGGGTCCAATGACATCCTGAACAATGTGCATCACTGCTTCAGGCGCAATGATGCCGTAGGTCTCACCCCAACCTACCGTGCCGTCTTCCGCAGTGATCTTGATCAGCACCGATGTGTCACGCGTAGGGTAAATGGCACGATTACCCAGCCTAACCACATAGCCACTGCTGTTGACCTTCTCTCCTTCACCCAAGGGACCCAGGTAGGGTGTGTCACGAGGCAAAGAGACAATCAGTGCCTCAACACTGACAATGAGCGGAAACTGATCGCTTGAATTCATTTAAGTTGAGCGTCTGGAATAAGCAAATCTCTCAAATTAACCAGGAAGGCGTCAACGTCTTGCGCATCAAGTTCATCAATGAGGGGGCCACTGGCGCGTTGCTTGGTACAGCTAATTAGACCCCGACTGTGAATCACATATTTGGTCAAAGACCATCTGAATATGGCTTGAATATTGAGCACGGGCAGCATGCGTGTGAACAGTTCATTGACAAGGGCCGTATTTTTATTTTCGTGTGCTTTCCAAAGCGCCACATGGACCTCAGCCAACTCGATGGCTGGCATGGTGCCGCACGCACCTCTGCGAAGTTCGTCTGTGATGTAACGCCCCCCTGCACCTCCCAAAACGCCTTTTAAGCTGCTTGGCGCTTTTGCCAAGACTTGGGTTAAGCGCTGCCCACTGGGCAATGCTTCTTCTTTCACATAGTGAATTGAAGGTACGGCATTGAGAATTTCAACAAGCACATTGGCTGAAAGGCCTGGTCCTGCAGGGGCCGGTAAATTTTGAAGCATCAAGGGCACACCTTGAGTGTTGCCGGACACCTCAGAAAAGAAAGCGATCAATGCCGCAGTGTCCATGCCTGCTGGGGCTGCCACCATGATGGCGGATGCTTTTTGCAACGATGGTCCCAAGGCAGAAAGCAAGCGTTTTGTATCTTCCAGTGACTTGGTACTCCCACCCACCACAACTTTTCGATGGTGCCCTGCCTTGTCCAAAACAAGTTGTGTCAAGACAACCCGCTCTTCAATTGAAAGTTCACCCACTTCACTGGCAACGCCAGGATAAGTCATACCCTGAACACCAGATTGAATAAGGTATTGAACCAACCGTGCCAGCGATTCTGGATCGGGGGTACCGTTGTTGTGAAAAGGTGTAGGCAGAACGGGGAACACCCCATTAAGTCCGGCATCAGTCTCAACATGAGATGACATAAAGAACCCTGTGAATTTTTAAACCAAAATATTAACCGAGATCAATGAAATCCCCTAATTTGGTCTATCAGCCTCAAAGAATCAGCGGGCAAAGCCTGACCCCGCCAAGCCACATGCTGATCTGGTCGGGAAAGTACCAATTGATGTGTGTAAGGCTCACCCGCTTCTTCTGCAGCAATGTCAAGCACCTTCAAAGGTACACCCCGCACGCGCGCTGCATCCTCCAAGGGACTGGTATCTAAGCTTGGATTCAAGCGCAACAAGGTAAACCAAGGCCCCATTAGATCGTAGAGTGACCGCTTGCCACTCAACCAAAAATGAGGGGTACGGCAGCCCGGTACTGTTGAAGAAGTGAACTTGTCCATTGAATAAACTGGTGGGGCCGTACCGTCGTAAGAAATCATGGGCGATTTGTCATAGAAGTACCCAAAATTTAAACCCCCACAACAATATTGCTGAACATTCAAATCGTAAAGTTCTTTGCCAATACGCTCGCGTGAGGACTGGCCTTCGGCTGTCTTGTCTTCAATATTGTTGGGAACTTTTTCCCGTTTTTCCTGCAATGCATAAGCATGATTCATGGCAAAGTTTGACACTTGCTCGGTAATGGGTTGGCGTTCAATTTGATAACCGTCGAGCAATCTCATACCGCCCCATCCTTGCAAATGTGCGGCCAATTGCCAAGACAAATTCATGGCATCGGCGATGCCGGCATTCATGCCGTAGCCAGCCATGGGAAACCACAAGTGCGCAGCATCACCGCAAATGTAAACGCGACCTGCACGAAATTTATCGGCCACCAAACGCCGGCCTACCCAGTCTTCTTTGCTGATGATCTCATATTGAAAATCTGGGCCAACACCTAAAATTTGACGCAAGGCCCAATCACGGTCAACTGAATCAAAATCGGGTTCGTCTGCTCGCAAATAATTGTGCAGCAACCAAGTTTCACGGCCATCAATGGCATAGACATTACCTTGCCGAACAGGGTTCATGGAAAATGTGGCCCAAGCGGACTTTGCTTTTTGCATGCCGTAAAGTGAAGGCGCTCTGAAATAAGTAGATTGAACACGACCCACCACATCGGTCCCACTCAGTTGTGCACCCATTTTTTTGCGCACATTGGATTTACCACCATCGCAGCCAATCAAATACTGACACCGCACCTTCACCACTTCAGTCGTATCGAGATGAATACCTGTAGCGCTTACTCCGGTGTCATCTTGTATGAACTCATCAATGCGAGTTCGATTCAAAATAGTGATGCCTGGCGTTTTCTCAGCCTGAGCAAATAAAACGGGCTCTAAATAGATTTGATTGATTCTGTGAGGAGGCTCAGCAGTGGGCCACCCTGTATCTGGCCCGCCTGTCGCGGTATAACGGTCTTTTCGCGCAGGAATGGGAATGCGAGAAATCTCTTCATCTACGAACCTTGTTCGGTACGAAATGTCGTTGGGGTAGTCTTCCGGTAAGCCTGCGTTGCGGAGGGCTTGCGAAACACCCAAACGTCTGAAAATTTCCATAGACCGCGCAGAGACATGGTTGCATTTCACATTGGGTGGCTCACCACTGTGGCGTGTTTCAGCCACCAATACCTGAATGCCACGTTGGGCGAGGTCCATGGCCAAGGTGAGGCCTACGGGGCCGGCACCGATGATCATGACTTGGTACTCTTTCGACAATGTCATCAAAAATCCTGGTCTTTGGGGGTTTTTATGTCAAATTCCAGCGGCTTTTAGAAAAGCCTCGCGAACTTCTTTCGGCTGGCCATAGGCAAAGCGAAACTCATGAACATGCTGACCCCAAACGGGATGTGCCAACAACTCTTTTCTGAGCATACCCTGAGTTAAGTAGTCCCGTTCTGCAATGGGCAATTCGACATTGATATTTT
>CANJOS010000059.1 GCA_947476015.1 Comamonadaceae bacterium | reverse complement strand
TCTTGTGATCACCCGGATTGGGTCAATGTGCCTGGCTACATGCATTACGACACGCCCTATTTGCTCATTGCCGATAATTTATTGGATTTTTCGCACCTGAGTTATGTCCATGCCAACACGTTGGGTGGCAGTGTGGCCATTGCCCTGTCCAAGCCGACGGTTGAAACGATTGAAAGCCAAGGACAACGTGGCGTGAAGGTGTCGCGGTTTATTCCAAATGTGCCTGCGCCACCTTATTACACTCGGTTCAGAAATTTCGATTCCAACTTAGATCGCTGGTTTATTTACGATTTTTTATTTCCCTCTACCTTGCTGATGAATTCTGGAGGACGACCCGTTGGGGATGCACCAGACGACAACAGCAGGGCTGTTGTGAATCACAGTTGCCAAACATTGACGCCAGAAACTGAAACTTCGACGCATTATTTTTTCCAGCAGTCGCACAGGGCTACGTTGAAAGATGAGTCTGTGCGCCACAACATGTACAACACTTTATTGGAAGCCTTCAATGAAGATCGTGACATGATTACAGCGCAATTCAATAACTTGAGCAGCGATGCACTTGAGCAGATGCTCCCCCTTCATTTTGATACCGCACTTGTTCGTTTTCGAAAAATGCTCAAAGAAGCAGTCGACGCAGAACAATGAAATTCCTTACGTTCTTTTCACAATCCTTGGAGACATTCATGAAACCCATTCAAAAATCAATTCAAAAACTCAAGGCTACTGCAGTGGGTGCACTGCTCCTGACAAGTCTTTCAGCTTGGGCCGATATCAGTGTGGGGGTAATCTTGTCATTGACAGGCCCTGGCGCTTCACTGGGCATCCCTGCTGAGCAGATGATGAAACTTTGGCCGGCTGAACTGGGTGGACAAAAAACAAAGTTCACCATTCTGAACGACAACTCTGATTCCAGTACAGCGGCCAAAAGTGCCATGCGTTTGATCACAGAAGAAAAAGTTGACCTGATCATTGGTTCATCGACAACACCCACTTCCTTGGCTGTGGTCGAAGCTGCTGGCAATGAAAAGGTGCCTGTCATTAGCTTGGCAGGGGGTGGCGCCATTGTGATGCCGCAAGAGGGCGTTAGGAAGTGGGCATTCAAGTTATCGCCTACTGAGTCAATTTCTACCAACCGCGTGCTTGACCATATGGTGAAAGACAAACTTAAAACCATTGCCACCATTGGTGTTGCTACCAGCTATGGTGATGGCTTTTTGAAAGTGGTTGAATCTCTTGCGCCAACCAAAGGAATCAAACTTGTAGCCAGTGAAAAGTACAACGCGAACGATCAGAGTGTGACATCGCAGGTGCTTAAAGTTTTGACAACCAATCCAGATGCTGTTTATATTTTGAGTCTGGGCACCCCTGGCGCGCTGCCGCACATTGAGCTCATTCAGCGCGGCTATAAAGGCCGTATTTACCAAACGCAGGGCGTAGCTAATGCAGATTTTTTAAGAGTGGGTGGCAAAGCTCTGGACGGAAGTTTCATCACAGTGGCGCCAGTTTTAGTAGGTGATCAGCTGCCTGACAGTTCTCCTATTAAAAAGATTGCTGTCGAATTTCTCAAGAAATCGGACGCTGCTGTGGGTGTTCAAAACAGGTCCTTGTTCGGTGCAACAGCATGGGATGCGCTGCTGATTGCCGATCAGGCGACGCGGAATGCGCTCAAAACGAGCAAGCCCGGAACGGTTGAGTTTCGCACCGCCATTCGCGATTCCATTGAGCAATTGAAAAACTTTGTGGGCACAGAAGGTGTCTATAACATGTCACCCCAAGATCACAACGGCGTGGATGAGCGAAGCCAAGTCATGATCAAGATTGAAAATGGAAAATGGGTTTACCAGCCTTGATTAAGTGACAGTCGCCTCATCGGTGCGGGTCGCCCCTTTGTTGTCTCTCCAAGAAAAGCTCAATTTGTCACCGGCTTTACCGCCTTTGATCACGAATTGAAGGTAAGGATTCTTAGAGACAGAGGGGCCAAATTCAGCGGAAAACATGAATCTTCCGTTGAGTGTGGCTGTTAACTCTTGGATGAACCAACTTGGAATTATTTTTCCTGCAGCATCTTTGCGTTGACCGCTTTCCATCTCGTGACTCATGAGAATACGAACCGTGGTTTTGTTCCCAAGTGCTTGGGCGCGTATTTTTGTGGCTTCTGTCATGTGTTTTTAGCCTCCACAGCCACCCAGTGTCACTTTGACTTCTTTTTTTGTGTAAAGAGCCCGACCATCTGACATTACAGCGACTGCGTAAACCTCTGAGGTTTGACTCATTTTGGCGCGTGTTGAAAAGTTGGCCTCAACCCACTCGCTGACTTGAAAAGAAGCCGATAGGCTGGAAGGATTTTTTTCAATCAAGAGAAGTATTTTGCGCACGCCTGGCAAGGACGTGCTGACACCGAGTGCCACTGCAGCGCCATTTTCGGCATAGTCTGGCGCTGTGATCAGAATATCTTTGCTTTCTGAAATGACGCTACCACCTTGAAACTTGATGGCTTCATTCACAGATTTGGTTTCAAAGGCGGCTTGGTTGTAGGCAGCGTGTGAAAGCTCTGAATAGCCAGCAGCAGCGAGCAAACCAGCCAGCGACGTGAGCTGTTTCAAATGAACCCGGCGGTTGTGATTTGATGCGAGTATAGGCATAGCGGTCCACATAAGTGATTTCATCAAACCACGCTTTATGCCAGTGTATCTGCCCAAATATTGCGAGCCCAAGCCATGGCGTAATGGCCTTCAAGGGCACTGGCCTCGCTTGACAAGCCACCAGAACCTGGAATGGTGAGCATTGTTTTCTTTTCTGCGTCGTAAGCATGCACACTGGCAACATGCACCACATGTTCAGCGCTTACAAAACTGTAGCAAGTGTTGTTGTAGATCGGCAAGGAATTGGGCTCTTTGCCTGACAATAAAGCCACCACCGCCGCTGCACAAGTTTTGCCATGTTGATTGGCCATGTGACCCGATTTGGGCATGGCTGGGGCAATTTGAATGGCGTCACCCAAGACATGAATATTTTTTGCGACTTTGGATTCGAAGCTTAAAAAGTCAACCTCACACCATCGCTTGTTCGCAGTGGCCAATCCTGTCTTGACAGCAATTTCACCCGCTCGCATGGGGGGAATGACGTTGAGGACACTGGCTTTCACATCATCTTGAAATTCAAACTTCAAAGTGTTGGTTGCAGCATCCACATCCATGGCATTGTGTTTGCCATGGTATTCGACGATGCCCTTGTAGCGTTCAGCCCATGCTTTTTTAAACAAAGCGCCTTTTGAGGTGACGTCGTCATTCGCATCAAAAATAAGAACTTTGCTTTTGGGCTTGGCCTTGCTGAAATAGTCAGCCACTTGACAAGCACGCTCGTAAGGTCCCGGAGGGCAACGGTAGGGTGCTAATGGGATTGACATGGCATAAACACCACCATCGGGCATGGCCTCGAGTTGACGCCGCAGTGCCACTGTTTGAGCGCCAGCTTTCCAAGCATGCAATATTTTGTCTTGTGCACCAGGTTTGTTCAAACCAGGCAAGGTATCGAACATAAAGTCAACCCCCGGTGAGAGGATCAAGCGATCGTAAGTAACTTCAGCGCCGCCCGCTAATCTGACTTGTTTCTTTTCTGGGTCAATTTGGGTGACATAGTCTTTAATGAGTTTGACGCCATGACGCTTGACCAGGTTGTCATAGGACGTGGTGATATCTGCAATGGTCTTGCTTCCACCAATGACAAGGTTAGAAATGGGGCATGAAATAAAACTGGGGTTGGGTTCAATGAGGGTGACATCAATGCCATAGTTTGACCACATACGAACGTATTTGGCTGCGGTAGCTCCACCATAGCCGCCACCCACCACCACGACTTTAGCGCTGCTGTTTGAACCGAATGAGGCGCATCCTGAGAGCAAGCTCATGGCGCCAAAGGCTGATCCTGTCCCTGCGCCTTGAATAAATTGACGACGTTTCATGACCACTCCTTATTTTTTCTGTACGGCAAAGTAGGCTGCGATAGAGACAATTTGCGCGTCACTGTAGCCTTTTGCGAGTTGGTGCATCAAGGTTGCGGGTCGGCGGCCCGCCTTAAAGTCCTGCATACTTTTGACGATTTCATCTTTGTTCATGCCAGCCAGAGCCACCATTCCCACTTCAGCCCGGCCGTCTGTACCATGACAACCGGCACAGCCAGCTGCCCAGCTTCTGACTTGCAAGGGATCGGGGGAATGAGATTGTGCATTGGCTGTTGTGAACAAACACAATAAGCTGGCGGCCAATGTCAAAGCAAGAAGGGGCGTATTTTTCATAATGGGCAGGTTTCATGCAAATTGACAATTTGCAAGTGATAAGAAAAAAGACTGGGTATTATTTCAGATAAAGTACTTTTCTTCCAAGAACAGTTTGTGCATATGCATATAGGTTTCCAGTTATTTGGAGGCATATGTTTGTTTGCAGAAAGTCCTTGCAATAAATGCTCTATTTTTTGTAATGTGTTCTAAAAGTTCATGTTGTAAATTGAAACAATACCAGGTCTTTTATTGCGCTTTAATTTGTGCCTCTGGAATTAGCTTTGCCCATTTCTCGTATTCTCTGTTAATGACTTGTCCAAATTGCTGTGCAGTTGCAAATTCTGGCTGAATTCCTTGTGAAGTTAAAGTTGAAACAACCTCTTGAGTTTGTAGTGATTGTTGAATCGTTTTTTGAAGAATATCAATGATTGTCTGTGGGGGTTTTCCGCTGCTTAGGAATCCGAAATGACCGACTACATCAAATTCTGACATTCCAAGCTGCCCAAAGGTTGGAACTTCTGGAAAATCATCTAGTCTTTTATCTCCCGTAATTGCGAGTGCACGAAGCCGTCCGGATTTAATCAGAGGTATCGCAGCGACGTTGTCAATTGCAACTTGAACATGCCCTCCTACTAGCGCAGTCATTCCTGGACCACTTCCACTGAACGGAACATGGGTCATTTGTATTCCGGCTTGGCGCATAAATAGTTCCATCGCCAAATGCGGTGCGCTTCCTACACCTGAAGAGGCATAGCTTAATTTTCCAGGATTGTTTTTAGCATACTTAATAAGGCTCGAATAATCTTTGATGTCGGAAGATGTCGGTGCTACCAACCAATACCTTAAGGTTCCAATTTCTGCTAAAGGTTGAAAACTCCGCAGTGAGTCATATTTCAGATTGGGGTACAAAAATGCACTGGAAGTATGTTGCATTGCGTTCACCAAGACCAGTGAGTATCCATCGGGTGCTGAGGCAGCTACGTTAGCGATTCCAATGGTTCCGCCAGCTCCAGGCCTGTTTTCAATTATGACTGGCTGGTTGAGTAATTCCGACATTCTCTTTCCAATGACACGCGCAATAACATCAGTTGCACCTCCAGGTGGGAAGGGGACAACTAACCGTAATGGTTTGCTTGGAAAATCTTGCGCAATGGCGACATTGATTCCAATTGCATCGATTCCACTTCCTAGAGCTAGGTAGTTTAAAAATTGACGTCTTTTCATACAGGGGCTCATTGAATTCTTCCTCATCATGGTTTACTTATGTGTAGTTCAATTTCAAACCAGGGGTAGGCCAGTCAACTTCAACCAATCGTCCTGCATATGACTGAGTGATGTAGGCTTTTTGCATATTGTGACTTCCCCAGCAAATATTTGTGGTGTGTGTATCACCATCTATAGAAATGAATGTCGAGGGTTCTCCATTGACAGGGCAAACTGAAATTCCACCTCGATCTAAATTTGCGACGCAGACAGCACCATTTTCTTGAACTCCAAGAGAATCAAATCTTGCATAGACAGGAGATAAATGAATCAGCTTTCCGCCATGAGGTGATGTGTGTGATGCGTTTGGTGGAGTTTTTACTTCTCCAGGACCGATCAGATCCCAAGCCCACAAGCGTGCAGTTTCGGTTTCAGCAACATAGAGAGTTCCACCATCTGGTGAGAGGCCAATTCCATTGGGTCTTGAAATTGGAAAAATGACTGGCCATCCTCCAGATCCGTCTGCTTTGGCATAGAAAACTGTACCTCGGTCTGAATCCGTTGCTCTTGTTTTGCCTGGATCAGTGAAATAAAACCCGCCGAAACTGTCAAAAACCAAGTCATTCGCCCCTCTGATACGTTTGCCATCAATGTGATCGTACAAAACATCAAATTGCCCAGTCTCTATATTCACACGTTCAATGCGACCTGATTGATAGCTATCAGGTTGACCATGGTTGACCCATGCTCCGTCAGCGCGTTGCCGGAAATCCAATCCCCCGTTATTGGTTACATAGCAATGGCCATCCGGACCCATGGCTGCTCCATTCGGTCCGCCTCCTAGATTGGCAACAATTGCTTTATTTCCATTTGACGAAATACGTGTCAAGGTTTGTCGTCTAATCTCAACAACCAGCCAACTTTCATCAGGTAACCATATCGGTCCTTCTGGAAACCACAGATCATCAGCTATTAATTTTGTTTTCATAAAATTAGTCTAGGGTTGGGATGCCTACTTTGGTAGCTAATTCCTTCAACCTTCGAATTTCGTCCAAATATCGGGATGAAGATTCCTCAATTGTTTTTTGAACTGGTTCTGCGCCACCCCGTCTGAAAGCTGAAATAACTTCAGGTTTAGATGTGATCTCATTCAGTGCAGTATTGAGTTTTCGCTTGACTGCCTCAGACGTATTTCCTTGAACATAGACACCAAAAAAACTACTGTAGACATATTCGGGCATCCCAGCTTCACGTGTGGTTGGAACATCCGGGATGTCAAATTGCCGCTTTGGCCCTGTGACTGCTAAAGCCTTAAGTTTTCCAGAATTTAGAAATTGAATAATTCCAGGGGTATTGATAATGATGAAATCAACCTCGCCTTTCAGCAATGCGGTAATTGAGTCTCCACCTCCCTTATAAGGAATGACTGCAACATCCAACTTACCTGTTGATGTGAACATGTCAATCACCAGTCGTGTGCCACCGGCCCCAGCATTGATTTTTCCAGGATTCTTTCTAATTAAATCCAGAAATTCTGCAAGACTTTTAGAAGAAGTCTTTTCAGGATTGATAACAATGACGTTGTAATACTCACAAGCAATCCCAATAGGCGTAAGATCTTTCAGAGGATCAAAACGTAACTTTGAATATAGAACGGGGTTAACCGTTGCTGCGCTGGAGTTAAAAAGTAAGGTATAGCCATTAGGATTTGATTTGGCAACAAAATCCATACCTATGTTGCCATCAGCGCCAGCTTTATTTTCAACGATGACAGTTTGCCCTAGTTGTTTGCTTAAATTTTCTGCCACCAGTCTTCCAAAAATATCGGTACCACCCCCAGGAGGGAAGGGGACAACACCGACGATGTTTCTATCTGGGTAAGTTTGTGCAAAACTGATTGATGGCGAAATGAATATTAAAAATAAACTGCAAAACCACAAAATAATATGGTTGAAAAAAAACTGCGTGGATTGAGAAGTGTTCTCTTTCATCATTTGTCTCCATTTCATGAACTGTAAATGTCACTTAAGAATTTAGCGCAATTTCCAATTGGGCTTTCGCTTCTCCTTGAACGCCAATGAACCTTCTGCACCGTCTTCAGTTTCTGCTATCTCCTTGTCTAAAGCCTTGGCATAGGACACAAGTGCAGGGTCAAAGGCCGTGCTTAATCTGTACAAGCGAACGGCAGCTTGCACGGCAAGAGGGGAACTTTCGCAAACCATTTGAGCCAATTCCTCTGCTGCTGCCATTAACTTGTCAGGACTGGTTACTTTATTGACAATCCCATACTGCAAGCATTCCTGAGGCGTCAACCGGCCATTGCAAAGTGTGAGGTAAGAGGCTACTGCCCTTGGAAGTTGGGCATATAAATTATGAGCTGAACCTAGACGACCTATTTTTGTGTGGGTGTCTCCAACCCAGGCATTCTCAGACATTACCCTGAGTTGGCATTGAAGTGCAAGTGTAAATCCCACGCCAACAGCTAATCCGTTGATGGCACAAATCAATGGTTTTTCTAAATTTGCATCGCTAGGTTGTCCGCCACCGCCCCAAAAAAATGCAGGATTCGTTGGGTCTTCATGCGGTGTTCGAATACCTTTGGCTTGGTGTTCAGCCAAAAATTTCACATCACGACCTGCACAAAATGCTGTGCCCGTTCCAGTGAGAATGCCAACATAAATATTCGGATCGCGCTGCATATCTAACCAACAAGTTCTTAAATCAATGTATGCATAAGTGTGCAAAGCGTTGAGAACTTGGGGTCTATTGATTGTGACGTAAGCAATATTTCCTTTCTTCTCATACAAGACGTTTTCTAAATTCTGCGGAGCTGAGGCAGGATCGTAGGGTGATTCATATTTGGCCATGGTATTTCCTTCGTTTGAGTAGGTTATTCTTCGATAATTAATAAGCCATCAACTGCCGCAACAGCATCATTGCTAACCTTGATGGGGTTAATTTCTAGCGTAAATTTTTTCCATGGAGCAGTAGCTACCCATGTGGAGAAATGATGAATGAATTCACTGATATTTTCAATTTGCAATTCGGAAAACATTTCTGGAAAACGTTTGGTGGTTTTTAATCGGAGTAACATCGTTCTTGCGTATGCGATGTCAACAGGAGCTCTTGCAAAAACAACATCGTCAAATATTTCGGTGTGTTGACCTCCCATGCCAATGCCAACCATGATGCCAAAGTCCTTATCGCTCACGCAGGTAACTAATAACTCATGTGCTCCTTGAAACATGTGCTGAATCCAAATTCCTTCGAGCTTGACATTGAGCTCTTTACATCTCTTTATAAATTTTTCTTGAATTGCTAAAGCGGCTGTCACCGATTCAATGTTGAGGGCTACCAATCCAGATGCTGCACGGTGCGTAACTTGCGAAGAAATTCCTTTGATCGCTAAAGGGAAGCCAACTCGATCAATAGCATCATTGATTGAATGCAAAGGGTTGACAAGTTCACCTTTTGCAACTGGTAACCCAACCTCTTGCATGAGAGAAGAAACCTCATGCTCACTGACAACATGTGGGCCTGCAATCAATTTAAATTCTTTCCAATCAAAATCAATGCCCGATGCATTTAATTTCCTTTGAGTAGATTTCAGAGAGTAAGCATGCTGGGTAATCAATGCTAGGGTTCTGACGGCTCTGGCCGAATCACTGAAGACATATATATTATTTGCGTGAAGAAGTTTCGCCAACCCATCAGGCATAGATTGCCATGTAACAACGATTGTTTTCGTTTTCTGGGATCTCAGATCGAGCAGCATCTTTGCAAGTTCGGGTGCAAGATCACCAAAACCTGACGCCATGAAAAGCCATGAACCATATTGGGTGTCCTCATTCATGGTTGCAAAGGCTTTTGGGAGTTTTTGTCTTAAGCTGGGATTCGTCATGACGCCTGGCGTCATGTCTACAGGGTTAAAGCACGCGCTCAGTGGTGTCAGGTTAGGGGCCAGTTCTGACATCTGTTTGTGAGACATTCGACTAACTATCAGTCCGGCATTGACACATTGGTCAGTTGTAATGACACCGCTGCCGCCTCCAAACGTACTGATCAACACTTGGTTGTTGATTGGTAAAGGCATATTTAACATTGATGAGAGTTGTCCGCATACATCAATCATTTCTTCAGTTGATGCGACACGAATGACTGAGAACTCTTCCAAAATGGCGTTGAAGGTACGGTCAGAACCCGCTAAACGGCCCGTGTGGGCGAGTGCTGCTTGGCTGCTGGCTTCACTGGCGCCACCTTTCAAAATAACCACAGGTTTTTTGAATTTTCTGGCCAGATCAAGTGCTTCAATGAATGCAAGTGGATTCGAAAGTCCTTCTGTGTAAATGGCGATGACTTTTGTACCTGGGTCTCTTGCAAGAACTTTGACAAAATCCGCCAAACCCAATCCAACTTCATTTCCAACGCTTACAGTAACTCTGAGACCAAAGCCCACAGCTCTTGCTCGACTCAATACATTGACGCTAATTCCCCCACTTTGACTGACAAGAGATACGCATCCAGGCAATAAGTCCTCTTGCTCATAAAGCAAATTACTGAATGATGCGGTCATGCCATTGGCTGTATTGATAATGCCAATGCAATTAGGACCGCAAAGTTGAATGCCAGTTTCTTGGCAAGTTATTCTTAATTGCTCTTGCAATCTTGCGCCCTCGGCACCAGTTTCAGCAAAACCACCAGACCAAATAATCGCAGATTTGATTCCTTTCGAACCACAAGCTCTTAGAGTTGATTCAATTGCAGTTGCTGGAACTGCCAGAATTGCCATGTCAGGGATTCCGGGAAGAGCCTCAACCGAGGGGTAGCAGGGCAGACTGGCAACTTCTGTTTGCTGAGCATTGACGGGCCAAACTTGCCCACGATATTTAAATTTTTTCAAGAATCTGACCGCTGCTCCGCCTAAGTTGCCATCCCTATCAGAGCTGCCAATTACTGCAATAGATTGCGGGTCGAGTAGGGCCGACAATTCTCCAAAGGGATGCTCTATCTTGGCGGTTAATGGTGTGAATTGCATGTTGATAAATTGACTATTGATGCATAAATTTCATTATGAGTGATTAAATAATCGTGCAAAATGGATTATTTTCACTATTTGCATGAGTTTTATGAATGAATAGAAGATCTTTGGTTCCTTCAATGTCACTGCTTGAAGCCTTTGAGGCTTCTGCTCGGCATGGTAGTTTCACCAGGGCTGCCCAAGAACTTCACCTTACCCAAAGTGCGGTGAGTCGTCAGGTACAAGCCTTGGAGGAGTCATTGGGTGTTCCTTTATTTAGCAGGTATGGAAGAAAAATTACCTTGACTGAAATTGGCGCCGGTTATGCAAGAGAAATTGCTGCCGCTTTAATTCAGATTCGGGCTGCTAGTTCTCAGGTGATTGCCTTTAAAACCGGGGTGGGATCATTGCAATTGGCAATTCTTCCTACCTTCGCCTCCAAATGGTTACTGCCAAGGTTGAGTGACTTTTACGCGCATCATCCTGGTGTGTTGGTTCACATCCATTCTCGGATAGGCCCATTTAATCTATTGCAAAGTGGCATCGATGCTTCCATCACCGCTGGTGATGTGACTTGGCCGGGTATGGTCGTTCACCAATTATTGGAGGATGAACGCGTCGTCATTGCCAGTCCTAAGTTATTGGAAAAATTGCCATTGAAGGCGCCTGAGGATCTATATCGACACACACTTTTAGGCGTCTCTACGCGACCACATTCTTGGATGGATTGGTTTAAAACACAAAGTTTGTCGCCAAAGCAGATGCAAATGGGCACTTTATTTGAGTTCACCGCTCATTTGATTCAAGCAGTGGTTGCTGGCATGGGCGTAGGTGTTGTGACGCGAGTGCTCGTAGAGGATGAACTCAAATCTGGTTCGTTGGTCATCCCATTCAAACAATCCTTTGTCGGTCGTCATAGCTATTGTTTGGTCTATCCAATTGAAAAAGAAAAATATCCGCCCTTGGTTGCTTTTCGTGAATGGGTATTGGATGAGGTCCAGAAAAACCAAAGTCAAAAAAATTAATGTTGTATATGATTCACATGCAAATTCCCATATTGAATTGACAATCGTTGTGTAAATAAATCAAATGAACAGTATTCTTCAAGGTGTGCGGGTACTCGAATTAGGCCAGGTTCTTGCTGGGCCGTTTGCCGGTGCAATTTTCGCAGATCTTGGCGCCGAAGTGATCAAAATTGAACGCCTGAATGGCGGCGATGATGCGCGTCACATGGGGCCCGCTTTTCGAGAGGGTGACGCGCATATTTTCCAAGTCTTTAACCGTGGCAAAAAATCCCTGACGCTCGACTTGAAAAGTGAGTCGGGGCTGGCTGTATTGAAACGACTTGCCGGAGAGGTCGACATCCTGATTCACAATTTGCGCCCTGGGGTTCCTCAATCTCTCGGTATCGATGGCCCTACATTGTGCAAAGAATATCCACGCCTCATTTATTGTGAAATCTCAGCTTATGGGGGTGTGGGCCCGATGGGCATGCACCCTGGCTACGAGCCCCTCATCCAAGCCTTTAGTGGCTTGTCCGCGATCAATGGGGGCCCCGATGATCCACCCATGCGCGCGGGTTCCTCATTGTGTGATCAAGGCAGTGGCATGTGGGCAGTCATTGGTGCGCTCTCATTGTTGCAGCGTCGACACGTAACAGGTCAGGGCGGTGTTGTGTCCACTTCTTTGTTAGAGGCCGCCATGGTTTGGAATGGGCAAAAGACAGATGCATTGAACAATGAAGGTCGTTTACCTGAAAGACATCGAAGTGGCCATCCTGGATTCGTACCTTATGAAGCGTTTCAAGCCGCAGATGGTCCATTGTTGATTTGTTGTGGCAATGACAGACTCTTTTCCAAACTTGCGGAGGAACTTGGGCGCCTCGACTGGCTCGCTGATGAAAGATTCAAAACCAATCGAGACCGGCTTCAAAATAAGAGTGCACTCTTAGAACAATTGTCGGATCATCTTAGGGACAAGACTCGTGCTTATTGGTTGGAGAAATTTGAAGCAGCAGGTGTGCCTTGCGCCCCCATTCACTCATTGCCCGAAGCCATAGCACATCCGCAAGTGCAAGCATTGGGGATAATTCAAACTGTGCCCGGCGAAAATTTTAAATTGACAGGACTGCCACTTGTCATTGATGGACATCGCCCTCAACTCAAAGGGCCAGCGCCCAAACTGGGTCAGCACAACAGTGCCTTACTCAGCACCCATGGGTTTGAGAGACCTCAATCCAGTCAATGAATATCCCCGGCAAGACTGGCCAATGAATCTGCAGGTATTTCGATGTGAGCAGGGTAGTGGGTGTGATCACAACCCAATTTGACGCCAGCCCCCGCTTTGATAGCTTGGCACATGCTTGCTGTGAATTCAAATCGAACAAAATGGACCGCTGACGTTTTTTCCTCATTTTCTCGGTCAAGGTCTTCATCTGCGATGGCGTAGACCCGAGGGTGTCCTTCCACTTCTACAAACATGCGATCTTCAATGCCAATCAGTCGCGACAACTCTCTCTTTCGTTCATGGATGTCGGTGTACTCCAGCATCATGGTGGCTTTCCAGTTGGTGCCATCAGGAACGAGTGGCGCATAAGCGTCTATCTCGCCCTGGATGCCTTCTTCCTCAAAAACCTTTTCAATGCGCAACATCTCTTGTATTTGATAGCGAATGGTCGTCTCGCTTTCAAAATGCAAATTCAAATGTTCACCTAAGTGCAAGCTGCGCAATTTGCGATGAGCGATGATTTCAGGCTTGTGAGCTTTGCGCCACTTTGTATAGGCCTCCAGTGACATCAGGCTTTCAGGTGTAATGTTGCCAGTGAGTTGCATGGGAATTCCTTTTGTTATTTCAAACCATATGCCTTGCGCACAAGTGTGAGAGGGTGGTTAAGTTCGGGGGTGCCTAAGTTATTCACTTCAAAACCCTGGGCAATGTGGTGGCCACCCAAGGGGCAATCAGAGCTGATGAAGTCTGGTTTGCTGCCATCTTTCATGGTTGCCATGGCTTTGAAAACTGGCTTACCAATTTTCATGGCAGTTTGGTGTGACGCTTTTTTCACGCCATAAGTTCCCGCATGTCCAGAACAGCGCTCAATGGTATTGATCTCTGTACCCGGGATCATTTTGAGCATCTCTTCCGTTTTGCGGCCAATGTTTTGAACACGCCCATGGCACGGAATTTGGTAACTCACATTGCCTAAGGCCGAGGGAAATTCAGTTTTGAGCAAGCCGTCACGCTTTCGGGCCATGAAATATTCAAAGGGATCCCACATGTGTTCCTTCACCAACTGGGTGTCTGCGCAGTTGGGAAACATCAGCGGTATTTCTTGTTTGAACATCAAAGAGCAACTGGGAACGGCAGCCATGATGGCAAAGCCGTCTTTGGCGTACTTGGCCAAAACAGGAATGTTGGCATTTTTAGAAGCTTCAACTGACTCAAGATCGCCTAATTCCAACTTAGGCATGCCACAGCACTTTTCTTTTTCTACAATGACATAAGGAATATCGTTGTGGTCCAAGATTTTGAGCAAGTCATGCCCTATGCCTGGCTCGTTGTAATTGATGTAGCAAGTGGAATAGATGGCCACTTTGCCCGGTGTTTTTTCACCGTCAATCACTTTTTTTGCCTTTGAATCAGAAGCACTTGACCGAAATTTCCGAGTTGCCAAAGATGGAAGCCACGCGTTTTGATCTATGCCAAGTGCTGACTCCATCAGACCTCGCGCCGTTGGAGATTCATTGACGGCATTAACTACTTGCACAACGATGGGAATACCTGCAAGAGAGCCATGCACGTCTGTAGACGCCAACATTTTCTCTGACATGCCCACTTCACCTTTTTGAAATTTGATGGCTTTCGCACGAAGCATGGTGTGCGGAAAGTCTAAGTTCCATTCATGGGGCGGTGTGTAAGGACATTTGGTCATGTAGCAAAGATCGCACATGAAACATTGGTCAACCACTTTCCAATAGTCGTTTTTGGCAACGCCATCGACTTCCATGGTTGGGCTCTCATCCACCAAATCAAACAAGGTGGGAAAAGAGCCGCACAAACTCACACAACGACGGCACCCATGGCAAATATCAAAGATCCGCTCAAGTTCTTTGAAGCATGAATCCTCGTTGTAAAAGTCTTTACTTTGCCAATCTAAAGGATGACGCGTGGGGGCTTCTAGATTGCCTTCGGTGGCCATGTAACTCTCCTGATTTTTAATTCGATTTCACAAACCACTTCGTCAAAGAAGCTTGTGAAATCGCTGCACCAGAGGTGCAGCGAATACTTCCGTAGAAGTTAATCGACCAATTCCGTCAAAGCTTTTTGATAACGGTTGGCGTGTGAGCGCTCGGCCTTTGCGAGCGTCTCGAACCAGTCTGCGACTTCATCAAAACCTTCTTCACGAGCAGTTTTGGCCATGCCTGGGTACATGTCGGTGTACTCATGGGTCTCGCCGGCAACTGCAGAAGCCAAGTTTTGACGTGTAGAACCAATAGGCAGTCCTGTTGCAGGATCGCCGGATTGCTCTAGAAATTCGAGGTGTCCGTGAGCGTGGCCCGTTTCGCCCTCTGCGGTTGAGCGAAACAATGCGGCCACATCGTTTTGGCCTTCAATGTCTGCCTTGTTTGCGAAATACAAATAACGACGATTAGCCTGTGACTCGCCTGCGAAGGCATCTTTCAGGCATTGTTCCGTGCGCGAGCCTTTGAGTGCTGCCATGGTTGATCTCCTTAGGTTTGAAATAAATGCTTTGACCGATTTATCAAAGACTCTCTAACCATAAGTCTGAGTGCTTCTCTCGTCTAATTAGATGATTCAATCACTGCGATTGATAAGGGCTATAGGATTAGGGTTTTCACTAATACTTATCACGCCCTGACACTCACTTCGAGCCCGATTTGACGGAGAATACGCTGGATTCAACAGGAAAACTCATGACCTATCCCAACACGCAACTTTTTATCAACGGCCAATGGTGTGATGCCGCAGCAGGCGAATCTCTGGCTGTTTTTAACCCAGCGACCGGAAAAGAAATTGGTCGCGTGGCGCATGCCCGCGTCCCTGACTTGGACCGCGCATTGCAAGCTGCGCAAAAGGGTTTCGAAACATGGCGGGACATGCTTCCTGTTGAGCGCAACAAAATTATGCGCAAGGCTGCTGGTTTGATGCGCGAGCGAGCTGGCGACATTGCGGCCATGCTGACCCAAGAACAAGGAAAGCCGCTGATGGAGGCCAAGGGAGAAGCCATGGCTGCTGCCGACATCATTGAATGGTTTGCAGACGAAGGCATGCGCGTCTATGGCCGCATCGTGCCTTCTCGCTTCAACCTCTCAGCGCGTCAAATGGTGATCAAGGATCCGGTAGGGCCCGTTGCGGCCTTCACGCCATGGAACTTTCCTATCAACCAAGTGGTTCGCAAGATGGCTGCCGCCTTGGCTTCTGGCTGTTCGATGATTGTCAAAGCACCAGAGGAAACGCCTGCAGCCCCGGCAGCCCTCATCCGCGCCTTTGCTGATGCAGGTTTGCCCCCAGGTGTTCTGGGTTTGGTTTACGGCACGCCCGCTGAAATCTCCAACTATCTGATTCCCCATCCCATCATTCGCAAAATCACCTTCACTGGCTCAACGCCCGTAGGAAAACAACTGGCTGGGTTGGCGGGGCAGCACATGAAGCGTGTCACGATGGAATTGGGTGGTCATGCCCCCGTGATCGTTGCCGAAGACGCGGACATTTCCCTTGCTGTGAAGTCGGCTGGCGCTGCCAAGTTTCGAAACGCTGGACAGGTTTGCATTGCGCCCACTCGATTCCTGGTGCATGAGAGCATCAAAAAAGAATTCGCCGCGGAGATGGTCAAGTACACGCAAGGACTGAAGGTGGGCAACGGTGCGACAGAAGGCACCACCATGGGCCCGCTGGCCAATCCGCGCCGCTTGACGGCCATGGCCGAATTCACCGCTGACGCGATCAAGCACGGCGCCCATCTGGAATTAGGAGG
>CANJOS010000058.1 GCA_947476015.1 Comamonadaceae bacterium | reverse complement strand
TTTGACGAAGCTCGGCAAGAACTGCGCGGCGAAAGAACCGGCATTCGCTATGCCATTGGCACGCGTGTGCAAATTCAAGTAAGCCGTGTTGACTTAGATGGTCGCAAAATTGATTTTCGTTTGGTCAATCCTGCTGAAGAATTCAGCCCTCGACAATTGCGGGACAAAGGCATGAGCAAGCCTGGCTCTCACAGCAATTCAAGGGGCGCAGTTTCAGTTGTGGAGGGTGTCAAAGCCAAGTCCAAATCCAAGTCGCGTCCTTTTAAACCATCTGGGGCGAAAAAATCCAGTCAAGCGCGGAAAAGTCGCCGCTGAAATTGGCAGCCCTCCTTATTTTCAAGTCATCTTTCTCAAAATAAATTTCATCAGGAGACAAAATCCATGACACACACTTCAAAAATTGCCATCGTCACGGGTGCAGGTTCTGGCATCGGCAAAGCGACTGCGTTGGCCTTATTGAACGATGGCTGGTCTGTTGTTTTGGCGGGTCGCCGATTGACCAATTTGGAAGAGGTGGTTGCTGAGGCCAAAGCACTCAACCCCAATTTCAAAGTTTTGGCGATCCCAACCGATGTCACTCAGGAAGACTCGGTGGCCAACTTGTTCGCTCAGTGCGTGAAAACATTTGGCCGTATCGACTTGTTGTTCAACAACGCAGGTGTCAGTACCCCCGCGATTCCATTGCCCGAACTCAGCTTGGAAATGTGGAAAGGTGTGGTCGATACCAATTTGACGGGCATGTTCTTGTGCATTCGTGAAGCATTCCGTGTCATGAAAGATCAAAAGCCCATGGGTGGTCGCATCATCAACAACGGTTCTATTTCTGCCACCACGCCGCGGCCGTTTTCCATTGCCTACACCGCCACCAAGCATGCTGTGTCGGGACTGACCAAAACCGCTTCTTTGGATGGTCGTGTTTATGACATTGCCGTTGGCCAAATTGATGTGGGCAATGCTGGTACTCCGATGGCCATGAAAATGGCAAAGGGCGTGCCACAAGCCAATGGTGAAATCAAGGCCGAACCTTTGATGGATGTGGCCTATGTTGGCAAGTCAGTGGTTTACATGGCAAGCCTGCCCTTGGAAGCCAACGTCATGTTCCACAACGTGATGGCGACCAAAATGCCATTTGCGGGCCGTGGATAAGACGAGGCCTTTGAAATCTTAGGCTCCTTGCCATTTGATTGTCTTCAAGGCCTGGGCTTTCAATTTGGCCTCAATGCATTTTCAACAACCAGCGAAATATTCAAAACCTGGTCGTCATGCAGAGGGCCTTGCCACACCATCATGCTGCTGGGCAATTCGCCTGCAACATGCATGGGCAATGACAATGCGCAACCATCGAGCATGTTGACCACGCTGGTGTTGCGCAATAACAAACCATTGACTGTAAAGAAAACATCGTCTCTCTCTTTGCCTGGGGCGACGCTTTCAAGCGTGGGCCCCTGAATGGGCAGGGTGGGAGAGAGTGCAGCGTCAAACGAGTTCAGCGCTGATTGCATGCGTTTAATCCATGCGGCTCTGCCTTTTTGAAGGTCTAAATATTCAAAGGCTTTCATGTTGGCGCCTCGCAGAATTCGCGCTGACACGCGGGGGTCATAGGCCGCTTCTGCCGTGGCCAGCAAATGCCTGTGCCAGGTATAGCTTTCAGCGGCACTGAACCCGCCCGTGGCCAACAGTCCCGCCAATTCATTGATTTCAAGCAGCGGGGTTTGAACAATCTTCGCGCCAGCTTTTGACAAGATCGACAAACTGCGTTCCCAAGCCTTTTGAACATGCGCATCCATGCCATCGAACATGAGGCTGGTGGGTACGGCCAATCGGTAGCTTGAAAGGCTTCTGCTAGACCGTGCAACACTGCGAGCGGCCAAGATTTCATGGGCCATGATGGCGTCACGCACGCTGCGTGTCAGGGCGCAGACGGTGTCCATGGTGGTCGACAGGGGAACAGCACCCGCAGTGGGGACGCGACGGGCTGTATTTTTAAAACCGACCAAACCATTGAGGGCGGCAGGAATCCGAATTGAGCCGCCAGTGTCTGAGCCCAAGCCAATGAAGGCAGCGCCCGTAGCCACCGATACTGCGGCGCCAGAAGAGGATCCGCCTGGTGCGTGAACTTTGCCGTTTGATAAAACCGCTTGATCGCTCAAAGCATCCCATGCGGCAGGAGTGCCGTAGTGCGGGTTGGTGCCAATCCCAGAAAAAGCAAACTCCACCATCTGGGTTCGGCCTAAAAAAGCCCCGCCTGCCTTTTTAAGACGGGAGACCGCAGGACCATCTGCCTGCGCCGCAGGTTGACCTTTTAAAACAACAGACCCAGCCCAAGTCGGACTGCCCGCCATGTCAAACAGGTCTTTGACCGAGAAAGTCAGACCTTTCAAGCTTGAATTCGCCAAAGTTGGGTCATTGAACAGCGAAGGTGTCTCAGCGGCTTCGAGGGCCATGAAGACCTTGTCGCAGGCTGAGCTTTGGGCAATTTCTTGGCTTTTTTGCCATTCAGCCTGGGGTGTGGTCTTCTGCTCAGCAAGAGCTTGCAGGGTTGCGATCAGGTCTTTGCGCATGGTGAAATTGTGAACAGGGGGTTAAAAGGGGTGTAGAGCAGGGGGTGAGAGTCTGTGGTTCAGAGGTTAAAAAGTGCAATTGGGGATGCTATACTCGACTGGCTTAGCAGGAATTTCCCTGCAAGTTAATCGCAAACCGGCTCCTTCAAGGTGTTGGCTGTTGAGATGGGTTCCAAAGGACTTTGTCACAAACAGCCGATGTGTGAGCCGGATTTTAGACCCAACCTTCGGAGAAACAACATGTCAGTCACCATGCGCGAAATGCTGGAAGCCGGTGTCCACTTTGGTCATCAAACCCGCTTCTGGAACCCCAAGATGTCCCCCTTCATCTTCGGCCACCGCAACAAAATCCACATCATCAACTTGGAAAAATCTTTACCGATGTTCCAAGATGCATTGAAGTTCGTCAAACAACTCTCTGCAAACCGCGGCAACATCCTCATGGTGGGCACCAAGCGGCAAGCCCGTGACACCGTGGCAGCTGAGGCTCAGCGCGCCGGCGTGCCTTACGTTGACCAGCGTTGGTTGGGCGGCATGCTCACCAACTTCAAAACCGTCAAGACTTCCATCAAGCGCTTGAAGGACATGAAAGCGCAACAAGAAGTTGGCCTCGAGACTTTGAGCAAAAAAGAACAACTCATGTTCAAGCGCGAAATCGACAAGCTTGAAAAAGACATCGGCGGCATTCAAGACATGGCTGCATTGCCTGATGCTATTTTTGTGATCGATGTCGGTTACCACAAAATTGCTATTTTGGAAGCCAAAAAATTGGGCATCCCACTCATCGGCGTGGTGGACTCAAACCACTCACCCGAAGGCATCGACTACATCATCCCAGGTAACGACGACTCCTCTAAAGCCGTTACTTTGTACGCTCGCGGCATTGCTGACGCCATCATTGAAGGTCGTGCAAACGCCGTTCAAGACGTTGTCAAAGCTGTGGCTGCTGAAGGCGAAGACGAATTCGTTGAAGTGCAAGAAGCATCTGCTTAATGCCCTCTCTACCAGAGAAAAGGGGCTTCTTGCCCCTTTTTTTTAACCTGAGTCGCACCCAGTTTTCATCAATTTTTAATTTAGTCGAAACTTAATTCGAAGACGAAACGGAGAAATCAAATGGCTATTACCGCAAGCATGGTCGCTGAACTGCGCGCTAAAACCGATGCCCCCATGATGGAATGCAAAAAAGCTCTGACGGAAGCCGATGGTGACATGGCCAAAGCGGAAGAGCTGTTGCGTGTGAAGTTGGGCACCAAAGCAGGCAAAGCTGCTTCCCGCGTCACGGCCGAAGGCGTCATCGTGGCCTACACAGAAGGCAACACGGGCGCCATGCTCGAAGTCAACTGCGAAACAGACTTTGTGACCAAGAACGACAGCTTCTTGTCATTGGCCAATGCCGCTGCCAAATTGGCTGCGCTGCACAACCCCGCCGATGTGGCTGCGTTGGGCGAGTTGCCTTACAGTCAAGACGGCTTTGGCCCCACCTTGGAAGAAGTGCGCAAAGGCCTGATTGGCAAGATTGGCGAGAACATGAGCTTCCGCCGCTTCAAACGCGTGGCCGGTGGCGCTCAAATCGCTACTTATTTGCACGGGACACGCATCGGCGTGTTGGTGGAATACGAAGGCAAAGACACAGCGGCTAAAGATGTGGCCATGCACGTGGCCGCCATGAAGCCTGTGGCTTTGACCAGCAACGATGTGCCTGCCGATCTGATTGAAAAAGAGCGTTCAGTGGCCACCGCCAAGGCGGCCGAGTCAGGCAAGCCTGCTGACATTGCAGCCAAAATGATCGAAGGCTCCGTTCAGAAGTACCTCAAAGAGGTGTCATTGAACAACCAAACTTTCGTCAAAAACGACAAGCAAACAGTGGAGCAAATGCTCAAAGCCGAAGGCACTCAAGTCAAAGCATTCACTTTGTACGTGGTGGGCGAGGGCATTGAGAAGAAGGTTGACGACTTTGCCGCCGAAGTGGCTGCACAAGTGGCTGCTGCACAAAACGCCGGCTAATTTGCCGCTATCTGGTTTAAAACCCAGGTGAAAGGGTCGCCCGAAAGGGCGATTCAAAGCTAAACTTGAATCTGTCTTTATGAGGAGCCCGTTATGACCATCGCCAAACCAGCCCACAAGCGTATTTTGCTGAAGCTGTCTGGTGAGGCATTGATGGGTGACGATCAGTTTGGTATTAACCGCGCCACCATCGTTCGCATGGTGGCGGAAATTGCCGAGGTCACTCGCCTGGGTGTTCAAGTGGCTGTGGTCATTGGCGGTGGCAATATCTTCAGAGGTGTTGCGGGAGGCGCTGTAGGTATGGACCGTGCCACGGCCGACTACATGGGCATGCTGGCCACCGTGATGAACTCCTTGGCCCTGGCTGATACCATGGAAAAAGCAGGCCTCACAGCCCGCGTCATGTCTGCCATTGCCATTGAACAGGTGGTCGAGCCCTATGTTCGGCCTAAGGCCCTTCAGTACCTTGAAGAAGGCAAAGTGGTGATCTTTGCTGCCGGAACCGGCAACCCCTTCTTTACAACAGACACTGCAGCAGCCTTGCGTGGTGCAGAAATTGGTGCTGAGTTGGTTTTGAAAGCCACCAAAGTGGATGGTGTTTACACCGCAGATCCCAAACTGGTTCCTACTGCAACGCGATACAGCAAACTTTCGTTTGATGAAGCGATTTCTAAAAATTTAGGCATCATGGACGCCACGGCATTTGCACTGTGCCGCGACCAAAAATTGCCTGTCAAAGTGTTCTCGATCTTCAAGCATGGGGCCTTCAAACGAGTGGTCATGGGTGAGGACGAGGGCACTTTGGTTTATGCCTAATTCTTGTACCCGCCACTGAATTTGAATCGTTTGGCCCCGGAGAATCTCATGAGCTTAGAAGACATCAAGAAAACCACCCAAACCAAAATGGACCAGTCCATTGCGGCTTTCAAAAACAACCTGACCAAAATTCGCACGGGCCGCGCCAACCCCGCTATCTTGGATACCATTCAGGTCGACTATTACGGCTCTCTGGTGCCCTTGTCTCAAGTTGCCAATGTGTCGCTCATTGATTCACGCACCATCAGCGTTCAGCCTTGGGAAAAAGGCATGGGCGCCAAAATTGAAAAAGCCATTCGCGAAAGCGATCTAGGTTTGAACCCAGCTTCAATGGGAGACCTCATTCGGGTGCCCATGCCAGCCATGAGCGAAGAGCGCCGTCGTGAAATGACCAAGCTGGTTCGCACAGAGGGTGAGAACGCCAAAATTGCCGTGCGCAATCTGCGTCGCGATGCCAACGAATCTGTGAAAAAATTGGTCAAAGACAAATTGGCTTCAGAGGATGAGCAAAAACGTTCAGAAGCTGAGGTACAAAAAGTGACCGACAAGCACATTGCAGAAATTGATCAATTGGTTGCAGGCAAAGAACAAGAGATCATGGCCGTTTAAAGGCCTCTGATTCTGGCTTCATGCATCGAATCACCCAACCCTTTTCAGTGAAATTCTGATTCGATGTTGAAGCAACGCATCATCACTGCGCTGGCCTTGCTGGCCGTGTTGTTGCCTGCACTGTTCGCTGACTCTCCCCAGCCTTTTTTAATCTTGTCCATCCTCATGATTGGCGCGGGCGCTTGGGAATGGGGTCATTTGAATGGCATGGGCCGTCACCAATCTATTTTCTCTGGCATTCTGTGTGTCGATCTGTGTGCATTTGCGTGGTGGGCAGGTTGGACCACGCAAACAGACTCTTGGATTTGGTGGTTGGCCGGTTCGAGTTGGGTCGGCCTCACGGCTTGGATGTTGCTCCGGGGAGTTGAGGGCTGGGCCCTGTGGCATCGCAATTTGCGATGGACGATCGGCTTGGTCATGCTTTGCCTGGCATGGCTGGCCATGGCACAAGCACGCACCGCCAGCATTCAATTTTTACTTTCCATTCTTGTGTTGGTCTGGGCCGCCGATGTGTTTGCTTATTTCTTTGGCAAGGCATTGGGAACCAAAATTTTTCCGCGCAAATTGGCGCCCATGGTCAGTCCTGGCAAAAGCTGGGAAGGTGCGATCGGCGGGCTTGTCGGCGTCTTCGGTGTGGCCTGGGTATGGATGCAGTTGGAGCAAATCTACCATTGGCCCGGTATGAGCTTGTTCACCCAGATGCAATCCCATGGTTACTTTTTGTGGGCACTGAGTCTGATTTTTCTCACCACCATGAGCGTGGTCGGTGATTTGGTGGAGTCTCTGGTCAAGCGCAGTGCGGGCATCAAGGACAGCTCCAATTTGCTTCCCGGTCACGGTGGTGTGCTCGATCGATTGGATGCATTGCTGCCTACGTTGCCAATTGCGCTGATGCTACTGAATTGGCCCAAAGTGTAGGCAAGAGGTTGAAGTCATGAAACAAAACATCACCATTCTGGGTGCGACGGGCTCCATCGGTACCAATACGCTGGATGTCCTGTCCCGTCACCTCGATCATTACCAAGTGTTTGCTTTGACAGCGTCCAAACAGGTCGATTTGATCTTGGCGCAGTGTGCACAATTTAAGCCCAAGTATGCGGTCATGGCAGAAGAAAGTGCGGGACGTCAATTGGCCGATCGGGTGAAAGCGGAAGGCCTGCGGGTTGAGGTTTTGTGGGGCCCTGAAGCACTCGACTTCGTGTCTTCCCACGAAGAGGTGGACGCCGTCATGGCCGCCATTGTGGGGGCCGCCGGCTTGTCGCCATGTTTGGCTGCGGCCCATGCAGGAAAGCGCTTGTTGCTCGCCAACAAAGAAGCTTTGGTGGTGGGGGGCGAGGTGTTCTTAAATGCTGTCAAAAAAGGTGGCGCCAGGTTGCTGCCCATCGACAGTGAACATTCGGCGGTCTTTCAATCATTGCCTGAAGATCCTGCCACATGGGCTGACCGAATTGACCAAATTATTCTGACAGCCTCAGGCGGCCCATTCAGATCGCGTGATCCAGCCACCTTGAAAAGTGTCACACCAGAGGAGGCCTGCGCGCATCCCAATTGGGTCATGGGCCGCAAAATTTCAGTGGACTCTGCCACCATGATGAACAAAGCGCTGGAGGTCATTGAGGCGCGTTATCTGTTTGGCGTCACGCCAGACCAATTGAATGTGGTCATTCACCCGCAGAGCATCATTCACTCCATGGTGAAATACAAAGACACATCGGTTGTTGCGCAACTGGGAACACCCGACATGCGAGTGCCCATCGCCTATGGCTTGAGTTGGCCTGAGCGCATCACATCGGGCGCGCAAGGTTTGGATTTCCATCATCTCAAAGCCATGACTTTCGAAGCCATTGACGATCATGGACACCCCGAAAGGTTTCCTGGCTTGAAGTTGGCTTGGCATGCACTCAAAGCTGCATCAGGAACTTGTGCAGTGTTGAATGCAGCCAATGAAATTGCCGTGGAAGCATTTTTAAACAAACACATCAGGTTCGATCAGATTCATCGGGTGAACACCGAGACCTTGTCAAAAGTGACGCCCGCATCGCCCCAAAGTTTGCCTGACTTGCTCAGCCTGGACGCTCAAAGTCGTGCGCACGCATTGGAAGTTGTTCGTGCTTGTCGTTCTTGAGCTCTGTTTGTTTGATTGACTGATCCAATGGCCTGTTTGTGATCACACTGCTTGCTTTTTTATTGGCCCTGACGCTGCTGATTGCTGTGCATGAATATGGCCACTATCGCATGGCTGTGGCCTGTAAGGTACCTGTGCTTGTTTTTTCGATTGGTTTCGGGAAGTCGATTTTTCGATGGCGTCCAAAAAACCCCAGGCCAGGCCAAAACACTGAGTTTGTGATTGCTGCAATTCCCTTAGGTGGCTTTGTGCAAATGCTCGACACCCGGGAGGCAGACGTACCGGCCGATCAGAAGCAGTTGGCCTTTGATCACCGCAGCTTGAAAGTTCGCGCAGCCATCGTGGCCGCTGGGCCTTTGGCCAATTTGCTGTTGGCTGTGGTGCTTTTCGGCGCCGTTGCTTGGTGGGGACATCCCAAAGTGTTGCCCATCATCGGCAGGGTGGAAGCCGGGGGCGCAGCGCAGCAAGCTGGCTTGTTACCTGGCGATCGGGTGG
The DNA here is from genome assembly GCA_947476015.1 of Comamonadaceae bacterium. GTDB lineage: Bacteria > Pseudomonadota > Gammaproteobacteria > Burkholderiales > Burkholderiaceae_C > Limnohabitans_A. The sequence goes on along the minus strand of CANJOS010000058.1, from coordinate 8,190 downwards.
TGAAGGTGGACGAACTCGAGGTCACAGATGCGTCTCAATTAAGGGCCTTGATCAGGGAGCCGCGGCTGGCTGAAGGCTCAGAGCTTGAACCTGCTTGGGTCATTGAAAGGGATGGTCGACGCCTGATGTTGGCGGTTCGACCGGTGCTGACCCCACTGCCTGGGCAAGCTGAGGCGGGCCAAGTCAGAAGAATTGGTGCCGTGGTGGGCGTTTTGTCTGAAACCGAATGGGTGCGTTTGGATTTTGGCGATGCTTTGTATCAGGGCTTTGATCAAGTGAAACAAATCACTTTTCTGACAGTCAGTCTGATTGGCAAAATGCTCACGGGGGAGGCTTCTTCAAAGCATTTGAGTGGGCCCCTGACCATCGCAGAGCAGGCCGGCGCGTCTGCCCAAAGGGGTTTAGCGTCCTATTTGACATTTTTAGGGCTGATCAGCGTCAGTTTGGGTCTCTTGAACCTACTTCCGCTGCCGATGTTGGACGGGGGGCACCTGATGTATTATCTTTGGGAGTCGTTGACTGGCAAACCGGTTTCCGTTGCTTGGCAAAGGGGTTTGCAAAAAGTAGGTCTGACTTTGTTGATTTTCATCATGGCCATGGCGTTCTTCAATGATCTGACACGACTCTTTAATTAATACAAACGCATGAACTTTTTCCCCAATCGATTTCGCCTTTGTCAATGCTTCGTGCTGTTAGCGGCCGCTGTCTCAGGCATGTCTGCTTGGGCCATAGAACCCTTCAAGCTGAAAGACATCCGCGTGGAAGGCTTGCAGCGCATTGAATCCGGCACTGTTTTTGCATCCTTGCCTTTTCGTGTGGGTGACATGTACAACGATGAGTCGGGTGCGGCAGCCATTCGTGCTTTGTTTGCCCTGGGTTTGTTCAAAGATGTCCGCCTTGATGCACAAGGTGATGTCTTGGTGGTTATTGTGGAAGAGCGCCCCTCTATTTCTGAAGTGGAGTGGGTGGGGCTCAAGGAGTTTGACAAAGATGTGTTGGTCAAGGCTTTGAAGGAGGTCGGTATTTCTGATGGCCGTCCCTATGACAAGGCATTGGCAGACAAAGCTGAGCAAGAGTTGAAGCGTCAATACATCTCGCGCAGTTTGTATGGCGCTGAGGTTGTCACCACCGTCACGCCGGTTGAACGCAATCGTGTGAAGCTCACTTTCACCATCACGGAAGGAGGCCCTTCCAAAATCAAAGAAATTCGCATCACGGGTCACCAAGCTTTTTCTGAAGACACCCTGAAAGACCAGCTCAACTTGGATGTGGGTAACTGGCTTAGTTGGTACACCAAATCCGATCGCTATTCGCGCACCAAGCTCAATGCCGATTTGGAAACCTTGCGTTCTTACTATTTGGCCAGGGGCTTCTTGGAGTTTCGAATTGACTCAACCCAAGTGGCCATCTCGGCAGACAAGCAAGAAATTTCCATTGCCGTGAATGTCACCGAGGGTGAGCGCTTTGTGGTTGCTGGCGTTAAATTGGAAGGCAACTATTTGGGCAAAGAGGATGAGTTCAAAGCCCTCGTCAAAATTGGCTTGGGTGAGCCCTACAACGCTGAAACCGTGGCAGTCACCACCAAGGCATTCACGGATTACTTTGGAAAATTCGGATTTGCGTTTGCACGTGTTGATGCTAAGCCTGAAATTGACCGTTTGACCAACCGCGTTAATTTTGTCCTCATGGCCGATCCTTCGCGCAGGGCGTATGTCCGTCGTATCAATTTGGCGGGTAACAATCGCACGCGCGATGAAGTGATTCGGCGAGAGTTCAGGCAACTCGAGGCTGCTTGGTACGACGGTGACAAGATCAAGCTGTCGCGCGACCGCGTTGACCGCTTGGGTTTCTTCACGGAAGTTAACTTTGACACTCAAGAAGTACCCTCAACCACGGATCAAGTGGACTTAACTCTGAATGTGCTTGAAAAGCCGACAGGCAGTATTTCATTGGGCGCGGGTTTTTCATCTGCAGAAAAGGTGGCCCTGAGTTTTGGTGTTCGTCAAGAAAATGCATTTGGTTCTGGCAATTACTTGGCCACCGAGATCAACACCAGCAAATTCAACCGCACGGTGGTTGTGAGCACGACCGATCCTTATTTCACGCCAGAGGGCATTTCAAGAACGCTGGATATTTTTCACAGAACCACACGGCCTTATTTGGGCGACATCAATGCCTACAGCTTGGTCAGCTCGGGCGCGGGCATGCGTTTTGGCGTGCCCCTGACGGAAATTGACACGGTTTTCATGGGCGTGAATTACGAGCAAACTGCCATTCGACCTGGTACCAATTTGCCCAATGCCTATGTGGAGTACATGCAGCAATTCGGCTACACCAGCAACTCTGTCCCTTTAACCTTGGGTTGGGCTCGTGACGGCCGCGACAGTGCTTTGGTGCCCACCCGAGGTTTGCTGCAAAGATTCAATGCAGATTTGAGTGCGGCTGGGGATGCCCGCTATGTTCGAACCAATTACCAAATTCAGCAGTACATTCCACTGACCAAAAAGTATACTTTGGCACTCAATTCCGATTTGGGCTGGGGTCAGGGCCTCAGTAACCGCCCTTATCCCCTGTTTAAAAACTATTTTGTAGGCGGTTTGGGAAGCGTGCGGGGCTTTCAGCAGTCTACCTTGGGCCCGTCTGACAGCACCAACAGCATATTTTTGGGCGGGCCAAAGAAAGTGGTCATGAATGCCGAAATCTTGGCACCTTTCCCAGGCGCTGGCAATGACCGCACTTTGCGGTTGTTTGCCTTTGCAGATGCGGGCAGGGCTTTTGGTGAACATGAAAAAGTAGATTTAAGTCAACTTCGGTCGTCCATCGGGGTTGGACTGAGTTGGATCTCTCCCATGGGGCCCTTGCGCTTTTCTTATGCCATGCCAATGCGGCGCCAGGTTACGGATAAAATCCAGAGATTGCAATTCCAAATTGGAACTTCTTTTTAATGAAAACATTTCGCCATCTTTTACAAGCTTGTCTGTTGACGCTAGGTGCACTCAGTGCATCGTGGGTGGGTGCGCAAGAGTTTAAAATCGGTTTTGTCAACACCGACCGTATTTTTCGAGAAGCCAGCACTGCCAAAGCTGCTCAGGTCAAACTAGAGCAGGAGTTTGCAAAGCGCGAGAAAGATCTCGTTGATTTGGGCAACACCATCAAGACGGCCTCTGATAAATTTGAGCGTGAAGCACCGACGCTTTCCGAAACGCAACGCAACGCACGTCAAAAGCAGTTGATGGACCAAGACCGTGAATTTCAGCGCAAGCGTCGTGAATTTCAAGAAGACTTGAACACGCGAAAAAATGAAGAACAGCAAGTGGTCATTGAAAGAGCCAATCGCGCTGTCAAGCTAGTGGCTGAAGCTGAAAAATACGACGTGATTTTCCAAGAAGCCGTCTACATCAATCCCAAGCACGACATCACCGACAAAGTCATCAAGTCTCTTAACGCGAGCGCTGGCAAGTAAGCGCTGAGAGAAACGGACTCGCTTTGTGCTGCAACTTGGAGAAATTGTTCAAGCCTTAGGCGGCACTCTGCACGGCAGTCCTGATATCAGTATCGACTCACTCGCACCCCTTGAGTCAGCAGGGTCTGGTCAACTGAGTTTTCTCAGTCATCCTCAATACCAATCTCAACTGGCACAGTCCAAAGCGGCTTGTGTCATTGTCAGTTCTCCCTTCAAAGAGTTGGCCCTGGCTCGAGGCGCGTGCATTGTTGCAGACAATCCCTATCTTTACTTTGCGCGTCTCACGCAACTCTGGAAACGTCAAACTCGTCCCGCGCTGAAAGCAAATATCCATTCCAGTGCGGTCATTGACTCAGAGGCTGTGATTGCTTCGTCTGCCATCATCGGACCCTTCTGTGTGGTGGAACGGGGTGCCAAAGTGGGTGCACATACCCAGTTGAAAGCCAGGGTCACACTGGGAGAAGATTGCGAAGTGGGCGAGCGTTGCATCATTCACTCGGGCGTGGTGATTGGTGCAGACGGCTTTGGTTTTGCTTTGCACCAAGGTGTTTGGGAAAAAATTGAACAGCTTGGCGCCGTCAAGATTGGTGATGACGTTGAAATTGGTGCCAATACATGCATCGATCGGGGGGCTCTTTCAAATACCATTATTGAAGACGGTGTGAAGTTGGACAACCTCGTTCAGATTGGTCACAACGTGCACATTGGCAAGCACACGGCCATGGCCGGCTGCGTCGGGGTTGCGGGCAGTGCGCACATTGGGGCGCATTGCACTGTGGGCGGCGGTGCCATCATTTTGGGACATTTGAGCCTAGCTGATGGCGTTCACATCTCAGCCGCCACGGTGGTCACGCGTTCCATCGCCAAGCCAGGCAATTACACCGGCATCTTCCCCCTGGATGACAATGCCAGTTGGGAAAAAAATGCTGCCAGTTTGAAGCAACTTCACAAGCTCAGAGATCGACTTAAATTGGTGGAGGCAAAATGCCTTCAAGCCAACGAACAGGAAAAAAAATCATGATGGACATTTACAAAATTCTCAAGCAATTACCGCACCGATATCCCATTTTATTGGTCGATCGTGTGTTGGAAATTGAAAAGGGGGTTCGCATCAAGGCTTTGAAAAATGTGTCCGTCAACGAGCCGTATTTCACGGGACATTTCCCTCACCGTCCCGTCATGCCAGGTGTGTTGATGCTGGAGGCATTGGCGCAAGCAGCTGCTTTGTTGGCCTTTGACACCTTGGATCAAACGCCCGATGAAAATACCGTCTATTATTTTGCAGGGATTGATGGCGCACGCTTCAAGCGCCCTGTTGAACCGGGTGATCAACTCATTTTGGAAGTTGAACTCGATCGCATGAAGGCGGGCGTTTTCAAGTTCAAAGCCAAGGCCAAAGTGGGTGAGGAAATTGCTGTAGAGGCCGAGTTGATGTGCACCATGCGCAAGGTCTCCTGATGGAGGGATGCCCATGAGTCGCATTCACGCTACCGCCATAGTGAGCCCCGGTGCCCAACTCGACAGCAACGTCACGGTTGGCCCCTACACGGTCATTGGCCCGCATGTCCGCATTGATTCCGGCACCACGGTGGCCAGCCACTGTGTGATTGAAGGGCACACCACCATTGGCAAAGACAATAAAATTTTTCAGTTCAACTCTTTGGGCGCAGTGCCTCAAGACAAGAAATACGCCGGCGAGCCTTGTGAATTGCACATTGGCGACCGCAACACCATTCGTGAGTTTTGCACCTTCAACATAGGCTCTCCTGGGGACGCGGGCGTGACCCAGTTGGGCCATGACAACTGGATCATGGCGTATGTTCATTTGGCGCACGACTGTGTGGTGGGCAACAACACTATCTTTGCTAACAGCTCACAACTGGCTGGACATGTTCATGTGGCCGATTGGGTCATCTTGGGTGGCTTTACGGTGGTTCACCAGCATTGCCGATTGGGCGCCCACAGTTTCACAGCCATGCACTCTTTGCTGTTTGCGGATTTACCGCCTTTTGTCATGGCACAAGGGCAACCTGCAGAAGCGCGCTCCATGAATTTTGAAGGTTTGAAGCGTCGCGGGTTTTCTGCTGAAAGAATTGCAGCCGTCAAAGCCATGCACAAAAGTTTGTACCGCCAACAACTCACGTTGGCGCAAGCGCAATCTGAAATTGAATTGCTGACGCAAAAATTTCCAGAGGCAAAAGCCGATGTCGACATGATGTTAAGCTTTTTGCAAGCTAGCTCGCCAGATCGTGGCATTGTGAGATAAGCCGTGAATCAACCCGACATGTCTGTGCTATCAAAAGCCCCTGATGGGGCTTTTTCCATGGCCATGGTGGCCGGCGAAACGTCCGGTGATTTGCTGGCGGGTTTGATGATGCAGGGCATTCGCGCACACTGGCCTGAGGCTTATTTGTACGGCATTGGAGGGCCTCGCATGCAGGCGCAAGGTTTGCAAGCTTTGTGGCCATCAGAAAAATTAGCTGTTCGTGGCTATGTAGAGGTGCTGCGGCACTACCGCGAAATTGCAGGAATTCGCAATCAACTGAGGGCGCAACTTCTGGCCCATCCGCCGCGTGTTTTTGTGGGCGTGGATGCGCCTGATTTCAATCTCGATTTAGAGCGTGATTTAAAGCAAGCGGGTATTCCCACTGTGCATTTTGTTTGCCCTTCCATTTGGGCATGGCGAGCAGAACGGATTCAAAAAATCAAACAGAGTGTGGACCATGTTCTTTGCATTTTCCCCTTTGAGACTGACTTGTTGCATGCCCATGGCATCCCAGCAACTTATGTGGGGCATCCTTTGGCGCAAGCCATTCCCATGCAAGTTGACACCCTCAAGGCACGTCAAGAGTTAAAGCTTGATTCAAATCGACCGGTGGTGGCTTTGCTGCCTGGCAGTCGCGAATCAGAAATAACTTATTTGGCTGAGCGTTTTTTTCAAACGGCCATCTTGTTGGGCCAGCAGCAAACTCATTTGCAATTTGTGCTGCCAGCCATGCCGTCTATGATGTCTCGCATGGAACGCCTTCGAGACAAAGTGGGGGCAACGCAAGTTCAAATATTGAAGGGGCAATCCCATGCCGCATTGGCAGCTTGTGATGTCTCGCTCATCGCCAGTGGCACGGCCACGCTGGAGGCGGCGCTGTTTAAAAAGCCCATGGTGATTGCCTACAACATGAACTGGATCAGCTGGCAAATGATGAAGCGCAAAAAGCTACAGCCTTGGGTCGGCCTGCCCAATATCTTGGCGCGGGAGTTTTGTGTGCCCGAACTTTTGCAAGACCAAGCGACCCCCGACAAAATGGCCCACGCCGTTTTGGACTGGCTCCGCTCACCCGAAAAAGCACAGGCCTTGGTGAGTCGATTTGAAACCATGCACCAATCATTGTTGCGTAACACCCCTGCACTGGCTGCCGATGCGATCCAAACGCTTGTCAACGCCTGAACAGGTGAGCCTGCTCTGGGACACGCCGGGCTTGTTGGCGGGCGTCGACGAAGCAGGTCGAGGGCCTTTGGCGGGACCCGTGGTGGCAGCCGCAGTGATCTTGGATGAGCTTAAGCCCATCAAGGGCTTGGCAGACTCGAAGAAATTGACGGCCAAAACTCGCGATCGTTTGTTTGATGAAATTCGGGCCAAGGCCTTGTGCTTTGCCATCGCCGAAGCCAGCGTTGAAGAAATTGATCGATTGAACATTCTGCAGGCCACCCTGCTCGCAATGCAAAGAGCGGTAGAGGCTTTGCGTTTAAAGCCCACGCTGGTTTATGTGGATGGCAATCGCTTGCCCATTTTGGATGTGCGCGCAGAGGCCATTGTGAAGGGTGATGAAAAAATTCAAGAAATTTCTGCAGCGTCTATCTTGGCCAAAGTTCACAGAGATCGCTTGTGCGACGACATGCACAGGCAATTTCCCTTGTATGGTTTTGATGCCCATAAAGGGTATGGCACGGCGGTCCACTTGAAGGCGCTTCAAACATGGGGTGCTACGCCGCTTCACCGTCAAACTTTTGCGCCCGTGACGCTGGCCATTTTGGCAGCCCAAAAATCATGAAACAGATCACGTCCAGAGACAACCCCCGTCTTAAAACCATTCGCCGTTTGGCGCAAGACTCGCAGGCTTATCGCAAGTTGGGCTTGGTGTGGTTGGAGGGCGATCATTTGTGCCGGGCGGCATTGGCGCGCGGCGTCAAACCCGAACTGGCCATCTTCACAGAATCAATTTGGCAAGCCTCTGAGTTTGAATGGGCGCAATGTGCTGCTGAAGTTTGGGTGGTGCCCGATGAATTGTTTGTTGGCCTCAGCGCACTTGAATCACCCGCCAAAATGGGTTTCTTGTTGGCCTTGCCTGAAGCACCTGACTTAGACCCTCGGGCTGCGACGGTGGTCTTGGACAGGCTTCAGGATGCAGGCAATGTGGGCGCTATTTTGCGGAGTGCTTCGGCCTTTGGTTTCAAGCAAATTGTGGCCATCAAAGGCACGGCAGGCATGTGGTCACCCAAGGTGCTGCGAGCTGGCATGGGTGCGCATTTTGGTTTGCAACTGATTGAGTCGGCCAGTTTGGAAGACGTTCAAACACTTCAGGTGCCTTTGGTGGGAACCGACGTGCATGAGGGGCCGTTTTTGCATGAGTTGGCGCAGCAGGGCAAGTTGTCCCGTCAGTGCGCTTGGGTCTTGGGGCATGAAGGGCAGGGCGTATCGCCCGAATTGATGGCCCTGGTGGTCCAAAAAG
>CANJOS010000057.1 GCA_947476015.1 Comamonadaceae bacterium | reverse complement strand
TTCTTGAGAAGGGTCATACAGACCCGTTTGTTGCAAAGCTAATTTTTCGGCAGCCGAAGTCATGGCGCACTCCTAGAGATATTTCGCGGGAATGAGAGCATATTGCATCGCACCAAAAATGCCAAGAAAATTAATTGGGGTCAGATCAACATTAATTTGATTTATTTTTTAAAGTCAATTAATTGGGGACAGATCAAAAGAGGCATTTAAATACTCATTAAGTACGAAATTTTGACTCAAATTCAAGGTCTGGGACGCTTTTTGAAAGGCCTGCCGGCCTTTTGCGGCAGGATTTGACGTCGGGTGCTCTTTTCCAATGATGTTAAAAAGTCAGGTCGCCCCACAACCCGCCCCTTCAGTGCTGACTCCGTCAGATCTTTTTGAGTGGCCACAGACAAACCTCCGGCCACAAATTCGGCATAAGCCGCCTCACGGGCAAACGGCGTATTGCCCAAGCCCCAATAAAGTGCGTGCGGCGTCACCAGTTTGTCGATTTTTTGACCCGTCAGGTGTTTGTAGCTCGACCAATGAAAGTCCTCAGCCGACTCAGCCAAGCCTGCCCTCACAGGATTTAAGTCAATGTAAGCCATGCAAGTGAGGAGATAGGCTTCTGAATCAATCAGCGAGGATTTGTAGCGCCCCTCCCAGAGGGTGCCGCTTCTGTTGTGACGCTTGTTAAAGTAGCGCACGTAACTCCGACCCACCGATTGCATCATCAATGACATGGCCTCATCATTGGGCGGCGTGAGCAACATGTGAAAGTGATTGTCGAGCAACACGTAGGCATTCACGGCCACTTTGTGACGCTGCGACTCCTCCAGCCACAGGCTGTAAAGCATCTTTCGATCGCTCTCGTCCTGCACGATGGGCTGGCGATTATTTCCCCGCTGAATCACATGATGCGGGTAACCTGGAAGGGCTAAACGGGGTTGGCGGGCCATGTCTGAATGCTAACCCGAAAGAAATTAATGTTGATCTGACCCCAATTAAGGGTAACGCGATGCAAGGCTTTCATGGAGGCCGAATTCAGCCAGGAGGGCTTGGAGGCGGTCGGCGGCGCCGGGTTTGGGGCGGCCGGTGAAGCGGGCCAAAATGAGCTCGTTTTTCATGCTGTGTTCCCAGCCGACCAATTCGGTCACGGTGACGGTGTAAGCCTTGGACTCAAGGTAAAGACACCGGAGCACATTGGTGAGTTGACTGCCTATTTCGCGGGTGTGCAATGGGTGCCGCCAAAGTTCGGCCAAGGGGGTTCGCGACAAGTTGAGGGCTTTGTTTTGGCGCAACTGTGCGGCCACTTCGGCTTGGCAACAGGGTACCAAGACCATGGCGCGGGCTTTTTTCAGAAGGCCAAAGGCGATCGCATCGTCGGTGGCCGTGTCGCAAGCATGAAGTGCGGTGACCACATCGATTTGGGATGGCAGGAGTTCAGACTGCGAAGACTCTGACACAGAAGTGTTCAAGAAAGTCATGCGCTGAAAGTTCAAACGCTGCGCCAAGGCGCGTGAGGCTTCGACCAAATCTGCGCGGGTTTCAATGCCGTAAATGCTGCCTTGAGAAAGCTGTTTGAAAAACAAGTCGTAAACAATGAAGCCCAAATACGACTTGCCAGCACCGTGGTCTGCCAAGGTCAAACCTTTTGCAGGATCTTCCTCGGACAACTCGTTCAATATTTTTTCAATGAACTGAAACAGGTGCAGCACCTGCTTCAACTTGCGACGAGAGTCTTGGTTGATCTTGCCTTCGCGCGTCAGAATGTGCAACTCTTTGAGCAGTTCAATGGACTGCCCAGGTCGCAAATCCAAACCCAGCGGCTTGGGATCAGTCGATTTTGAACTAACTGGATTTTTTATCATCGGTCTTATTCTGGGGCAAGGACGGGCCCACCTGCAAGGCTTGCCATCCGTCCAAACCCAATTGGTTCAGGGTGACCATGTTGACTTCAAAAATAGCTTCTGCTGCAGGAAAAGCAGCCACTGCGCGATCAATGCTGATCTCCCGAATCAAATGCAAAGTGGGATACGGCGATCGGTTGGTGAAATTGGTGATGTCATTTGCGTTGGTGCCCGCAAATTGATAGTGAGGATGAAAACTGGCTATTTGAATTTCTCCCTCTAAATTCAATGCCTGCAAACAATCATCGGCCACATTCAAAAAATCGTTGTAGTCAAAAAAATCTTGCAATAAATTTTGAACAATCAACAAGGTGGTGTCGCGCACAACTGGATCAAGCGCCACCAAATCTTTCAATTCTTTGAGCAAATCTTCGCGCAGAGAATCTAAATTTTGAGCCGCACTGACAGCGCAATGCACCTGCCCCTTCACATGCACTGCCTTGGCAAAAGGGCACAGGTTCAGGCCAATCACCGCATGCTCCAACCAGTGCAAGGTGTCTTGAATCAGGACCTCTTGCTTCATACTTTCTCAACCTGTAAAGCCAATGTTCTGGCAATCACCATCGACAAAATCAAACCCAGCAAGCAGCACGAACCAGTGGCCGCCCAAGTCCACTGCCAGCCGCCAACTTGTGATGCCAACCAGGCGACCGCAGGCGGGCCCGCAAACTGACCTGCAGCAGAACCCTGCTGCATCCAGCCCACCGTGGTGGAAACATTTCTTTCATTCGGTGCCAATCTCACGGACAACGAAAACAAAGTTCCAGGCACCAATCCACCACAAGAAGAAAACAACAGCACCCCTAGATATCGAAGCCAAGGCCAAGCCATCGTCATCTCACTGAAAGCCAAATAGGCACCCATACCCATGGCCATGAAACCAAAGCAAAGCAAAATACTGGGATGAATCCCTTTTTGCAACAAGCGTCCTGATGACATGTTGCCGACCATGTTGACCGCTGCTGCAAAAGCGGTCAAGACACCTAAGTTTGCACCTGACAAACCTGCCTGGCTGTAAATGGAAGGTAGAAAGCCAACCACTGCCAACCACTGGCCTGAGTACATAGCGAAACAAAGTGCGACCCACCAAGGGCCAGGCGCTGTGAGTGTTTCCCGAAGTCTTTGAGTCCAAGCTACTTTGACATTCACAAGAGACAAGGTCTTGTCTTCGCGCAAATCATCCGAAGGGACGACACGCCATAAAACCAAGGCCATGGCCCAAGACAAAACAGCAAACAACAACCACCAAGAACGCCAGCCCCATTCAGGCAACCACATCGGACCCACCAACAGGGTCAAGGCCGTACCGGCTGGCATGTAGGCCCCCCAATAGCCCAGCAGTTTCCGCAAGTGTTGCTCACTCACCGATTTGCGAATCAAGCCAGGCGCTGGCAAGGTGACACCCAAAAAACCGATGCCTTCTACGGCGCGCCAAAACATCAAGCTGCTGGCTGTCTGTGAGAAAGCGCCCATGCCACTTGCGAGACCCAACAAAACCAAGCCCCACATCATGCTGCGTTTCAAGCCTATACCATCGGCCGACAAACCGATGGCCAATGCCAAACTCATACCGGCCAATTGCACCAAGGACAACAAAAAACCACCTTGCATCAGCGTGAGTCCCAACACCTCACTCAATTCAGGCAAGGCGGGCGGTAATTTTCCAATTTGCAATGCGGCCACCACACCCGACCCAATGACCCCATAAGCCGCCGCGTGAGACGACTGTTTGTGAGCATTTAAAACAAGTGTCATACCAGCAATCGACGGCCGGTTAAGCGTTCATGCTCTTTGGCAGCGAAGCGATCAGTCATGCCAGCGATGTAATCAGCCACTGCCCGCGGCGTTTCATCACGGGCAGCATAATCAGGCGACATTTCCTGGGGGCTGCTCAGGTACGCTGCAAACAACTCGCGCACCACCTCTTGCGCAGCGGTCGTGGTCGTCATCACTTGCGGATGTCGATAAAGGTGCTTGTATAAAAATGACTTCATCGCCTGCACTTGCTCCGCCATGGGGCCACCAAACGACACCAAGGGCCCGGCTTGGCGTGCTTCATCGGCACTTTTCGGACAATGCTTTTGTAAATTTTCGCGTGTGGTGTTGATCACATCGTAGACTTGATCGCTCAACATGCGGCGAATGGTCTCATACAACAAGCGTCGAGATTTGGACACTTCGGACATGCTTGGATAGAGTTGCAAGGTGATGGTTTTGTAATGCTGAAAAAGAGGCACCTCTTCCATTTGAGCCAGCTTAAGCAAGCCCGACCTCACACCATCGTCGATGTCGTGCGCGTTGTAAGCAATGGCATCAGCCAAATTGCAAAGTTGCGCCTCCAAGCTGGGCTGGGTGCCCAGCAAAAATCGGCTGGCAACTCCGCCTGGTTCTTGAGCTTCAATGATCAAGGCGTTGCGTCTGGCACAGTGCTTCAAGATACCCTCACGCGTTTCGAAACTTAAATTCAAGCCATCGAATTGTGGGTAGCGCTCTTCCAGATGGTCCACCACGCGCAGGCTTTGAAGATTGTGTTCAAAACCGCCATAAGCTGTCATGCATTCGTTCAAGGTGTCTTGACCGGCATGACCAAAGGGGGTGTGCCCCAAGTCGTGCGCCAAGGCCACCGCCTCCACCAAGTCTTCATTCAAGCCCAAAGATCTGGCGATGGAGCGCCCCAGTTGCGCCACTTCCAAAGAATGTGTCATGCGCGTGCGAAACAAATCGCCCTCGTGATTCAAGAACACCTGTGTTTTGTAAACCAGTCGCCGAAATGCAGTGGAGTGAACAATGCGATCGCGGTCACGCTGAAAATCGTTGCGCGTGGGAGCAGGCGGTTCAGGGTGTTGCCGGCCCCGAGAATGTTCAGCCTGACATGCGTAAATTTCAAGCACAGCAGCGATCAATCACATCGCGCACCACGGCCTCAGGCGCTGCGCTCACGCGGGCTTTGCCTGGGCCCTCAATCAAGACAAAGCGGATGTCACCTGCCACTGATTTTTTATCGTGCGCCATGAGGGCTAAATATTTGCTGGCATTGTCTTTTGCATCGAGCACTGGCCCCCGAACAGGCAAGCCAGCACATTCAATCAAGGTGGTTAGACGCTTCACAAAATGCCCCTCAATGAGGCCCATCTCCTTGGACAAATGGGCCGCCATGACCATGCCACATCCCACCGCTTCGCCATGCAACCACTCGCCATAGCCCAGCCCAGCCTCTATGGCATGACCAAAGGTGTGGCCCAAATTCAAGATGGCTCGCAAACCAGATTCACGTTCATCTTGGCCCACCACATGCGCCTTGATTTCACAACTTCGCTTGACGGCATAGGCCAAGGCTTTGGCATCGCAAGCCTTCAAGGCTTCAATGTTGGCTTCAATCCAGTCAAAGAAAGCCATGTCGGCAATCGGGCCGTATTTGATGATCTCTGCCAAGCCGGCGCTCAACTCGCGGGGTGGCAAGGTTTGAAGTACCGTCAAATCACAAAGCACACGCTGGGGCTGGTAGAAAGCGCCAACCATGTTTTTGCCCATGGGATGATTGATGGCCGTTTTGCCACCCACCGAGGAATCGACTTGCGCCAGCAACGTGGTGGGCACTTGGACAAAGGGCACCCCACGCATGAAACTGGCTGCTGCAAAACCTGTCATGTCGCCCACGACACCACCGCCCAAAGCAAAGAGCACCGTTTTGCGATCGCAGCCACGGCCCAGCAAGGTGTTGAAAATCAAATTCAAAGTGACCCAGTCTTTGTGGGCTTCGCCGTCGGGCAAGTGCACCGAGTGAATGGTTTTGTAGTGCCCCGTCAGCGCCTGTTTCAAAGCGGCCTCATACAAAGGCGCAATGGTGGTGTTGCTCACAATCAATGCAGCAGAGGCTTTGGGCAAGGCGAGGTAACTGCTGGCTTGCCCCAATAAATTTTCACCAATGACGATGTCATAGCTTCTGTCGGCCAACTCAATGCGGACCGTTTCTGATGAGTGTGTTGAGTGGGTCATGAACGGTTTAAATTCTGCGCAGGGCTAGAGGAAGAAGGATGTGTATCAAAACCACTCAGATCAAGCGCTTCGATGATGGCATTGATCAATTTACTGATACTGGGACGACCTGTTTCAAACACATGGTGGGCAGTCTCTCGGTACAGCGGATCGCGCGCATTCAACAATGCGCGCAATTTTTCCAAAGGATCATTCACTTGCAACAAGGGTCTTTGCAGGTCATGTTGGAGACGTCTGAAAACTTCCTCGGGAGAAGACCTTAGATAAACCACCTTACCGCGGTCATGCAAATGCCGTCGATTGGCCTCTCGCAACACAGATCCACCACCCGTGGACAAAACGCCGTGGTGGTATTTGCTCAAATCATCGATGACGCTTTGTTCAATGTCGCGAAAGCGCTCCTCTCCTTCCCGTTCGAAAAATTCTCGAATGGTGCAACCCAGGCGCTGCTCAATCACGTTGTCTGAGTCTAAAAAAGGCAAGCCAAGACGACGCCCCATCTGTCTGCCGATGGTCGTTTTGCCAGATCCCGGGAGGCCAACAAAAATAATGAGCAAAAGTAGAAAATTAAGGAAGGATTGAGTCCTTAAGTGTATTCGAGGCGGCTGGCGCCCACGCCTCGGCCAGCACCCGGGGGGTTACAAAAATCAACATTTCGGTTTTACGCTGTGTGAGTTGCTTCGTTTTAAACAAGTTGCCCAGCACCGGCAAACCGCCCAAACCTGGCACTTGCGACACATCGTCCTTGTCTGCCGCCTCTAAAATGCCCCCAATCACAACCGTGCCCCCGTTGTCGACCAAGACCTGCGTTTTCACATGCTTGGTGTTGATGGCGAAGCCAGCGGCGGTAATTTGTCCCACACTGTCCTTGGAAATATCCAGTTCAAGGACCACAGCGCCCTCGGGGGTAATTTGCGGCGTCACCTCCAATTTCAAATTCGCTTTTCGAAATGCCACTGAAGCCGCGCCATTGCCATTGTTCACCTGATAAGGCAACTCTGTGCCCTGCTCGATCAGGGCCTTGGTTTGATCTGCCGTGACCACCCGGGGACTGGCCACCACCTTGCCCCTGCCATCGGCTTCAAGCGCTGAAATTTCCAGATTCAAAAATTGATTGGCCGCCGCATTGAAAAGCGAGACAGCAAAAGTGGCCGGCGGATAGAGGGTTTGTCCCGCAGCGCCAGCAGGAAAGTTCACACCATAAGCGGGTTGGATGCCACCAGAACTGGCCATCCCCTGCCCACCAAGCGCCAGATTGACGGGCTGACCTTGTGCAGAAAAAGGCGGGGCAAAGGGCGCCACAAATGCACCCCCCAAGCGCACCCCCAAAGATTTTCCAAACTGTTCTTCGGCCTCCACAATGCGCGCTTCAATCATGACTTGGCGAACCGGTATATCCAGCCACTTGATGAGCGCTTGGAGTTGCTGAAGATGGGCGGGTGTGTCCAACAAAAACAGCTGGTTGGTGCGGGGCTCGGCCATCAGGGTACCGCGTGGACTTAACCAGCGCTGCGCTGAGGTGGCACCGCCTGCCATACCACCCGCTTGCAACCTTTGCGCCACATCTATGGCTTTGGCATATTTCAAAGGAATGGCCAGGGCCTGCAAGTTTTCTGTCACTTCTTTGCGAGTGGAAATCCAAATGACGCCCTCGCGTTCAGTTGCCACCAAGCCCTTGGCTTGCACCACGACGCCAAGCGCCTCGCGCCATGTCATGTCCTTCAAATGCAAAGTGACTTGCCCCGTCACCCCTTCTGCCACGATGAGGTTATGGTGGCCAATTTCGGCCAAAGATTGGAGCAGGGCTTTGACTTCAATGTTTTGAAAAATCCATTTTAATTTTTCATTGCTTTCTTCGGCTGCAGCATGAGACAGGAACATCAGCATGAACAAGAACACACGCAGGCCTTTTACAAGCAGGGTGTTGACAAGGCTTTGGAGGGGAATTTTCATGGCCGCATCACCTCCAAAGCCAACAAAGTCAAGGCACCTCCCACCTCAGCCTTTAACCAGACTCCCTCGCCATCGATGGCTTGAATCTGGCGCTTTTCTCGCCCAAGAAACTGCGCAGGCTGTACCCACTGAATTTTTTGACCCGACCGAATCAGCGCCCATGAAGTGCCCTTGTTGATCAAATCAGAGACCTGCGCAGATCCCGCCACACTCATTTGAGACAGGGGGTCATTTGGCAACAAATGCTCGCTGACTGTTGAGGCTTGCGCAGAAGGTGGCTTTGTCAATTTCCAAAGCATTTCCACTCCCGTGTCGGTGTAGGCGTCCTCTGCATCCCACGCCAACGCCCATCGGGCCTCCCATGAAAATTGTTGGTCGGGCAACAGGCGCCATGCCAAATGCGTCCAGCGCCCATTGGGGAATTGCTGGTTCAGACTGCGCCAAAATGCATAGGTGCTGGCTTCAGAGCCTTTCAAATTGAATTGCACCTCTGAAACCTCATAACCCTGAACAGCGGCTTGGATCTTGGATTGAAGATGCAAGACCTCCAATCCCTGTTGATGCGCCATTGAGTACAGCTGCGCCAACAGGGTTAAACGGCTTGTGGAGTTGGGCCACAATGCGGTGATCTCATCGATGTGCGATTGGGTCTCTGCCACCTTGGTCTGCCATGCGTTTTGCTGCACCAACAAGCCCAGGCCCTGCTCATTTTTTAGAATCAATCGCTCACGCAAACTGTCAATGTCTCGCTGGTTTTCCTGCCACATGACAAACGGTGTCGATGTCCAGCCCCAGTGTGAGTTGGCGATCCATGCGCACCAAGCCATGCTGGCCGAAAAAAAACACAACACCAGCGCTCTGAGCAAGCGCGCGCTGGGCGTGTCCAATAAAGTGTTGTTTTGCCAGCGCAAGACAAGTTGAGGAAAAAATTTTGCCAGTGTGCGCACGCTCTTTTTAAACATCCTGTCCACAAAAATATTCAATGACCTCATCACTTTCCAATCAATTGATACGTGAACTCAAAGCTGCTGAAGTTGAAGGAAGCGCTGCAACCACACCAAAGACAAAGCTCATGGCATTGCGGCCCCTTGTTTTCGCATCTTCGCTTTGAAGGTGAGACAGCGCTGGCGGGGTATGCCATTGTTCAAAGCCATCCAATTGCTTCAAAAAAACTTGGGCTGCCTGGGGCGAGGTGGCAACACCCTCCCAAGACAAATGACCCTGTTGCCAACTCAGCACCTTCAACTTCATTGACCGATCTTGTTGCGCCTGAAGCTTGTCAAAAAGCAAGGTCTGAACAGTGGTCAAATGATCTCGCTCACTGTCCAAATGATTTAAAAATTTCAAGCGCTGTTGCAGCATTTCTGCCTCTTGGCGAGAAGCTTCTTGGCCAGTAGGTTTTGTCTCAGCTTGCTCTATCGTTTGCAGCAAACTCTGTTTCTCAAGAAGGCCTAGCTCCAAGGAATGAATCGCGCGACTTGAGGTCCAAGCGATGTTCGTGCCTGCAAGCAACAGGCCCAGCACCAGGGGCGCCAGCATCTCTAAGCGCAGAACTGCTGTTGGGCCTTGATGGGACAAACGCAGCAAGTTCATGATTCGCACAGGAGGGAATTGAGCGCCAACTGCGGCACCTGATAGGTGTGCACCAAGCATGAACTGTGCGCTTGACTTGTAACGCTTTCGAGGCGCAATCCGAGTGAAGGCAATAGAAGACGATAAGGTGACACTTTATTTTGTTGGCACACCATGACCTGCGCTAACAAACTTCCGTCGGGCATTGACGCTGCTTTGAAATCCATGTGGATGTCCGTCACAGCACACTGCAACAATGCGGCCGCCTCCAAGCTGCATTCGGCCTCGATGTCCCGCGGCCCCCAATCAGCTTGGCAGATCAATTGAAAACTTTGAACCGCGCTGTTTGGCAAGATCAGCGCTGCTGGCTGATCCTGGCTGCCTCGACGCTCCCCATGGCCCAAGGGCCAGGCTTGCAAGCATTCGCGCTGGGTCGATGCAATCAACTCTGTCAAAGATGACCCTTGCCGAAGCAAGAAGTTGTGCTGGCGCAACGCCATCACACGCCAAGACGGTGAGGGTGAACTGTCTGGTGGCAGCATGCGCAGCAGCCATCGGAGGGGGGGCTTAGAGAAGGGGCTGAAAATGGAGGACAAGGGGCTTCTTTTCACAGGGTCAAGAGAAGCCCCCATTGAACCCGCCCTGCAAAACTGAAAAGACTACAATCCCTGCCAATCCAGTTGCTTTCAGCAACATGCAAAATTCGCCAAATTCCTGGCCGTTTTTATAATGCGGGCAGCGGTTTCTTCCGCTACAAACATGTCCAAAAAAACAAAACCCACATCACCTCGAACCACCGACCTGATGGAATCTCCCCGCCTCCATTGGGCTTTGCGTGTTTGCCTGTGGGCTGCAGGTTTGCTTCTTGCAGGATTGCTCTCTATCTTGATGGTGGTGGGCGTGGCCATGGTGATGGCCTACCCTCAGTTGCCTGACACCTCTGACCTGGCTGATTACCGACCCAAGTTGCCGCTGCGCATTTACACTGCCGACGGCGTACTGATGGGCGAATTTGGTGAAGAGCGGCGCAATCTCACGCCCATCAGGGAAATTCCGCAGGTCATGAAAGACGCCGTTCTGTCTATCGAGGACGCACGTTTCTATCAGCATGGAGGGCTCGATTATTTGGGCCTCATTCGTGCTGGCATTGCCAACTTGGGTAAACGCAAAAGCCAAGGTGCATCCACCATCACGATGCAAGTGGCGCGCAACGTTTATTTGTCAACAGAAAAAACCTACACCCGCAAAATTTATGAAATTTTGCTCACCTTCAAGCTGGAGCATTTGCTCACCAAAGATCAAATTCTTGAGATCTACATGAACCAAATTTTCTTAGGCAATCGCGCCTATGGATTTGCGTCCGCTGCCGAAACTTATTTTGGAAAGTCTTTGAAAGACATCAGCATTGCCGAAGCGGCCATGTTGGCCGGCTTGCCCAAAGCACCGTCTGCCTACAACCCCATCAGCAATCCAAAGCGCGCGCGTTCTAGGCAGCTTTACATCATTGAGCGCATGGAAGAAAACGGGTTCATCACTTCAAAGCAAGCGCTTGAAGCCAAGGCGGAGCCTCTCAAAATTCGCCAGAACACCGACAAGAACCGCATTCATGCTGAATACGTGGCAGAAACCGTTCGACAACTCATGTTTTCGCAGTACGGTCAAGAAACCTACACGCGCGGCCTGAATGTTTACACCACATTGCAATCTGCTGAGCAAAATGCGGCTTACCAAGCGTTGCGACAAGGCATCATGGACTATGAGCGTCGGCAGGTTTACCGAGGTCCCGAGAAATTCATCACGCTGCCAGACAGTGCCAAAGAAATGGAAGACGCCATTGATGAGGTGTTAGACGATCACCCTGACAACGGCGATGTGATGTCAGCTGTGGTGTTGGAAGCCAATCCCAAGAAAATTGTGGCCGTGCGGCAAAACGCTGAGCAAATTGAAATCACGGGAGATGGCCTGAAGCCTGCGCAATCTGGCCTTTCAGACAAAGCAGGTCCCAACATTCGAATCAAACGGGGTGCGGTGATCAGGGTCGTGCAAACACCCAAGGGCACTTGGGAAATCACCCAATTGCCTGAAGTTGAAGGCGCTTTTGTGGCCATCAGTCCGCAAGATGGCTCTGTCAAAGCGCTGGTGGGCGGTTTTGACTTTGCGAAAAATAAATTCAACCACGTCATTCAAGCATGGCGCCAACCTGGCTCTAGCTTCAAGCCTTTCATCTACTCAGCCGCATTGGAAAAAGGTTTCACACCATCCACCGTGGTCAACGATGCGCCATTGTTCTTTGATGCAGGCGTCACCGGCGGACAGCCTTGGGAACCTAAAAACTACGACGGCACCTTTGAAGGTCCCATGACCATTCGGAAAGGTTTGGCCAAATCTAAAAACATGATTTCCATTCGCATTTTGCAAGCCGTCGGCACACGCAATGCGCAAGAGTGGGTCACCAAGTTTGGCTTTGATGAAGAAAAGCATCCCGCCTACCTCACCATGGCCTTGGGCGCAGGCTCTGTCACGCCCATGCAAATGGCCACGGGCTATGCGGTGTTTGCCAATGGCGGTATTCGCATACAGCCGCACATGATTACCCGCGTGACAGATCAAAAAGGCAAGGTTTTGGTCGACAGCCCTCCCGCCCCTTTGGAAGAAAGCAAGCGTGCCATCTCTTCGCGCAATGCGTTCATCATGACCAGCCTGCTGCAAGAGGTGACTCGTTCGGGCACCGCCGCCAAAGCGCGCGTCGCCTTAAGACGCGACGACATTTACGGCAAGACAGGAACCACCAACGACGCCATGGACGCTTGGTTTGCGGGCTATCATCGAAATTTGGCTGCCGTGGTCTGGATTGGTTACGACACACCGCGCAAGCTGGGAGACCGTGAAACAGGGGGTGGCTTGAGTTTGCCGGTGTGGATCAGTTTCATGGAATCAGCGCTCAAAAACATGCCGATAGCCGATGCCATCGCCCCGGAAGGCGTGTTGTTTACCAATGGCGAATGGTATTTCGAAGAATTTGCCAAGGGCGGTGGCGTGACCAGCCTCGGCTTGGGCAATGAAAAAGGAGGCGTTCTGCCAGAGGCTGACGAACGCAAGAAAATTATGGATTTATTCCGGAATTAGAAATTCAAACCCACACCCGATTGGGCGGAGCCAAAGCGCGACAAGTTTTCAAAAAATTCGCCCTCTCCCTTGGTGTCTTGCCACACCCCCTCTAAGAACTTGTAGTGATAGCCGCCAGACTTGGCGGCCAGCCATACCTCATGCAGGGGTTTTTGCAAATTCACAATGATTTGACTTCGATTGCTGAAGGTGATGGTGATCATGCCGCCCACGCGCTGGTTGTCAATGTCGGCATCGGTTTCATCGTTGATTCGATCGCAACTGGTCTCAATGCGAGACAAAAGGCGTTCAGCCGTATCCAGAAATTCAAGGTCGGTCATTACAATCCGTGACATGTTCAAAGTTTTGAGAATTTTAGTCATTGCCCAAGCCCTTGGCGTTTGTGCGGTGGCTTTGACTGCCTGCGGGCAAAAAGGTCCCTTGGTTCATCCCCAAGATCCCTTGGCGGCAGAACGCGCCACTTTACTCCAAACTTTGACACCTCGTTTTCAAAGCGAAGCGCCCCAACCCCAGACACCTCCCGCCACAAAACCATGAACGCCAACACCCTTCCTGGACAGCCTCACATTGCTTACCAAGCCAATACCTTGTGCATGGAGAACGTGAAGCTGGCCGATGTCGCCGCCCAATTTGGCACGCCGGTCTTTGCTTATTCCAAAGCATCCATGCTGTCGGCACTGGCGGCCTACCAACGTGGCTTTGCAGGCCGCAAGGTGCAAATTTTCTACGCCATGAAAGCCAACTCCAATTTGGCCGTGCTGCAAGTCTTTGCCAAAGCCGGTTGTGGTTTTGACATTGTGTCGGGCGGTGAGTTGGCCCGCGTTTTGGCAGCTGGTGGTGCACCCGAGAAGATCATTTTTTCGGGTGTCGGCAAAACACGCGCAGAAATGAAGCAAGCTCTCGAGCTCGGCATTGCTTGCTTCAATGTCGAAAGCGAAGCAGAGCTGGAAGTGCTCAACGATGTTGCTTTGTCGCTGGGTCAAAAAGCGCCCGTGAGTTTGCGCGTCAACCCCAACGTTGACCCCAAGACACACCCCTACATTTCGACGGGCCTCAAAGGCAACAAATTTGGCGTTGCGCACGAAAACGCTGTTAAAACTTACAAGCGCGCTGCTGCCTTGCCAGGCTTGTCCGTGGTGGGCATCGATTGCCACATTGGCTCGCAAATTACAGAAGCTATGCCGTATTTAGACGCCATGGACCGGATTCTTGATTTGGTGGTCGACATCGAAGCGGCAGGCATTCCCATTCACCACATTGACTTTGGGGGTGGTTTGGGCATCGACTACAACGGCGATACACCACCCGCCGCCGATGCCTTGTGGCAACAACTGTTGGCAAAGTTAGATGCGCGTGGTTTTGGCCAGCGACAACTCATGATTGAACCGGGGCGCTCCTTGGTGGGCAACGCCGGTGTGTGCCTGTCAGATGTGGTGTTCATGAAGCCTGGCGAACAAAAGAATTTTTGCATCATTGATGCCGCCATGAACGACTTGCCTCGCCCCGCCATGTACCAAGCATTTCACCAAATTGTGCCCGTCAGACCGCGCGCTGGCGCCATGACATTGGTCGATGTGGTCGGCCCTGTGTGTGAAAGTGGTGATTGGATTGGCCGCGATCGCGAACTCAATGTGCAAGCAGGCGACACCTTGGCCGTGCTATCGGCCGGCGCATATTGCATGAGCATGTCAAGCAACTACAACACCCGAGGACGTGCCGCCGAAGTGCTGATTGATGGTGATCAAGTTCATTTGATTCGCAAGCGCGAAACAGCAGCAGATACTTTTCAAGGCGAGCACTTGGTGCCTTGATGGAAACGGCCTTTGGCCACCATCAAAGGCGGGCCTGACGCCTACTGTGTGCAGCGTGCCAGACTCGCCAGCCCAATAAGACGCCTAAGATTGCGGCGTACACAAAAACTTCTGCGAAGTCCTGTTTGCCAGACCTCATCCAGAAGAAATGCAAAATGGCCAACAAGGCAATGGCGTAGACCAGGCGGTGCAACATTCGCCAGCGCACAGCGCCTAGCATTTTGATGGCTGCATTGAACGAAGTGGCAGCCAACAAACTGAGCATGACAGCCCCTGCAAAACCCACGGCAATGAAGGGCCGCTTCACAATGTCCGCAAAGATCTCATCCCACGCCAGGCCCATGTCAAACACGCTGTAACAAAGCGCATGCATCAGCGCATAAAAAAATGTAAGCACGCCTAAATTGCGCCTGAATTTCAACAGCTCTGGCATGTTGAAAATCACGCGCAAAGGCGTGACCAACAAAGTGATGCACAAAAATCTCAGCGTCCAATCACCTGTCGAACGGATTAAATATTCTGCAGGATTGGGGCCTAAGCTGTCTAAGAAAATGCCGCTGCAAAGCCAAGCAAATGGCATCAAGCAAATCAAAACCAAGCCTAGCTTGGCCATTGACTTGCGCAATACCTGACGCAGCATCAAAAGTTCTTTGCGAGGTCCATGCCCGTGTAAAGGGAAGCTACTTGGGCTTCATAGCCATTGAACATCAGAGTCTTGCGCTTTTTATCGAGCAAGCCCCCTTCGCCAATGCGTCGCTCACTGGCTTGACTCCAACGCGGGTGATCCACCGTGGGGTTCACGTTAGAGTAAAAACCATATTCTTGAGGCGCAGATTTGGCCCAAGATATCACAGGTTGTTTTTCAACGAAACGAATTTTCACAATGCTTTTGCCGCTTTTAAAGCCGTACTTCCATGGCACCACCAAGCGAACAGGCGCACCATTTTGCTTGGGCAGAACTTCACCGTACATGCCAAATGTGAGCAAACTTAAAGGGTGCATGGCTTCGTCCATGCGCAAGCCTTCAAGGTAGGGCCAATCGATGTAACCACCGCGCAGGCCCGGCATGGTTTGAGGGTCGGCTTGTGTCACAAACTCAAGGTACTTGGCATTGGGCAAGGGCTCGACGCGCTTGATCAAATCGGACAATGAATAACCCATCCAAGGGATGACCATGGACCAACCTTCTACGCAGCGCATGCGGTAAATGCGCTCTTGCATGGCGCCCCATTTCATGACATCTTCCAAATTGAAACGGGTGGGTTTTTTCACCAAGCCTTCCACTTCAATGGTCCATGGCGCGGTTTTCAAGGTATGGGCGTTGCGGGCAGGGTCTGATTTATCGACACCAAATTCGTAAAAATTGTTGTATGTGGTGGCATCTTTGTAAGAGGTCGCCTTTTCAACGGTCATGGCACCTTGAACGCTGGATTGAGTCGCAGGGAGTGCAGCCAATTTGGCCGCAGCGGCACCGCCTTGCGCAAACGCCTCACGCTGCGCCCACGAGCCCATGCCCAGGGCTGCTGCGCCTGCAGACCATTGGCGAAGCAACTGGCGTCGGTTGGCATAAACCTCAGGCTGCGTAATTTCACTGCTCAGGGGGTGTATAAATCCGTCTTGTTGGGTGCGAATCAGCATGGCTAACTTTCAAAGAAGATTAACTATTGGAAAACTTCAGACTTAACCCCGTCTGGGCAAGGGTTTAAGAAGAAAAAATGGGCCCTGAAGGCCCATTTTGTACTCACGAGCGTTAACTCTCTGTGTTGCTGTTAACGCAAACCTGCAATGTAGTCAGCAACAGCCTTGATTTCACGGTCGTTCAATTTGGCAGCGACTTGTGTCATTTGCAAATTGTTTTTGCGAATGCCGTCACGGAAATAGGTGAGTTGGCTGGTGGTGTACTCGGCATGCTGTCCTGACAAACGGGGGTATTGCGAAGGCATACCTGAACCATTCGGGCTGTGGCAACCAGAGCAAGCGGCAATTTGACGATCAGCAATACCACCTCGGTAAATCTTTTCACCCAAAGCAACAGACTCTTTTTCTTTGGCAAATCCGGGCTTGGCCGTTTTGCTGGCCACGAAGTACGCCACATTGCGCATGTCGGCGTCGCTCAATTGGGAAGCAAAACCCATCATGACAGCGTTGGCGCGTTTGCCTGATTTGTACTCTTGCAACTGCTTGATGATGTATTCAGGGTGCTGCTGCGCCAACTTGGGGTTGACGGGGGTGCTTGAGTTGCCATCTGCCATGTGGCAAGCAGCGCAAACGCCGCCCACAATGGCCTCGCCCTTGGCCAAATCTGGCTTCTCAGCTTTGGGGGCAGCATCAGCGGCAAAAACAGAACCAGCCATCAAAGCTGAAGTGAGTGCAGCGAAGAAAAATTGAGTCATTGACTTCATGGTCGACATCCGAAATAGTAGGCGCAAAACCATGAGATTCTACAATGCCTGCTAGCGCCA
>CANJOS010000056.1 GCA_947476015.1 Comamonadaceae bacterium | reverse complement strand
TATCGAGCTTTGAGATCCCTGCTCGGCCTTCCGCCGAGAAAGCGTTAAATACCTGCCAAAGTTTGCAAGCCAGAAGGATCTAGGAGGTTCAAGACCCGACCGCCACCGCTGATCAGTTTGCGATCTCGCAAGTGCTTGAGGACCCTGGAAAAGGTTTCGGGGGCAATGCCCAATTGCGCTGCTATCAAGCGTTTGCGATCGTGTAGGACAACCGCCATGCTGCCCTGAGCGTCGGAAGGCTCGGCATGGCGAAGCAACCACTCGGCAAAACGCGCATCGGCATCCTTGGCCAAGCGACTCACGGCCACTTCAATTTGTTGCCTTTGTGCTTTGGCCAAATCGAGCATCAAGGTGTGAACAGGCTCTGGCAAATTTTTCAGTTGGTTTTTGAACTGCACCAAGGGCATACTTTGCAAAGTGACTGCACTCTCGGTCATCACATCGACGGCATGCGGCAATCCGAGCATGGCGGCGGCAGCTTCCAGCCAAAACGGCCCTTGAACCTCCCCCAATTGATGAACCATGGTGCCTTCCTCAAGAACGCCAAATGTCACCTTGCCACTCAGGAGGTGAATGGCCTTGGAGGCGGCTTGTCCCCGACGCAACAAAACTGTGCCGCAAGGCACTTCTTCTGCGGAAGCGGAGAGACGAGTGAGAACACGATTCAACATGGTGGCCAATTTGCCAGAGGCTAGGCCCTTCTGCGTTGACGCAAATCAATACTTTGTCACAACACCAAGATGGCACGAAAATCATTCACATTGGTGTGGGTAGGACCCGAAAAAACCAAATCATTCAAGGCCTGAAAATAAGCATAAGCATCATTGGCTTCCAGATGTTCGTCCAAACTGCGCCCGGCCTGCCGCCCCCGCTCCAAGGTGTCTGGGGTGACCAGGGCCCCTGCGTTGTCTTCAATACCATCAATGCCATCGGTATCGGCCGCCAAGGCCCAAACACCAGCTTGCCCTTGCAGTGCCAACGCCAGTCCCATGCAAAACTCTCCCGCACGACCGCCCCGTCCCTCTCGAGACTTGGGGTCCGCCTTGTCTTTGACGGCACGAATGGTCACAGTGGTTTCGCCACCACTCAAAATGACGCAAGGTTTGATGAAGGGACTTTTTCCATGCGCACTTGCGCGGGCCAATGCGGCATGTACTTTGCCGACTTCGCGCGATTCGCCTTCCAATTCGTCGCTCAAGACATAGGCTCTCAAGCCTTTGGCTTCTGCCCATGCAGCAGCGGCCAACAAGGACTGCTGAGGGGTTGCGATCAGATGCACGGTGGTTTCCTGGAAAGCCGCATCACCAGGTTTAGGTGACTCCCATTCCGCTGATTCCAAGGCAGTCAAAACCGCAGGAGAAATTTCAATGCGGTATCGCTTCAAAATGGCCAGCGCATCGGCACACGTCGTGGCATCTGGCACGGTAGGACCACTGGCAATGACGGAGGGGTCATCGCCAGGCACATCACTGATGGCCAAGGTGACCACTTGGGCTGGCGCACACGCTGCTGCCAATCGCCCACCCTTAATGCGTGACAAATGCTTGCGCACACAATTCATCTCGCCGATGTTGGCGCCACTCTTCAACAGCGCCTGATTAATGCTTTGTTTTTCCGAAAGGCTCAATCCGACTGCTGGCAAAGTGAGCAATGCAGATCCACCCCCCGAAATTAAGCACAGCACCAAATCGTCTTGGGTAAGGCCGTGGGTCAGAGATAAAATTTCTTCGGCGGCCGCCAAGCCTGCAGCGTCTGGAACGGGGTGTGACGCCTCCACCACTTTGAGGCGAGTGGGCACGCCATCAGGCCTTTCAGGGGTGTGACCATAGCGGGTCACCACCAAGCCAGACAAGGGCGCATCCTTTGGCCAAAGCGCTTCGACTGCATGGGCCATCGCACCGCCGGCCTTGCCGGCACCCAACACAAGGGTTCTGCCCTTGGGAACAGGCGGCAAAAATTCTGCTGTATTGGCAAGGGGCAGCGCACGCGCAACAGCCGCATCAAACAGCTGTCGCAAAAATGCGCGAGGGTTGGACACAATATCGGGGTGCAGGGAGGGGCTTGAACTCATAGGGTGTGAGTGTAGTGTCTAGTATCTGCACAATCAATTTCTTCGTGCAAAATCATCCCATGACCACACTGCTCATACACAACGCCCACACCATTGCCACCCTGAACGATGCGGATGATGAACTGCGCAATGCGTCCATCTTCGTACAAAACAATCGCATTGAAGCAATTGGCCCGGCCCAAGACTTGCCGTCCACAGCCAATTGCGTGATTGACGCGCAACACTGCCTTGTGATTCCCGGCATGGTCAACACCCACCATCACATGTCGCAAAGCTTGACACGCGCCATTCCGCAAGTTCAAAACGCTGAACTGTTCAGCTGGCTGAGAGGCCTGTACCCGATCTGGGCAGGTCTGCAACCCGACATGATTTATGCCAGCACGCAAACCGCCATGGCGGAGCTTCTGCTGTCGGGTTGCACCACCAGCAGCGACCATTTGTACATCTATCCGAATGGTGTCAAGTTGGACGATTGCATTGCCGCGGCTCAAGAAATTGGCATGCGATTCGTGGCCACGCGCGGCAGTATGAGTGTGGGTCAATCCAAGGGGGGCTTGCCACCCGACCGCGTGGTGGAGCAGGAAGACGCCATCTTGAAAGACACGCAACGGCTCATTGAGCGCTACCACGACGCATCACACGGCGCCATGACCCAAGTGGCCGTCGCACCCTGCTCTCCTTTCAGTGTGAGTCAAGATTTGATGCGTTTGTCTGCGGAGATGGCCCGTCATTACGGCGTGAGATTGCACACTCATTTGGCGGAAAACGATCACGACATTGCCTACAGCTTGGAGAAATTCAATCGAACACCCACCCAATACGCTGAAGATTTGGGATGGTTGGGTCATGATGTGTGGCATGCACACTGCGTGAAATTAGACGACGAAGGTATTTCTCTGTTTGCGGCCACGCGAACTGGCATTGCCCACTGTCCTTGCAGCAACATGCGATTGGCCAGTGGCATTGCGCCAGTTCGAAAAATGCTCGAAGCAGGAGTTCCCGTCGGCTTGGGTGTGGATGGCAGCGCCAGCAACGATGCAGGCCACATGGTGAACGAAGCACGCCAAGCCATGCTGTTGGCTCGGCTTCGGAAATCACTTGAAATTCCTTCAGTGAACGCCGCAGGTCAAACAGTTTTTGGTTGTGATACGGCGCCCATGGAAATGACCGCTCGCGACGTTCTCAAATTGGCCACGCGCGGAGGGGCTGATGTCTTGGGCAGAAAAGACATTGGCCAATTGAGTGTGGGTTATTGTGCCGACATCGCTTTGTTCGATTTGCGCAGCTTGAGCTTTGCAGGGGGCGCCGTCCATGATGCAATTGGCAGCTTGATGCTGTGTGCCAGTGAACCGGCTGCATATACCGTTGTCAACGGCAAAGTGGTCGTCAGTGAAGGCAGATTGACCACCTTGGACTTAGGCAAGGTGATTGAACGCCACAACCACTTTGCAGTCCAGTTGGCATTAGGCCATTGACTTCAATCTGTTTTGGCGCCAGCCTGATACCAACGCGCAATCAGTGCTCGTTCCTCTTCCGTGATACCGGTTGAATTGTTCATGGGCATTTGCCGAGTGACGGCCACTTGCTGGTAGACATTCTGCGCATTGAGTTGCAGGCTGGCCACAGAATCTAGTCGAATGTTTTTCATTTGCACTTGCTCACCGTGGCAGGACAAGCATCGCTGCTGAATCATGGCATTGACCTGTGCGAATTGAACAGGTGCCACTGCGGGAGTGACGATGGAAACTGGCTTGGCACCCCAGGGGGCCATGGCCAAAATGACCGCCGCAATGAGCACCACCCCCACTGCAGCAAAAGGCCAAGGATTGCTGGCCCGACCCAAGTGATAACCATGCCGTTGCACAAAAAATTGGCGGATCAGTGCGCCAGCAAACATCATTACAAACAAAATGAGCCATCGCTGGGGATGGGTGTACAAGAAACTGTAGTGATTGCTCAGCATGGCAAAAATCACAGGCAATGTGAAGTAGGTGTTGTGCACACTTCGCTGCTTGCCTCGCTTGCCATGAATGGCCAAAGACATGGCATCGTATTTTTCGCCAGAGGTCATGGCAGCTACCACCTTGCGCTGACCCGGAATGATCCATACAAACACATTGGCGCTCATGGCGGTGGCAATCATGGCCCCTACCAACAAGAAAGCGGCACGGCCAGCAAACAACTGACACGCCAACCATGAGGCAAATGCAACCACGCACAGCATCAGGGCGGCCACAATCAGTTCGCCGTTTTTTCGGAAACCAAACAAGCGACAAACAGCGTCGTACACAAACCAAAAGGCCACCAAGAAGCCCAAGGCAGCGGCAATGGCGGTAGAGGGCGCCCAATCCATTAAGGACTTGTCAATCAGATAGGTACTGGCATTCCAGAGGTACAAAACCGTGAACAGTGCAAAACCTGAAAGCCACGAGGAATAACTTTCCCAATAGAACCAGTGCAGTTTGGTGTGAATCTTTTGAGGCGCCATCATGTACTTTTGAGGGTTGTAAAAACCACCCCCATGCACGGCCCACATGGCGCCATCTACGCCCTTTTCTAGCAAATCAGGCGAGTTGGGTTTGAGCAAGTTGTTGTCTAAGAAGACAAAGTAAAAAGACGATCCAATCCATGCAATCACAGTGATCACATGGACCCACCGCAGTAGCAAATTAAGCCAATCCAACAAATATGCTTCCATGTCAGCGATCCAAAACTGTTTTACGAAGTGTATACAATTTTAAGCCTGCAGAAGCTGTGCCGCGACAGCAACCGCAATCACTTCAGGTTCTTTGCCGGTAATGCCTGGCACGCCAATAGGGCAAGTGACTTGGGCACATTCAGCCTCAGAAAAACCCCTTTCAGCCAATCGGCGCTTGAATGTCGCCCATTTGGTGGCACTGCCAATGAGGCCAATGAAGGGCAAATCTTTTTGCTGCCGTTGGCGCTGCAAACAAGCCGCCACGATGTCCAAGTCTTCTGCATGGCTGAAGCTCATGATCAGCACACGACTCTGTGGCACCAAATCGAGCACAGCTGCTTGCACCGGATTGGAGTGTTCACACACAACTTGCGGGGGTACATCATCGGGGAAAATTTCATCTCGACTGTCAATCCACCGAACATGAAAGGGCAATGGCGCCAAAACTTGAATCAAAGCTTTGCCCACATGGCCTCCGCCAAAAAGAGTCAAAGGTTGAAATCGGGCTGCAATTTGGCTTTGCAAAATATTCAAAAGCCGAGCCTCATCAAGCGCCGAGACGCGTTCAAACTTTAAAACCAAGGCGCCGCCACAACATTGCCCTAGGCTGGGGCCTAAGGCAAACCGCTTGTCTGCAGGCAAGGGCATGCCAGTGTCTGGGGTCTTTAAACACAGGCGTGCTTCGGCAATGGCCTCGTATTCCAAATGCCCACCGCCAATGGTGCCCATGAACTCATGGGCGAACACGGCCATGACCGTTCCGGCACCCCGTGGCACCGATCCCTCGGCCTTGATGACCGTGATCCATATGGCGGGCTCTAGGGATAACTTGGCAATGAACGACTTCAAACCATGCACTGACTTTGACCTTCAATCAACTATTTTTAGGAACCCACACTGTACAGTGACACAATGGAAAAATTATTCAGGAGGTTATTTCCCAATGATGTCACGGTCCATTGTTCGTCCCATGTGGGCAGCCGTCGCTTTATCTGCTTGCTGCATTGTTTTGGGCCTCACCGCTTGCAGTACGCCTGCACCATTGCCATTGCCATTGCCATTGCCATTGCCATTGCCAACGCCCAAACCATTAACACAAGCAACCCCACCTCCAGTTGCTGCGGTCAAGCCCTCCGAGGCCGCCAAAGCCACGCTGCCCATCTCCCAGGCTCGCAGTGCGCACGATTACCGCGTCGATGCCGCCAAGCATCTTTACAAACTGAATGGCGAACGCATCTTCAAAGGTCGTTTGCCGCCCATGCTTTATGCCATTGGTGTTTTAGACGTTGAAGTGGACAAGCAAGGTCAGGTCACTCGAACCCACTGGACCCGTGCCCCCAGCCATGCGCCAGAAATCATCAAGGAAATAGAAAGGACCGTTCGCAGGGCCGCGCCTTACCCTGTCCCTGCCCACTTGGGCAAGGTGGTGTATTCAGATGTATGGCTTTGGCACAAAAGCGGCAAGTTTCAACTTGACACGCTCACTGAAGGTCAAGATTGAAGTTCTAAACCGCCGCCTTGGCCTTCTCACAGCCCATCAAAATCTTTTCTGGCGTTGCAGGCGCACTCATGTGAACCACTGTTTTGTGGTCGGCACTGGCACTGACAGCATCGCGCAACGCAAAGAAAGTAGACAAGGCCAGCATCAAAGGCGGCTCTCCCACCGCCTTTGAATTGAAAGGGGTTGGCTTCAGATTGCTGCCATCAAACAAGGTGACTTTGAAGTGCGCAGGAATGTCACCCGCCACTGGAATTTTGTAGGTGCTTGGGCCGTGCGTTAGAAACTTTCCTTTTTTGTCCCAAATGCACTCTTCCATGGTAAGCCAGCCCATGCCTTGCACATAGCCGCCTTCAATCTGGCCTTTGTCGATCGCGGGATTGATGCTCTTGCCAGCATCGTGAACAATGTCGACCGCTTTCAACCACCACTCTCCTGTGCGAGTGTCAATTTCTACCTCACTCACGGAAGCGCCGTAACAGTAGTAATAAAACGCATGCCCAGTGAGCGTTGCGAAGTCGTATTTAATTTCAGGCGTCATGTAGAAACCCGCGACAGACAAGCCCACACGGTCAAGCCACGCTTGCTTGGCCACAGCCGTCCATTCAACCGACTTGCCACCGCCATGCGCCATGTTGTTGGCAAAGTTCACTTCGTTGTCTTTGCACCCCAACATGTTGGCGACCACAGGCGCCAAACGAGCACGCATTTGGGCGGTTGCATTCATGATGGCTGCGCCGTTGATATCAGCGCCACTGGAAGCAGAAGTGGCCGATGCATTGGGCACCTTTTGCGTGTCGGTGCCTGTGACGCGAACATAAGACAAATCAATGCCCAAACCATCCGCACACACTTGGGCCATTTTGGTATTCAGGCCCTGCCCCATTTCAGTTCCGCCATGGTTCACGCTCACAGAGCCATCCATGTAAATATTGAGCAAGGCACCCCCTTGATTCAACATGGTGGCGGTGAAGCTGATACCAAACTTCAAGGGCACCAAAGCCAAACCGCGCTTGCGGCGCTTGTTCACTTTGTTAAACGCGTTAACGCTGTCTCTGCGCTCGCGGTACTTGGCTTCTGAGGCCACTTGGCCAATCACTTTGTCACCCACCCAGTCGGCAATGGTTTGACCATATTGCGTGACCATGGTGGCGGGGTTGCCGGAAATAGCGGGGTCTTTGTAGAGGTTGAGCAAACGCACATCCAAGGGATCTTTGCCAATGTCATTGGCAATTTGCTCAATCACGGTTTCGATACCAAACATGCCCTGAGGGCCGCCAAAACCTCGAAACGCTGTGGCACTTTGGGTGTTGGTTTTACAGCGGTGACTGATGAGTTTTAAATTGGGAATGAAGTAGCAGTTGTCGATGTGCAAACACGCACGATCGTTCACAGGGCCTGAATAATCGGTGCTGTAACCACAACGAGACAGCAAGGTGATGTCTGCGCCTAAGATGCGCCCTTCATCGTCATAGCCCACTTCGTAATCGATGCGAAAATCATGGCGCTTGCCCGTGATCATCATGTCGTCATCGCGGTTCACGCGCAACTTCACCGGACGCTGCAACTTGAATGCAGCCAATGCGGCGCTCTGACTGAAGATGCTGGCATTGCCTTCTTTGCCGCCAAAGCCACCTCCCATGCGCCGGCAAATCACTTCGACATCATTGGTACTCAAATTCAATGCAGCGGCAGCCTCACGCTGATTGCCATCAGGATGTTGCGTTGACGAATACAAAGTGAGTTGACCATCTTCACGTGGCACAGCGTATGTAATTTGGCCTTCCATGTAAAACTGTTCTTGCTGCCCGGTTTCGGTGCTGCCCTTGAGTTTGCGAGGAGCATTGGCAATCGCCTCAGCAGCTTTGCCGCGTGTAATACCCTTGGGGGGCATGACAAAACTTTGCGCTGCCATGGCTTCGTCGATGGTCAAAATGGGCGGCAGTTCTTTCACCAATACTTTGGCTTTGTGCGCTGCTTCGCGGGCATACAACATGTCGCGTGCCACCACCACAGCCACCGCTTGCCCAAGGAACTCCACTTTACCAACAGCCAAAAAAGGATCGTCGTGAACAATGGGGCCGCAATTGTTTTCGCCGGGAATGTCCTTGGCTGTATAGACCGCCACCACACCGTGCTCTTTCAAAATAGCGTCGCGGTCAATGCCATCACCAATCAGTTCACCATGCGCTACAGGCGACTTAATGATCGCGGCATACAAGGTGCCAGCCAACTCAGGCATGTCGTCGGTGAAAGTGGCGCTGCCTGTGACATGCAAATGTGCAGACTCATGAATGACATCGGTGCCTTGTTGAATGCCCGATACGGGCAACAAATTGTGCAAAGAAATAGGCGCGTTCATTTAAGCCACCTCCGTAGTTTGTTGAGTTTGTTCTTCAATAAAATCAATCACCAAATTGCGAGCCACCAAGGAACGATAGGCCCATGTGGCACGCAGGCCATCACGCGCCACGAAACTGGCGGCAATGGCGGCGTCCAAATCGGATGCTTTGACCTCGGAGGGCGCCTTCCCTTCCAAAACCGCCTCTAATTTGGGGGCGCGGCAAGGCGAAGGCGCCAAGCCGTTGTAGGCCAACTTCACACCACTCAACTTGCCAGCTTTCAAGGTGTAAGTGATGGCCGCGCAGGTTGCTGAAATATCTTGCTCAAAACGCTTGCTCACTTTGTGCGCGCGGAATACTTGGCCTGATTGCGGCTTGGGCAATACCACAGCTTCAATGAACTCACCCGCTTGCAACACGGTTTGTTTTTGGCCTGTGTAAAACTTGTCCAAAGAGACTGTGCGGGTTGTGTCACCACGGCGCAATGTGAGGGTGCTGCCCAAAGCCATCAGACAGGGCATGGAGTCACCAATGGGCGAGCCGTTGGCAATGTTGCCAGCCAAGGTCGCAGTGGAACGAATGGGAGGTGAACCAAAGCGGCGCAACACTTCCGCAAAATCTGGATAGACCTTGGCAACCAAAGTTTCTACTTCCGTGAGAGAAACCACGGCGCCAATGTGCCAAGCCTGGGCCGTCTCTTTGACTTGTTTGAGCTCGGCCACGTTGCCCAAATACACAATGTGATCGGGACGTGAAAATTGTTTGTTCACTTGCAAGCCCACTTCGGTGCTGCCCGCAAGCAAGGTGGCGGTGGGGTGCTTCACCAAATAGTCGGCCACTTCGGCAAGGGTGGCAGGTGACACAAACTCATTGCCTTTGCGCGTTCGCACCACAGGCTGAACAATGATGTCACCCTCCAAACTGAGCGTGGGGGTGGACGCTCGCAGAATTTCTTTCAGCAGTGGCACATCGGCGGCATCTTCAATTTTAAGTGCTGCTTTATTGCCACATGCTTTTGAAGCTGCCTCCAAGATGGGCGAGTAGCCAGTGCAACGGCACAAGTTACCACTGAGGGCATCGCTCACTTCTTGGCGCTTAGGATTGGGATTGACTTGCACCAAATTGACCAAGCTCATCACAATGCCAGGTGTGCAGAAGCCGCACTGAGAGCCATGACACTCAACCATGGCTTTTTGAACAGGATGCAAAGCCCCATCTGCTTTTTTCAAGCTTTCAACGGTCTTGATCGACTTGCCATCAAGAGAAGGTAGCAATTGAATGCAACTGTTGACTGCTTTGTAATTCACGCCTTGGCCACTGGCATTCAATTCGCCCACCATGACCACACACGCCCCGCAATCGCCTTCCGCACATCCCTCCTTGGTGCCTGTGCGCTGCAGTTGCTCGCGCAGGTAATCTAAAACGGTGGTGGTGCGGCGCACGCCTTGGGCTTCAACGATTTTGCCGTCAAGCACAAAACGCACTGTATTGGTCACTTGGCTCATGATGGGAGGTGATTCGGGGTTAGGTCTGAACAAATGTCGATTTTATTGATTTCACCTGCTTTGAGGGCATCAGCAGGCAGAAATAATTGTTAAATCAGGAACCTCGGTAAGTTGAGTAACTCCAAGGGCTGGCCAAAAGTGGCACGTGATAGTGCTGGGTCACATCGGCCACGCCAAAATCAAGGGTCACCCGATCCAAAAAATTGGGCTCTGGCAATTGAACGCCCTTGGCTTTGAAGTAGCCCGCCACATCAAAGACCAAGCGATAAGTGCCCTTTTGCAAGCTGTGGTTGTCATACAAAGGTCCGTCTGGGTTGCGCCCATCGGCATTCAATTGAAAGCTTTTGACCAAGGTGGCAAATTGGCCTTCGGTGGTGTACAGGCTCACCTGCATGCCTGCTGCGGGGCAGCCGTGCATGGTGTCCAAAACGTGTGTGCTTAAACCCATGATGCATCTTTCTTGATTTGGTCGACTGAAAGTGTATACACTTTTAGCATTTGTAGCTATCATGGCCCTCCATGGAAACTTCTTCAACGCATGCCATTGTCAGTGCATTAACCAAGGCCATTGTTGAGCACCGGCTCATGCCTGGCTCTAAATTGGCTGAGCAAAAACTGGCCACGCACTTTGGCGTCTCTCGCACCCTGGTGAGGCAAGCACTTTTTCAACTGTCACAAAACCGCTTAATTCGCATGGAGCCTGCCCGCGGCGCATTTGTGGCGGCTCCTTCCACCGAGGAGGCCAAACAAGTCTTTGCGGTCCGGCGCATGCTGGAAGTTCAAATGACACGCGAGTTTGTGCGCAACATCACCCCGGCCAAAATTCGCGCCTTGAAAGCGCACACCAAACAAGAAAAAGAAGCGGTGTCCAGAGAAGACGTTCGAGGGCGAACTGAGCTGCTGGGCGATTTTCATGTGCGCATTGCAGAACTCATGGGCAATGATGTTCTGGCCCAAATTTTAGGTGAACTGATCTCTCGCTGCGCTCTGATCACCTTGATGTACCAATCTCAAAACGCCGCCCAACATTCTGCTCACGAACACGAAGCCATTGTCGAAGCCATGGCTCAAAAAGATGAAGATCTTTCAGCACGCCTGATGGAAGAACACTTGGTCTTCGTAGAGGAAAGCTTGAGCTTTGATAAAAAAATCCCAACCCACGATATCTCTTTGGCTTTGTCATGATCCACAGCACCTACGACGCCACCGCGCCCTACCCTCGCGACCTTAAAGGCTACGGAAAAAATCCACCCCATGCTCAATGGCCAGACCAAGCGCGCGTGGCCGTTCAGTTTGTGCTGAATTACGAAGAAGGTGGTGAAAATTCGGTGCTGCATGGTGATGCAGGTTCCGAACAATTTCTGTCTGAAATGTTCAACCCTGCAGCCTACCCTGATCGACACATCAGCATGGAGGGCATCTACGAATACGGCGCCCGCACAGGCGTTTGGCGAGTGCTGCGTGAATTTGAAAAGCGCCAACTGCCACTGACTGTTTTTGGTGTGGCCACTGCGTTGCAAAAGCATACCGATCTGCTGGCGGCCTTTCAAGAGTTAGGCTATGACATTGCATGCCATGGCTTGAAATGGATCCACTATCAAAACATCGACGAAGCCACCGAGCGCGCCCACATGGCAGAAGCCATGGACATCCTTCAAAAGCTCAGCGGCGAACGGCCCTTAGGTTGGTACACAGGCCGCGACAGCCCCCGAACAAGGCGCTTGGTGGCCGACTTCGGTGGCTTTGAATACGACAGTGACTACTACGGTGATGATCTGCCGTTTTGGATGAAAGTCGCCAAAAGTGATGGCAGTGTGGTGCCCCAATTGATCGTGCCCTACACCCTGGATTGCAATGACATGCGATTTGCTTTACCGCAAGGCTACTCGCACGCCGATCCGTTTTTTCAATACTTGAAAGACAGCTTTGATGTGCTCTACAAAGAAGGCGACCCTCAAGGTTTGAACCAACCCAAAATGATGAGCATTGGCATGCACTGCCGATTGTTAGGGCGACCCGGCCGAATCACGGCACTTCAGCGATTCTTAGACCATGTTCAATCGCATGACCATGTGTGGGTTTGCCGCCGATTGGACATCGCCCGTCATTGGAAATCAACGCATCCCTTCACACCATGACTCTCAGCCTTGAACAAATCAATGCGGCATCCATTCAAGAAGCCACACAACTTCTGGACGGCCTGTACGAACACTCGCCATGGATTGCCGAACGGGCCTTGAAGGGTCGGCCATTCACATCTTGGTCGCATCTCAAACATTGCATGACGCAAGTGCTACAAGAAGCGGGCCGAGAGGCACAGATTGATTTAATTCGCGCACACCCTGAACTCGCAGGCAAGGCCATGATTCGCAAGGAACTGACCGCCGAATCCAGCAACGAGCAAAGCAAAGCAGGCTTGACTGAATGTACGCCTGCTGAGTTTGAAAAAATTCAACATTTAAACGCGGCCTACAAGCAAAAATTTGGTTGGCCTTTCATCTTGGCTGTCCTTGGACCTCGCGGCCTGGGCCTCAACAAACATCAAATCATTGCCTGCTTTGAAAGACGACTTCAAGGCCACCCTGATTTTGAGCTTCAAGAGTGTCTGAGAAACATTCATCGCATTGTTGAGATTCGCTTGAACGACAAATCAGGAAGTCATCCTACACAAGGCAATTGGGTGTGGGACTGCCAAGAAGACCTCGCGCAGTTCAGTGATCCGGTTTTTAAAGAAGCGGGCCAGTTGACTGTGACTTACCTGACCGAGGCGCATTTGGCTTGTAGCGCCAGCATTCAACACAGCATGAAGTCCGTAGGTTTTGACGAAGTCTTTGTCGATGCTGTTGGCAATGTGGTTGGCCGCTACCATCCCGCTCAAAATGGCGCTCCCTATCTGTTGACAGGAAGTCATTACGACTCTGTTCGCAATGGTGGCAAATACGATGGCCGCTTGGGTATTTATGTGCCCATGGCTTGCGTGCAAAAGCTGTCAAGTCATTCAACACGACTGCCCTATGGCATCGAGTTGGTTGCGTTTGCAGAAGAAGAAGGTCAACGCTACAAAGCCACATTTCTAGGTTCTGGCGCACTGGTGGGACAGTTCAATCCTGCATGGTTGGAGCAAACAGATGCTCAGGGCATTGCCATGAAAGATGCCATGGCCCTGGCAGGTTTGAGGGTACAAGACATCCCCAGTATTCAACGCAACCCCGCTGATTATTTAGGCTTCATCGAAGTTCACATTGAACAAGGTCCCGTGCTCAATGAAATGAATTTACCCTTGGGTGTGGTCAGCTCAATCAATGGCAGTGTGCGCTACCTCTGCAACATGATCGGCATGGCTAGCCACGCAGGCACCACTCCCATGGACCGTCGCCGCGATGCAGCCTGTGCTGTTGCTGAACTGGCATTGTTCATGGAAAAACGTGCCGCAAGCGATGGCAATTCAGTGGCCACCATGGGCCAATTGAATGTGCCTAACGGCTCTGTCAATGTGGTACCAGGACGGTGCACATTTTCCATGGACATGCGTGCGCCCACAGATGAACAACGCGACGCTCTTGAGCGAGATGTTCTCAATGCCCTTGATGATATTTGTCAGCGACGGAGTCTCATCTGCCAACGCGAGGTCACCCTGCGCGCTGCTGCAGCGCCCAGCCACAAGGCATGGCAGGCCCGCTGGGAGCAAGCGTTAAAAGCCTTGGGCATTCCCCTGTTTGTGATGCCCAGCGGTGCCGGACACGACGCCATGAAGCTGCACGAAGTGATGCCACAGGCCATGCTTTTTGTACGCGGCGAAAACAGTGGTATCAGCCACAACCCCTTAGAGTCCACCACCAGCGACGACATGCAACTTTGCATCGCAGCGTTTGAAAATGTTTTGAGTCAACTTGCCCTTGAGAATTAACTTCACATGACAGTTTCACCCCACAATTACAAACAGCTAGATCAATGGATTGATGCTCACTTTGATGAACAAGTGAAGTTTCTACAAGCTTTGGTTCAGGTTCCCACAGACACGCCACCTGGGAACAATGCACCCCACGCAGCAAAGACCACTGAACTATTGAAAGCCTATGGCTACGAAGCAGAGCAATTTCCGGTGCCTGAAGCAGAGGTCAAAGCCTATGGCCTCACCTCGCTCACCAACCTGATTGTCCGTCGGCCCTTTGGTGCAGGTGGTAAAACCATTGCCCTCAATGCTCATGGCGATGTGGTGCCACCTGGAGAAGGCTGGACACATTCGCCCTATGGCGGCGAAATTAAAAACGGTCATATGTATGGCCGCGCTACAGCTGTGAGTAAATGCGACTTCTCCACATTCACTTTTGCATTGCGTGCAGTTGAAGCGCTTCAATCTCAAGACAAAGTGTCTCTCAAAGGCAATGTTGAATTGCACTTCACCTACGACGAAGAATTTGGCGGCGAAAAAGGCCCAGGCTGGCTCTTAGACAAGGCTTACACCAAGCCTGATTTGATGATTGCCGCAGGTTTCAGTTATCAAGTGGTCACGGCCCACAATGGTTGTTTGCAATTGGAAGTCACCGTCAATGGCAAGATGGCGCACGCCGCCATTCCAGACACGGGTGTAGATGCCCTCCAAGCGGCTGTGCACATCTTGGCCCAGCTGTATGCACAAAACAAACTCTACAAACAAGTGACTTCCAAAGTAGAAGGCATTCAGCACCCCTACCTGAATGTGGGTCGCATTGAAGGCGGTACCAACACCAATGTGGTTCCCGGCACCGTGACCTTCAAACTCGACCGACGCATGATTCCCGAGGAAACCCCCCATGAGGTTGAGGCCAACATTCGACAAGTCATTGCCTCCGCGCTTGAATCCTTCAACCAAGGCAAATCCAAGGAAGCTCAAGTCGGCATTGACATCAAACGCATCTTGATGGCGCATGCCATGAAACCACTCACTGGGAACGCCCCCCTGGTTCATGCTATTCAGCAGCACGGCGCCGAAATTTTTGGTGAACCCATTCCCGCCATGGGCACACCGCTTTACACCGACGTCCGGCTGTATGTGGAAAAGGGCATTCCCGGGGTCATCTACGGGGCAGGACCCCGCACCGTTTTGGAATCTCACGCGAAGCGCGCCGATGAACGCCTTAATTTAGAAGACTTGCGCAAAGCCACCAAGGTGATAGCGCGCACCCTTTTGGACCTTCTTCATTGACCATGAACCAATTTAGAGCGAGCCTAGGGTTTTACCGATCCTTTTTCCCTTGAAAACTGTATACACTTTGCATGATCACCGCATTGTTTAAGCCACCGATAATGGCATCCTTATTGCTTGCCAAATTTCAGCACTTACTCATCTATTCTTTTTGGAGCTTCTATGAAAAAACGTCACTTGCTTAAAACCACTGCAGCCCTTTTGGCGGCTTGCACCTTTGGCTTTGCTCAGGCGCAAACCACGCCTTTGAAATTTCAATTGGACTGGCGTTTCGAAGGCCCTGCAGCTTTCTTCCTTACACCCGTTGCCAAGGGCTACTTCAAGGACGCCAAATTGGACGTCACTGTAGATGCCGGCAACGGCTCTGGTGGCGCTGTCACGCGTGTTGCATCAGGTACCTACGACGTTGGCTTTGCCGACTTGGCAGCCTTGATGGAATTCCATGCCAACAATCCCGATGCGCCCAATAAACCCGTGGCCGTCATGATGGTCTACAACAACACACCGGCTTCGGTCATGGCCTTGAAAAAATCAGGCATCAAAACCCCAGCCGATTTGGCTGGCAAAAAATTAGGCGCCCCAGTTTTTGATGCTGGCCGCCGCGCTTTTCCCATCTTTCAAGTTGCCAACAACATTGGCAATGTGAATTGGACAGCCATGGACCCTCCATTGCGCGAAACCATGTTGGTTCGTGGCGATGTTGATGCCATCACTGGCTTCACATTCACATCACTTTTGAACATCGAAGCTCGAGGCGTGAAAGCGGCCGATGTGGTCGTGATGCAATACCCCGATTTCGGTGTGAAGTTGTATGGCAACGCCATCATCGCCTCTCCTAAACTCATCAAGGAAAATCCTGCTGCATTGAAAGCCTTTTTGGCAGCCTTCACCAAAGGTGCCAAAGACGTGATTGCCAACCCAGCAGCAGCCATCGGCGATGTGAAGGCGCGCGACGGCATTATCAATGTCGAACTTGAAACTCGCCGTTTGCAATTGGCCATCGACACCGTGATCAACAGCCCCTCCGCTCGTGAAGAAGGTTTTGGTCAAATCAGGGGCCCTCGCTTGTCACTCATGGCATCGCAAGTTTCTGATGCTTTCAACACCAAAACACGTGTGAAGGCCGATGACATTTGGAATGGCTCCTTCTTGCCTACCGCCAAAGAACTGGACATCTTGCCCAAGCCTAAGAAGTAATTTTTGATAGAACAAGGCGGCCTGTTTTGACCACTGCAAATTTCGTTGACTTTCAAAATGTTTGGTTGGCCTACAACGATGAGTTGTTAGCGGAAAACCACTTTGCAGTTGAAGACATTAACCTTCAAGTCAAACAGGGCGAGTTCATTGCCATTGTGGGTCCATCGGGCTGCGGCAAGTCCACCTTCATGAAGCTCACCACAGGACTCAAGCGGCCCAGCAAGGGCCAAATTTTGGTGGATGGCCAACCCGTCACCGGCCCTTTGAAAATCAGTGGCATGGCCTTCCAGGCGCCTTCTTTGTTACCTTGGCGCACCACCCTTGACAACGTCTTGTTGCCCCT